>DBTW01000062.1 GCA_002307245.1 Spirochaetaceae bacterium UBA1306 | reverse complement strand
GCGGACCGCAGGGCTGCATATCGATAGCGCCTCGCCTCAGCCTCGATGCCCAGGCCGCTCGACTTAGCCCTATTCGCGATAGTCCCGGAGGCTATCCTGGCCACCGTAAGCCGGGCCCCAAGGGCGGCGCAGGTGCGCCGCACCAGCTCGAGCTCGAGCTCGAGCTCTCCCCTGGGCCTAATCCCGTGGTCTACGTAGATCGCGATGGGCCGTCCCCATCCGATCGATGTTAGGGCCGTCAGGAGGGCGGCCGAATCAGGGCCGCCCGAGTAGGCGACCGCCAAGGCGTCTCCCGGCTTCAGTCCCTCCGAGGCAAGGGCTTCCAGGAGGCGGGCTTCTACGCAACATCGGGCTCGAGGCATCAAATCCCCCGAATGCAAAAAAAAGGAGCCTCTCGGCCCCCTCTTCGCGTCCCAGCCCTCCCTTCCCCCAGGCGCGGCGCAATCGCGGCTACCCGAGGGGAAAGAGGCAAAGGGATCACTTCTTCTCGTCTTTTTTTGCTGCCGGGGCCGCTCCGGCTGCGGCGGCTGCCGCGCCGGGGGCTCCCGCGGCGGCAGGAGCCGCACCGGGGGCACCAGCGGCGGGGGCGGCGCCTGCAGCGGCACCTTCGACGGCGGCGGCTGCGACGGGAGCCGCGACGACCTCTTCCTTGATGTACTTGACGACAGCCACGACGAGCTCGGGGCTCGACAAGACCTTGACCTTATCGCCGATCTTGAGCTCGCGGACGTGGATGGAGTGGTTGGCGTGGAGCTCGGAGACATCGACCTCGATACGCTCCGGGAGATGGTCGGGATCGCACTCTACCTCGATCTCGTGGGCCGGGTTCTCGAGCACTCCGCCTTCGCGGACGCCGACGGGAATGCCGACGAGGTGGAGAGGGACGCGAGCGTGCAGCATGCGCCCGGAGATGACTTCGAGGAAGTCGATATGAATGATCTTGTTGGTGAGGCTATCCCTCTGCCTGGCCTTGACGAAGGCGCGCTTCTTGGTCCCGTTGACGTCGATCCCCAGGATGGTAGACTCGGAGATGCCGGCGGCCACCTTGAGGAAATCCTTCTCGTCGATGAGGATCTGCGTGGCGGCATCGCCGCCGCCGTAGATGACCGCGGGTATTTGGCCCTGCGCGCGGAATTGCCTTAGCTCGCCCTTTGTGGTCTCGGCGCGCGCGACTGCCTTAAGAACTGACTGATTCATGCAAAGTCTCCTTGAAAAACGCATTTATGCGTAAGTATTGGGACGGCAGGATTCGAACCTGCGAATGTCGGAGCCAAAGTCCGATGGCTTACCGCTTGCCGACGTCCCAGTACGATCGCCCTGTACTGGTCGAAACCGCTATCAATCGAAATCGGCGGCGGTATCGGATAATGGAGCTGTCTCGAAGGCCTCTAGGATCCGCTCCTGGAGACGGCTTCGGAAGTCTGGATGAATCGGGTGAGCAATATCCTTGTATTCCCCGTTCCTCGTCTTCCGGCTCGGCATGGCTATAAACACCCCGCTCTTGCCCTCGATGATCTTGACATTGTGGACGACGAAGCAGTCGTCGAAGGTCACCGTCACGTACGCCTTGAGCTTCCCTTCGGTCGTGACCCTGCGGATGCGGATATCCGTGATCTCCATGGCTGCGACTCTCCTTGCGAGCGCGCGGAAGATGTTGGCCCTAATAGTAATCGAGCGAAGCCGTACGCGCAAGCGGGCAGGCGGCGAAGGCCGAAAACCCTGCCCGGGAGAGTCGTCTCTCGGCCTCCGCAGCCACTTCGCCGTCCTCGAAAGCGCCGAAAACGGAGCTGCCCGAGCCGCTCATCGCGGCGAAGGCCGCCCCCGATTCGAGGAGCAAAGCCTTGGCCTCGAGTATCCTCGGCTTGGAAGCGCCGATGAAAGGCTCGAAGGAATTGTGGAAGGGCCAAGCTCCTATATCGCCCCGGTACGCCTCGAGGAGCCTTTCCGGCGAAGGATCGGGCTCGGCGGAATCGTCGGGCCGGGATCGATCGAGCAGAGAATAGGCTCCGGCTGTTCCCACTGCAAAACCAGGATAGACCAGTAGGAGCGAAAAATCGCTCCTCGCGGCTATCGGCCGCACCAACTCTCCACGTCCGGAGACCAGGGCGGCATTGGCGCCAAGGAAAAAAGGGACGTCGCTCCCGATCGCCGCGCCGAGCTCTGACAGCTTTTCCCGGCCAAGACCGCCAGACAGGAGGGCTTCGAGGCCGCCCAATACGGCGGCGGCATCGCTCGAGCCCCCGCCGAGGCCGGCTCCTGCCGGAATGCGCTTATCGACGACTATCGATAGGCCAGTGCCGATCCCACTTGCCTCCCTGTAAGCCATGGCCGCTTTATACACGGTCGTAGCTTCTGGCGGACAATCGAAATCGCCTGTGATTTCTATGGTATCAGACTCTTTCAAAGAACGAATGACGATGGAATCCGCGAGGGAAACAGCTTGGAACAAGCTCAAGATCGCATGGTAGCCGTCATTGCGACGACCATATACCCTGAGATGCAGGTTAACCTTTGCCGCTGCCCGCGCGCGGACGCTCTCCGCCATGTAGGGCTGGTATTATACATATATGTAAAACCTTGTCAAACCCTGTCCCTATCATCAATATTTAGCCTTGTTGAGCCCTTTATTATTTGTACGATCGTAGTTGACAGACCGGCAGATACTCTTTTAGATTTTCGTAGGCACGGAGGCGTCCCAGGCGCCCCGTCCATCCGGAGGAATGAGGCATGATTCCATTAAGTGGCGACACCGCCCCGAACGAGGCAAGCGAACTCGCTCTAACGGCCGTTTCGGACTATGGATACGTCGATCCGGTCAAGGCGGGAAGCCTCCGTTTCGACGATAGCTACGACGATTACGAGGACGATGATTTCGAGGAAGGCGAAGACTTCGACGACGCCGAGGAAGACGGCTTCGACGACGCCGACGACGATTTCGACGACGACGATGACGATTTCGACGACGACGATGACGACGAGGACGAGGAATCCGACGACTTCGACGAGGAAGAAGGCGAGGAAGAAGAGGACCTCGACTACGAGGACGATATAGATTACGACGATTTCGACGAGTGATCCCAAGCTCGTCCGGGGCCCTACTCCGGGTAAAAAAGCGCAAGGCCGCCCTTCCGGGCGGTCTTGCGCTTTTTTATCCGCGTTGTTCCTTTTGGGTGGAAGGATCGCTCCGCTCGCTAGGCCTTGATGCTCCCCTTGGGGACTACCTTCAGAACCGGCGATTCGAACCACAGTTTCTCGAGCTCGTAAAAGGATCTGGAACGCTCGGTCATCAGGTGCACGACGACGATCCCGAGGTCTATGAGGAGCCATTCGTCGTCGTCGTCCGCCGCGACGCCCTTGCCCAGCCTTTGGAGGCCGAGCTCATGCACCTTTTCTTCCACGAAGCGCCCGAGGCCGCGGAGGTGGGCCGAGCTGGTCGCGGTGGCGATCACGAAGCGGTCGGTCCAGCCGGCCTGCGCGGCGACGTCCAGCACGACTACGTCCGAGGCGCTGTGGTCGGTCAGCACCTGGGCGAGCTCCATGGCCGCCTTTTCGCTAGGGAGAGCAGTATCTGCCATTGAAGTCCTTTCCGAGTATGATGGTGAAATCGGCGGAAACGCCGCCCGGGTCGGCCGTCTGCTGGGTCGTCTTGGGGCATCGTATCACGCTCGCGATGTTCTTCGCGGCCTCGGGGTTCGCGAATCGATCGATAATCTGCGTGCCGTCGTAATCCTCGCGCTCGGCGTTGTCCACCGAGAGGACGTCGTAGCCGAAGCTCTGGAATATCTCGGCGGCCTTCTTGGCCAAACCCTTGGTGGGGGTGCCGTTCAGGACCTCGATGGTGAAGATCTTGTCTGCCGGCGAGGAAGAGTCGGAGTTGGCGAGGGCGTTGAGGGTCTGCTTCACGATGTCCCGTACGAGCTCCCCGTCGTAGTGCGGGAAGAGCAGGCGCTTGCCGTCGACGTCCCGGTTGATGCCGGTCACCTTCTGGAGGACCAGCCGGTCGGCGTCGAGCTTGGACAGCTCCACGAGGAAGCGCCTGAGTGTATCGTCGCCCAGGTTGCTTCTCATACTCTTCTTGAAGGTCGAGAAGACGTCGCCCCTGGTTATCCAGACCGCCTTCTCCCCCATCCTCCTGACGAGGGACTGGAAGAGCTTCTGCCGCCTCGCGATGGCGTCACCGTCGGTCTCGTCCTTGTCGGCGTAGTAGGCGAACTGGGCGGCCTTGTCACCGTCGAGGAGAACGGCCCCCGATGGCAACGACGCCGCGGGCGGCCCGGGGAGGTCGACGCGAGACGGCACGAAGGCCTCGATGCCCTCGAGCAGGTCCACGGCGTGGGTGAGGCCCTTCTCGTCGATGACAATCCAATAGGGTACGCTCGTCTGCAGCAGGCCCGCCACTTCGTCGACGTAGGCCCGTGGCCTGCGCTTGTCATAGAGGACGTCTATCCTGTCGACGCGGTTCAGGGACTTTATGATGAGACCAGTCTCGCCAGGCACGTCCAGGAGCGCTCCGCGGCCGTTCGAGGGGTAGAAGAGAAAGAGCTGGGTGGAGGCCGGCTTGCCCTCCCTCTCGATGATGACCAGGAGGTTTAGTATGCGATCGCCCTTCATGGCCTGGTCGACGGCGTCGGACCGGAGCGATATGGCCAGGAAGGCCACGGTGGACATCAGTATGCCCACGATGACGATGAGGAGGATGGAGCTCTTATCGATGTTTAGTCGCTTCATTTCGTTGGGGTCCCAGGAGTTAAGCTACTGTATAGGATTAGGGTCTCGGGCGCAACGGCCTTGCCTTGGGACCTCATCCATCTCAGCACGCCCTCTATCACGGCGAGCAGCATGTCCCGGAGCGGCAGCCCGAGACAGCGTTCGCGGTAGCTCGAGTCGATGCGTTCCCTGCCGGGCTCCAGCTTGTCGGAGCAGTAGACGATGACGGCGAGGCTTCCCATGCCCGGTTTGCCGACGGTATGCACGGCGACGGCCTCGAGCAGCTCGCGATCCGATACGCCGTAGTCGCGGGCCAGCAGGGCGGAGGCGGCCGGTCCGTGCATGACCTTGTCGGCCATGAGGGTGCTCGAATCGGAAGCGTCGGCCAAGCCACGTGCGTAAATCGCGGCGAGCTCCCGCTGCTCGCCCTTCGGAAGCTCCTTGCAGAAGTCATGAGCGAGGCCGGCCAGCCGCCCTCGCTCGGGGTCCAGGCCTTCTCTGGCGCAAAGGGAGGCCGACATCTCGGCCACCCTCCGCGAGTGGGCGGCCCGCCCCGGCGAGAGCCTGTCATCGAGGCTCGCGTCGAGGATCCTCGACAGCTCAGCGTAATCCATATAACCCGCCCTCGCTGATATAGCGATAGACCTCGGGATGGAGGAGCCTCCTGAAGGGCCTGCCCGAGGCGATGCGCGAGCGCAGCTCGCTGCTCGAAATCCTTACGAGGCTGTTGTGGGCGTAGCGGTGCGGATATGCCAAGGGCAGTTCCTCGTCGCATGAGCGATGGGCGCAAATTAGGTCGGCCGCCTCGGCGAGGCCCTCGGGATCGCGCCAGGCGGGGAAGCCCGGCACGAGGTCGTCGCCTATCGCGAGCCCAGGCTTGCCCTCGATAGCGTATCGGCGGCGCAGCTCGGCCAGGGTGTCGATCGTGTAGGATATGCCGCCTCGCCTGATCTCGCAGTCGTCCACCGCGATGGAAGGATCGTCGCCGACGGCCAGTCTCAGCATCTCGATCCTGTGCGCGGGGCCCGGATCATCGAAGGCGTCCTTATGGGGAGGGCGATGCGATGGCACGAGGAGGGCTAGGTCGTAGCCGAATTCCCATCGCAGCTCCTCGGCCAATATGAGATGGCCGACGTGCACGGGATTGAAGCTGCCGCCGAGGACGAGGAGCCTCAATCGACGCCCTCCCCCTCCTCGCCTCCGAGGCCGAAGAGATCCTCGCCGCCGGGGACCGCGCCACCCTCGCTTTCGGGGGAGATCGCAGCAGCGGGCGAGGACTCGGCTGTGACGACGATGGAGAAGAAGGCCTCGCGCAGCTCGTCGATGCCCCTTCCCGAGAACACGGAGATCCCGTAGACCTCCTCGCCCGCGAATTTGGAGCGGAAGGCCTCGAAGCGGTCCTCGGCCTCGGGGAGGTCCAGCTTGGTGGCGATGAGCACGCGGCGCTTGGCGGGCATGCCGGGAGCGAAGGCCGAGAGCTCGCCCAGGAGGACTTCGAAGGCGCTCTCCCAGTTGTCGTCGGAGAGGTCCACGAGGAAGGCGAGGGCGCTCGTGCGGGCTATGTGCTTGAGGAATCGCAGGCCCAATCCCAGGCCCTCGTGCGCCCCCTCGATGATGCCTGGGATGTCGGCGAGGACGATGTCGCGCTCGCGCATCGTGAGCATGCCGAGATTGGGGATCTTCGTGGTGAAGGGATAGGGCGCGATCTTGGGCCGGGCGTTGGTGAAATGGTCGAGGAGGGAAGACTTGCCGGCGTTCGGGAAGCCCACGAAGCCAATGTCCGCGATGAGCTGGAGCTCCACGCGGAGCCGCGCGGACTTGGCCGGCTGCCCCGGCTGGAACTGCCGCGGGGCCTGGTTGACCGAAGTCTTGAAATGCGTGTTCCCCCAGCCGCCCTTGCCTCCCTTGAGGAAGGTCCAGCGCTCTCCTTCCTTGACCTGCGGCGAGTTCTTGTCGTTGACGCCGAAGTCCTTGATCAGCTCGCCCGTGTCGGCGTCCATGAGTATGGTGCCCGGGGGCACCAGGATGAGGACGTCGCCGCCGTCGCGTCCGTGCATGTTCTTGCCCATCCCGGGCTGCCCGTTCTCGGCCTTGAAATTCTGCTGATAGCGGAGCTGGGCCAGGGTGCGGAGGTTGCGCCTAACCTCGAAGACGACGTCCCCTCCCCTTCCGCCATCGCCTCCCGCGGGCCCGCCGAAGGGCACGAATTTCTCCCGGCGGAAGGCTACGCAGCCGTCCCCGCCCTTACCGGCCGAGACCGTAATCGTGGCTTCGTCAGCGAATTTTATCACGCTATGCACCCCTCGAGAAAAGAGAGAGCCGCCCGCGGCGCTTCTGCCCGGACGGCTCTCTTTGATAGGCAGGAAGCGGAGCATGGCTCCCGCCTCCGGCCGTATGACGGGCCGCGAAGAGCCCGGCCCTCGCCGATGGTCCGGCGGAGGCTATTCGCTTTTTACGGCTTCTATGCCCGCGAACTTGCGTTTGCGAAATTCCTTGAAGAAGACCTTGCCGTCGACGAGGGCGTAGAGAGTGTCGTCCTTGCCGATGCCGACGTTGACGCCGGGATGGATCCTCGTGCCGCGCTGACGTACGATGATGGAGCCGGCGCTTACGACCTCGTTGCCATAAGCCTTAACGCCGAGGTGCTGCGGATTGGAATCGCGGCCGTTGACGCCCTTGTGTGCCATATCTCATTCCTCCAAATTACGTTCTACCGAAAAGACCAGGGCTTCTGGATAGTCCCTAGCCAGGTCGAGCAATCCCACGACCAGGAAATCGGCTATGCCCGCCGCCCGCTCGGCATTAACCGCGGGCTTCAGAACCTCGAAGCTCAAGATCCCCGGCTCGGGCGCATAGCCCCGCAGTTCCAGACCCTCGAGGCCTTCAAGGGCCTTGTAGGCAGTCCGCGCGAGGACCGAAAAGGCGGCGCAGACGATATCGCTTCCGGCCGGACCCGATCGCGCATGGCCCTTGGCGTCGAAGGCGAGGAGTACTCCCCCCGTTCCGACGACGGCTTTCGCGCTGATCATCGCGGCGCGGTAACCTTAATCAGGCCTGAATGTCCTCGACCTTGAGGAGGGTGTACAGCTGCCTATGGCCCTGAGTCCGTCGATAATCCTTCTTGGGCTTGTACTTGAAGACGATGATCTTATCGCCCTTGACCTCTTCCTGGACGGTGACCTTGACCGCGGCGCCCGCCACGTAGGGGGCTCCCACTTTTACGCTATCCCCCGATACGAGAAGGACCTTATCCAGCGAAACCGCCGCGCCCTGCTCCGCATCGAAGCGATCTACCTTAAGAACAGCGCCCTTTTCGGCGCGATACTGTTTTCCGTTAACTTCGACGACTGCGTACATAATGCTACCTCGATAAAGCTATAGTTAGGCTGGCATTTATACAACGTAACTCACGACGCTGTCAACCGCCGCGACGCGGGGCCCTAGACCTCGAAGGAAACCTACATCGTCTCGAGGAAGGGCACGCAGACGAGGGCGGAGGCGACCTCGAAGCTGCGCTTGACCGCCCTCACGAGCTCGAGCCGGCTGGCCGCAAGGTCAGGGTCGGGATTGTTGAGCACGGGATTATCACGGTACCAGGACGAGAAATCGGCAGCGAGGTCGTGGAGGTAGGCGGCGAGGACCGAGGGCTCCATCGAGTCGGCGGCGGCCTGAACGGCCTCGGGCAGCTCGGCGACCCTTTTCAAGACGGACCAGTCGGCGTCGGAGGCGAGGAGATCCGGGCTGGCCTTGCCCTTGACGGCATTGCCCTCGCCCGCCGCGTGCTTGCGAAGGATGGACGAAGCCCGGGCACCCATGTACTGGATATAGGGGCCGGTATCGCCCGTGAAGGACAGGGACTGCGCGGTGTCGTAGAGCATGTCCTTGATCGGGCTCGTCTGCAGCAGGTAGTAATGGAGTGCTCCGAGGGCGATCCTCTCGGAGACGGCGCCCGAATCGCCCACGGCGTCCTCGCGGCCCTTGTCCTCGATCTCCTTGGCCGCGAGGGCCGCTACTTCGTCGACCAGGTCGTCGGCGTCGACGACGGTGCCCTCGCGGGTCTTCATCCGTCCCGAGGGCAGGTTGACCATGCCGTAGGCCAGGTGGTGGAGGTCCTTGGCCCAATCGTAGCCGAGGCGCTTCAGAGTCTCGAAGAGGACCTTGAAATGGTATTGCTGCTCGTTGCCGACGACGTAGATGAGCCTGTCGTAGGGCCAGGCCTTGTGCCGCTCGATGGCCGTGCCGATGTCCTGGGTAATATAGAGGCTCGTGCCGTCCTTGCGCAGGAAGACCTTGCGGTCGAGGCCGATGTCCTCGAAGTTGCCCCAGACCGAGCCATCCTCCTCTTTATAGAAGACGCCCTTGACCAAGCCCTCTCGGACCGCGTCGGCCCCGAGCTCGTAGGTGTCGCTCTCGAAATCGTAGAGATCGAAGGCTATCCCCGTCCTGGCGTAGGTGACCTTGATGCCCTCGAGGACCCAGCCCTTCATCTTCTGCCAGAGCTCGCGGACCTCGGGATCGCCCTGCTCCCACTTAAGGAGCATTCCCTGGGCCTTTTCCTCGGCCGAGGGGTCCTCTTCCTTTAACTTGTTGAAGAGAACGTAGTACTTGCCGACGAAATGATCGCCCTTGAGGCCTTCGTCGGCTGGGCTGCGTCCTTCGCCGTAGGCTTGATAGGCGAGCATGGACTTGCAGATATGTACGCCCCGGTCATTGATGTGGTTGATCTTGCGTACCTCGGCGCCGGCCTTGGACAGGATCCTCGACAGGGACTCTCCGAGCACGTTATTGCGCAGGTGGCCGAGATGCAGGGGCTTGTTGGTATTGGGGCTGGAGAACTCGACCATGACCTTCTTGCCCGCGAGGCCGGAGACAGAGCCCCAGGAGGGCGAGGCCGCCGCGGCCAGAGTCGTGGCCGTGAGGGAGGCGCGGGAGAGCCGCACGTTGAGGTAGGGGCCCTCGGCGGAGGCGGTCCCCAGGCCCTCGGCTTCTGGATCGCCCTTGATAAGGGCCGCGAGGGCCGAAGCCAACTGGGCCGGGGCGGCCCGCATGATCTTGGCATAGGGAAACATGGGAAAGCCTAGGTCGCCGAGCTCGCTTTTGGGGGGCCGCTCGAGCACGACGCCATCCGGCCCCGGCAGGGAGCCGCTGCCCGCCTCGGCCATGCCTTTGCCCGCCGCGTGCGCCGCCAGCGCGCGGGCGACTATCCTCTTCCATGCGGCCTTAGTCTCAACCATGTCGTGCTCCCGATGTCGATGAGGTGATGGATATTAGCGTCGAGCCGCGCATTCGATCAAGCCGAGGCCGCCTTGGACTAGAAGGACTCGAGCTCCTTGATGCTGAGCCCTCCCGTCTGCTCTACCCAGACGTCGAAAGCCTCGCCCTTCCTGGCCGCCCGATGGACCGCGTCTCCGTAGAGACTGCGCACGATGCCGGCCTTCCTCGCGCTCTCCTCCGTGCGGATATCCGCCATGAGCTCGGAGAGCCGAGCGGCATAGGCGTCCGGCGCGATCCCGTAGAGCCCTTCGGCCGGCCTCCGATACATGTAGGGCACGCCCGATTCGTCGAGGATGGCCAGGGAGATGCCCCTGGACTCGGGCACTTCGTCGCTGAAGACCTTGAATGGGATGGCGAGATTCACCTTCCGCCCGGCAGCTATCTCGGAGTAGTCGAAATTGCAGACTATGGCGTCGATGAAGAGCTCCTTGCCGGCTATCTCCACGGACTGGGTGCGCGGCGCGGCCTTGGGGTCCTTGTAGTCGAAGAACGAGAGGGTGGCGAGGATGCGTCCGTCGCGCAGGTCGTCGATCCGCGCCTCCACAGCCTTGTATCGCCGCTCGAGGTTGCGCACGGTGGCCGTGAGCTCCGCGACGCGCTTCTGGCCCGCCACGAATTCGTCGACCTTGCGCGTCGCGTCCGAGACGCCGACGAGGATCACGAGAACCGCGGCGAGGGCGGCCAAGGCCGGAAGGGCGCCTGCGGCCTTGACTCCCATGCCGGCCATCTCCCTGAAGGCGGCGCCCGCGGCGGCGAGGGTCCCGAAGTCCTCCCCTGCGGCCTTGGCGGCGAGCCTGCGGCCAGAGATGACCGACCAGAGCTTGGCGAGGGCCGCGAGGAGGAGGAGTGCCCCAAGGACGGCGAGGCCGACCGGAGTCGTGAACAGGAAGGCCGCGGCGTCGGATACGGCGCGGATGATAGTCATGAAATCGCTCAACCTGTCCGCCATCGCTAATCCTCCATGATCTCGACGCCGCCCTTGACGCGGCAGACTACTTTGTAGACTACGCCTTCCTCAAATTTCGACAGACTGGATACCTCGTGGGCGGCCGAGCCGAATGAGCCCTTGAGGGAATCCGTCGCGGGCAGCCCCGATCCCGCCGCCTTGCGCGCCTTGAGGTAGGCTTCCTTGATCGACTCCTTTTCCCGGGCGTTCCAGTCGGCGCCGCGTAGGACCTCGGGGAAGCCCGCCGAGTCGTAGGAGTCGAAGAGCAGGGTCCCAGCCGAGGCGGGCAGCTCGTCGGTGAAGACGCGGTACGGCAGGGCCAGCCAGGAATCGGCCTTTTTCGCGTCCTTGTCCGAGGCGACGGGCATGAGGAGCATGTCGACGAAGAGCTCGGTGCCGGGCCAGCTCTTCTCGAGGGAGGCCAGCTCCTTCCCGGAAAGGTCGTAGAGCTTGAGGCGAGCCTTGATGCACGCGCCCGAGCTGGCTTCCTTGGGCTCCCGCGATAGGATCATGAATTTCACGGGTACGGTCTCGGAGCGCAGCCGATCGGAGAGCCCCTCGAGGCGGGTGATCTTTTCTTTCTGGGCTGGGCTCACGCTATCCATCCAAAAATAGGTTCCCGCGGCGATGCTCAACAGGATGATGAATATTCCCAGCCCCGGCGAGCCGCTTCCAGTCTTCTTCATGAGCTTCATGCCTTGCCTGCCATGCGGAGGAAATCCTCCTCGCCGATGATGCCGACGCCGTAGGACGCGGCTTTCTTGTTCTTCTCCGAGCCCGAGGAAGGGTCGTTGGTGACCAGGTATGAGAGGCCTTTCGTGACCGAGGGCTTGGGCTGGCCGCCCAAGGAGCGGACGAGGGCCTCGGCCTCGCCGCGCTTCAAGGTCTTGAGCTCTCCCGTGAAGCAGAAGCTCTTGCCCGCGAAGGGCCCCGTCGCGGCGGGGGGAAGTATGCGCACCGCCCCGGTGGCGAGGAGTTCGTCCATCTCCGGACCGAGCTCAGATAGTCCTTTGACTATGGTGGCCGCCGTTATGTCGCCGAGGCCGTCGACGACGGCGAGCGCCTCGGCCCCGGCTCCCCGGAGCTTCTCCAGGCTGTCGAAGCCGGCCCCGATGGCCTTCTCGGCTATAAGCTCGCCTATTCCCTCGATATCGAAGCCTGCGATGAATCGCGCGAGGCTCACCTCGCTCTTGGCGGCGAGGTTACGCAGGATCTTCCTGGCCAGGATCTCGCCCATCCGATCGTACTCCGCGAGCTCGGCGGCCTCGAGTCCGTAGAGCCCGGCTATGGAGCGCAGGCGCCCGGAGTCGAGGAGCTTGCCGACGATGACGCCGCCGAAATCCCGGACGTCGAGTACGGAGAGCCATTTCTCGATGCGGTGCCTGAGCTTCTTGGGGCAGGCCGGGTTCGGGCAAAACAGGCGCGTACCCTCGTCCACGAGCCGGCTGCCGCAGGAGCAGGCCGAGGGCACCTCGATGGCCATGGTCCCGGGAGGGTTGTCCACCAGTCCCTCGATCTTGGGGATGATCTCGCCACGCTTGGTCATGATGACGCGCGAGCCGATCCGGAGGCCCATGGCGCCGATGAGGTTCGTGTTGACGAGGTTGGCTCTCTGGACCGTCGTGCCGGCCAGCCGGACCGGGTCCACGATGCCGATGGGCGTGTAATTGGCTCCGGACTCGCTCCACTCGATGTCGCGCAACGTGGAGATGGCTTCCTCCAGGCTGAACTTGAAGGCTATCTGCTTTTCCGGCCTCGCCCGGGCCAGGTCCGCCGGGTCGATCTCCCGGCCCTTCACGACGAGGCCGTCGATGTCGTAGGGGAGCCCGGGGCGACGGTCCATGACGCGGGCCCGATAGTCGACCACGTCCTCGGGGCGGGAGAAGCACCGCTGCGGGGAGACCTGGAAGCCCATGCGCTCGAGCCAGGACATCTTCCCCGCCTCGTCGGCGAAGGGCGCCGCGCCCCCGCCGGGGAAGAGCTCGCCCGAGGCCGGGACGGTCCCGGCGGCGTCGTAGCAGACAACGACGAGGTCCTCGCTGCCCGAGCCGTCCTTGCGCTTCATGAGGCCATTGGCCGCGTTGCGGCAATTGGCCTTGTCGGCGTACTTGCCCTCGTGGACCGACCTGGGCATGAGGACCTCGCCGCGCACTCCTCCGGTGAAGGCCTCAGGCAGGCGGGCCAAGACCCCGCCCATGCGCCGCGCGTTGGGGCTTATATCGTCGCCGATTTCCCCGTCGCCCCTCGTCACGGCCCTCGCGAGTTCGCCGCCCTCGTATTGCAGCTCGAGGCTGGCGCCGTCCAGCTTGTATTGGACGAGATACTCGGCATGGCCCACCTTGGCGCACCAGGCCAGGAAGGATTCGGGATCGGAGGCTTTCTCCTGGCTGCCCATGGGCATGACATGCCGGGCCTTGGGCCATCCTTCGGCGCCGTCGGACCCTACGGCCGCGAATATGGGATTCCCGGGGTCCAGCTCGGCGAGTTCGTCCCAAAGCGCGTCGAAATCGGCATCGGAGATCTCCGGCTGGCCATTGTAATAGAGGTCCTGGTGCAGTCTGATGAGGCTCTCGAGCTCGCCGATCCGCGCGTCTTTTTTCGTTGCCATCGCGCGGACATAGTACGCCGCGCCGCCGCGGGCTGTCAAACTCATTGACCCGGCCCGGATGCCCGAGCTAGGCTCGCCCCATGATATCAAGCGACGCCGCGAAGCCCGCCAGCGCATGCCTGAGGGCGGCCTCCGTGATGATACTCGCCGCGGCCTTGGGTTCCTGCCATGCCCGCGGAGGCCAGTTGCGGCTCGCAGCCGAAGCCGGCCTCGAGCCGAGGCTCGAGGCGATGCTGAGGACTTCGCCCTTGCCGCCGGATTGGTCCCTCGCGGACGACGCCGCGATATCGCTCTCCCTGGCCGAGTATTCGCCGCAGGAAGCCCCGCCGCAGGGCTCGTACGACTGCGGAATCGCCTACCGCGCCGCGGCGGTCCGGCTCGAGGACGGCCGCTATTCGGTCACGGCCCAGGCCGCGCGGGAACTCGGCCTTGACGTGCTGGAGTCGATCGCCCCGCCCCTCCGGGCCCTCGAGGTCGAGGGACGATGGCCCGGATCTCCAGGATATCCCTTCGCGTATCGACTCGGCCTCCGCTTGAGCCGCTCGGACAAGGGCCGGATTCCCGGGGACATGTCCCAATGGGCCGAGGCCGCCGCCTCGCGAGCGGCGGCCTCGGATCGTACGCCCGCGATATTGGCGGCCGCCGGGGACATGCAGGTCGGCCCCGCCCAATGGCCCGAGCTCCTGGGCGGCGAAAAGGGGCTGGTACGGCTCTTCGGCCGATCGACCCTCGATCGCCTGCGCGGCGCTGATCTCGCCGTGGCCAATTTGGAATCGCCCGTCTCCTCGCGGGGCGAGCCAAATCCCGAGAAGCGCTTCCATTTCAGGATGCCGCTCGGAAGCTCCGAAGCCATGCTCAGCGCGGGCTTAGACCTCCTCCTCTTCGCCAACAACCACGCCTTCGACTATGGGCCTGAGGCTTTCGACGATACCTTGGGCGACTTGCGCTCGGCCGGCATGCCTTTCGCCGGCGCGGGCTCCGGCCTAGCAGAGGCGGCGGCGGCCCGCTTCCTCGATATCGGCCCGATCGGGGCCGGCGGATCTGCCGCCCGAGCTGCCTTCGTAGGCTATGCCTTCTTCCCGAAGGAAAGCCTCGGCTTCACCACCGCCGCCGCGGCCGCCGGCCCCTCGTCCGCGGGCATCCTCGCGGACGAGGCTGCCGCACTGGCCTCGATCCGCGAGGCGGCCGCCTCCGGGGCCTTCGTGGTCGTCCTAGCCCACGGAGGCAGCGAGTACGTCGAGGCCCCGAGCCGCGCGGCCAAGGAGCTCTACGCCCGCTTCGTCGACGCAGGAGCCGCGCTCGTGATCGGCAGCCATCCGCACCTGCTCCAGGGCTGCAGCTCCCGGTCGGGATCCCTCATAGCCTATTCGCTGGGCAATTTCGTCTTCACCGACGAAAGGGAGCCTCCGGCGGCCTGGAAGAGCGGGATACTCGAATTCCTCGTCTATGGCGGCAAGGCGCGTGGCTTCCGGATATTCCCGGTGATAGCCGGGTACGAGGCTACGGGAGCCGACCCCGACACGGCCGACGCCGAGGCCCGGCTCTCAAGGCTCTGCGCCGGCCTCGTCGGCGAGGGGGAAGCTTACGAGGGCCTCCGTACCTCCGTCGCTGCGCCATGAAGCCTCTCCGCCCAGCTGCGACGCCAGGGCATTGACGAGCATGAGGCCCACCGTGGACGCATTGGCCCTCATGCCCGATTCGTCGACGCCGATGCCGTTGTCGCGCACCACGATAGAGCATCGACCCTCGCGCGGCGGGCCGATTAGCACGGAGACTCTCTTCCCCCCCTCACGCTCCGTGAAATCCTCCGGAAAGGCATGCTTGATGCAATTGCTGAGGAGCTCGTTCACGATGAGGCCGCAGGGCATGGCCGTTTCGAGCGGCAAGGAGAGCTCGGCGCAGGACAGGCTGATGTCCACGGCGGGAAAGAGCTGGAGGAAGTTCATTCGGACGTTGGTGACGATCTCCCCGAAATAGGCGCCTGCCTGAATTTTTGCGAGATCCTCGCTCTGATAAAGCATCTCGTGGACTCCGGCCATCGACATGATGCGGTTCTCGGAATCGATGAGGGGCAAGCGCGCCTTTTCGTCGGCTATCGCCGAAGCCTCGAGGGAGAGCATGCTCTTCATGAGCTGGAAATTGTTCTTGACCCGATGGTGAATCTCGCGGAGCATGGTTTCCTTCTCCGCGAGGTTGCGCCGTATGCGCTCCTCCATCTCGAGCCTTCCGGTCGAGTCCCGCGCGACGAGTATGGCATAGCGCCCTGCCGTCACTTCGACGTCGTTCACCAGCACCTCGAAGCGGCGCCTATGCGGCGAGCCCTCCGTCTCTTGGATGAAGGCCGGGCATCCCTTATCATCCCCATCCCCATCCCCATCCCCATCCCCGTCCAGGCAGCTAGGGTAACCGGCCAGCGCGGCTGCGCTCAGCAGATCGCGAATGCCCTGCCCTCCCTTGTCGTCCTCCCCTATTCCGAAGGCCTCGCGGGCGGCGAGATTGGCGAAGATCAGCCGGTCCTCGGGCAGGGAAAAGAGCATGATGGCGTCGGAGGACCGGTCGACGAGCTCGCGGAAGAGCTCGAGGGAGTCCAACTTGCTCCGCAGCTCGGGATAGTAGCTCTTGCGCATCGAAGAACCGCCCATGCCGAGGAGGAGCTCCCGGATCGAGCCGCTGCCGTCCCTAGAGGCATCGGGCATATATAGCCTCTATCTCCGGGGCGGTGAGCGCGCGCGGGTTCGTGATCATGCAGGGGTCGGCGAGAGCCAGGGCGACGAGGGTCGGCAGGTCCTCCCCGACGACTCCGAAGCTCGACAGCCGATGCGCAATGGGCAAGGGGGCCAAGAGCTCGCGCAGCCCTTCCGCCATGCGCTCGCCGTCGATCGGATCGCCCTTGAAGCCGGATAGGCCGATCGCGCTCGCCGCTTCCCGGTACTTCCCGGAAGCGTTGGCGAAGTTGGCCTTGACAACCTCGGGCAGAAGCACCGCATTGCATTCGCCGTGGGGCGAATCGCGCAGGCCCCCCACGGCATGAGCCATGGCATGCACGGCTCCCAGGATGGCGTTGGAGAAGGCGAGCCCGGCCTCCATGCTTGCGAGCGACATGAGCATGCGAGCCTCGGCGTCCTCGGGAGAATAGACGGCCCGGGGCAGGGCCGCGGGGATGATGCGCATCGCAGCGAGGGCGTGTATGTCGGTGATAGGCGAGGACGCGTTGGAGACGTAGGCCTCCAAGGCATGGACCAGGGCGTCTATGCCCACGGCCGCCGTCAGCTCGGGACCCATCGTCGAAGTCACGTCCGGGTCGACGAGGGCGACGTCTGGGACGAGCATGCGGGAGACTATGGCCATCTTCCTTAGCCCGGACATCTCCCGGATGATCGCGAATTGGGAGACGTCGGCCGAGGCGCCTGAAGTGGAAGGGACGCAGACGAGGGGCGGCCCCGGCCTCGGTATCCGATCTATGCCCTCGTATGCGCTCAAGGACCCTGGATTGGCGCTTAGTATGCCGATGCCCTTGGCGCAATCGGTCGGGCTGCCCCCTCCGACCGAGATGATAGCGTCGCAGGACTCGGTCGCGTAGAGGCTGGCGCCGCGAACCGAGTCCTCGTCCCGGGGATTCGCGTGCACGTCTAGGAAGGTCACATAGGCGATGCCTTCCTCCTCCAGCGTCTTGGTGACAGAAGAGGTCCATCCGAGGCTTTCTAGCACGGGATCGCTCACGACGAGGGCCTTCCGAGAGCCTAGGTTCTTGAGATAGCGCCCCGCCAGAAGCCTTGCACCCGATCCGAACACGATTTCTGGAGCGAGGAATTTCACCAAGTCCATTTCTCCCCCAGCGTCAAGTCTAGGCGAGCGCGGGGGACTGTCAAGGAAAGAGCCGCAAATCAAGCAGGAAGGGGGCGTGGCTGGAGCTGAAGACTCTGGGCGTCCTCGCGATTATTGAGCGGATCGCCGGATCGCCTTCCAGTTCATCCTTGATGAAGGCCCGAAGGGCTTTCCTATCCCAAGCTTTCGGATGGCGGAAATCGCGGTACAGCGAAAGCTCTCCCTCGTAAAACGAAAAGGTCTCGAGCCCCGCGGCTTCTTCGCTGGCGGCCGGCAGGTTGAATAGCGCGACATTGAGGAAATCGATCTCGTCGGACCGCTCGGAGAGGAAATCCCTCGTACGCAAGGCGGCGACACGATCTTCCGAAGGCGTGCCGAAAAGGACATAGACATAGCAGCCTATCGAGGCCGCCTTAAGGTTGCCCAGGATGGCCGAAATCTCCTCCACCCTCGTCCCCTTGCCCATAGCGTCGAGGACTTTCTGGTCGGCCGACTCGAGACCGAGCTGGAGCATGACGCAGCCCGAAGCCGACAAGGCTTCGCAGAAGGAAGGGTCCAATAGGGCGCGAGAGAAACGCGCGAAACCGTACCATGGGGCGCCGGGGGTATTCGTCGCCAGCTCGCGCAAGTAGAGGGGCGAGACTTCGCTGTCGGAGAAGTGGAGCAAGCCGGGGGAGTATTCGCGGACGAGCCTTTGGAGCTCGAGCGTCGCCATCCTCGCGGGGACGCCCCGATAGGGCATGTCCTCGGCGCGCTCCGGGCAGAAGCGACAGCGCTTCCAGGGGCATCCGAAGGAGAAGTTGTAGGGGACGATCCTGAGAGGAGACAAATAGAGCTTTTCGTCGAAGTCTCCGAGATCAAGGCCGAAGGCGCGCGAGCCCCCGTCGATTCCGAGGAGGGCCCCGAACGCCTCCTCGCCGGGACCCGCGAGCACCGCGTCGACGAGGCCGTTGAAATCCTCGCGAGCGTCCACGACACCGGTAGACACCCAAGAGCTCACGAGTCCGCCACCTATCGCGATGCGGATACCGGGGAAGCTCGATCTTAGGTAGCCGATAAGCGCAAAGGCGCATAGGGCCTGGCTCAAATAACATATCGAGACGCCGATCCACCTATCCGACGCCGACGCGGCCTCCGCCTCGGCCAATGGAAAGAGTCGGCCTTCGAATAACGGGAAGAAGACATTCGACTCGAAGTCGCGCGCCGAAGCCTGTAAGTCCGCCTTGCGAAGGGGCGAGCGCTCGGAATCCCTATAGTCCGTCAGCGAAACCTCCGCGCCCGCGGCCTTCGAGGCGACCTTGAGGGCCCGTCCCAAATCGCCTACGGCCCTTGTGTAGCGGGAAGGATTGGAATAGCACGAAGGATCGCGCAAGGCGGCTATGGATCGCTCGCGCCTCGCGAGGGCTCCCCTTGTCCAGGTGTCGTCCTTATCGGCCTTCAGTTGCATTTCGAGCAAGTAAGCCATTCCCTCGGCGCAGAGGTCCAGACATTCGACTTTCCGTCCTGCGCCTCGGAGAAACGAAGCTATCCGAGCGATGCCGAGGGGCGCCTCGACGCTTCGCGCGACCGGGGGGTAGATCAGGAGCATGGTCCCTATACTACTATGACCAAGCGCATGCAGAGGAAGCCCTTCACAATTGCCGCCGGGATCGACGAGGGCTCGAGGCTCCTCGACTGGATCTCGGCGCGCTTCACGTACTTGAGTCTCGAGGAATGGCGTAGGATGATCGACGAGGGCCGCGTCGAGGTCCAGGGTCGAACCGAAGGCGCCGATCGCGTGCTCCGCGAAGGGGAGCTTGTCGCCTTCGCGCCTCCCCCCCTCGAGGAACCGCCCGTGGACTCTCGGGTCGATCCGGTCTGGGAGGACGAGGATTTCCTGGTCGCGGAAAAGAGCGGCAACCTCCCCTGCCATCCGGGAGGCAGGTATTTCGAGCATACGCTTCTGCGCCTGCTCTCGAAGGGCTCAAGCGATCTTAGGATCATTACGCGGCTCGATCGAGAGACCAGCGGTCTCGTTCTCCTGGCCAAAAGCGCCAAGGCCGCCTGCGTCGCCCACGCCGCCATGGCTTCGGGATCGATCGTCAAGAGCTACCTCGCCATGACACAGGGGCGCTTTCCCGCGGGCGTCGAGGCCGAAGGCTTCCTGGTCAATGATACCGAGAGCGCAGTGCGCAAGAAGAGGCGATTCATCAAGGCGCAGGAGCTGATCGACGAACCGAAGCCGGAACGATGCAGCTCTTCCTTCGAACTGCTGGCATGCGCGGACTTCGAACTTGGCCCAGTGAGCCTCGTACGCTGCCATCCGAAGACGGGCAGGACCCATCAACTTCGAGCTAGCCTCCTCGCGCTGGGCTTCCCCATCATGGGCGACAAGCTCTATGGCGTTGATGAAGGCATCTTCCTCCGATTCATCGCGGGACGAACGACGAAAGAGGACCTGAAGCGGCTCGTATTGCCGAATCAGGCCCTCCATTGTTCCGGTCTCTCATTCCGCTCCGTCTCCGGAGAAATGATCTCGCTCGCCTCGAGGCCCAGATGGCCGGAGCCTTATAACGAACTCCTGACTTGAGTACCCCTGTATGGGCCGAGCTTCAAGTTCCTTGGCGAACGTAAGCGTCCTTGAACCCGAGAGCCCTCATCCGCATCAGGACAACCCCGCTCTCGTCGCGGCTTAAGGGACCGACGAAGAGTCTATAGGCCGTGCCGCCCTTCTTTGCGGTCATGCTCTCGATGGCCAGGGGATAGGTCGAGGCGAAGCCGGCCACGGCTGCTTTCAGAGCCTCGTTCGTACCGTACACGCCTATTTGGACGTAGAAGGACCCCTTGCTTAGTCCCTTTAGCATCGGGATCGAGGCAGGAGCCTGGGCAGCGCCCGAAGGGCTCGGGCCCTGAATGGTCGCGACGACGGCGGGAGCTTCAGGCTTCTTCATCTCGGCTGGCACTAAGGCCGGCGCCGCAGTAGGCGTCGCAGTCTTCGCCGTTTCGGCGAGTGGCGGACGGGGCTCGGCCGGTTCCAGAGCTACAGTCATATCGCCGGGGCCGGCTAGAAGCGGCTTCTCGGCGGCTATGCTCTCGGACGGATTCGGTATATCGGGCGAGACCAGGTCGGGAGAGCTTCCGTAGGTCGCCTTCGCAGGCTTCTCGGAACTCAGCGCTGAGGCGCTTCCCTCGTTCTCCGCTAACCCAGTATTCCTTTTTCCGGTTTCTGGCTCAGCCAACTCGGCTAGGGCTTGGCCAGGCTCGACTGTGTAAGGCTTATCCGTGCCGAGGCTCTCGGTCGGGGAAGGGACGCTCGGATCCTCGAGGGCGCCCAAGGAGGATGCAGCGGGCCCCTTCCTCGAGTCTGCAAAGGCCAGGGGGCCTGAGCCCGTGGCAGCGGGAGATACGGCCGTGGGCTCGTCCATGGAACCCATGGCTAGTTCCGATCCGGCCTTGGCAGGATTTCCGGCGACGATGCTTTCGCTGGGATTGACGACATCGGGGACTTGCAGCTCGGCGAGCTCATCGCCGCCAGAAGCTTTTATCCTGCCGGCCAAGGCATCGGGGGAACCCGGCAATCCGGCTTCGTCAAGCGCCATGGCGCTGTCACCGGACGCGGTCCTGTCGGGCTTGGCGGCGGCAAGCGCTTCGGGCGAGCCGGGAAGCTCCGCCTCGGCCAAGTCCGCCACAGAGCTTTCGCCATTTGCCCTGTCGGGCTTCATGCCGGAGTAGGCATCCGAGGGCTGGATCGGGGAGGCTTCGGCCAGGGACGCGGCCTTTACTGCCTCGGCATAGCTCGGTTTCTCTAAGGCTATCGCCTCAATGCCAGGCTTCTTAGCGATTTCGGGCGCCTTAGCCTCGGCCAGCTTGGGCTCGAATGCTATGGCCTTGGGGGAAGTTATGCGCGAGAGCAAGGCTTCGGGAAGTCCTTCGGGCGCGAATTCCAGCTTGGGCTCGGCGAGAGAAATGGCCGGGACTGACGAAGTCCTACCCGGGCGAGCGAGGGCGCTGACGCTGGCCTTATCGGGAGCCTTCGGCTGAGATGCGGCCTTCGCCTGCGGAAATCCCGGCTCGAGCATCGACAGTTTCTGGGGCTGCGCCTTGCGGGGCCGGACGCTGGTTCCGCCGATGATCTCAGGCGCCTGCGTCAGGTAACCGCCCCGAGCGGTGGGGACGGGGCTGGAGGGGATGAGCGGTAAATCAGGAGTTGGAAGCTTTACCGATTGCGGCGAGGGGCGGGGCGATCCGGGAAAGGTCGGCGTGGCCTCGGGCAAAGGAAGCGCGTCGGCCGTCGGCTTGGAGAGAGTCTTGGCGACGGGAAGAGCTTGCGCTAGCACCGCCGGGGCTATGGGCTTGGCCGTCTCCGCGACTTTGGCCGGCTCCGCGACCTTTGCCGGCACCGCTGCCTTGGGTTCGCTCAGTGTAGGAAGGGAGCTCGAAGGACTCTTCTTGGGCTCGCTCGTCTTCGCGATGATCTCCGCGGTCTCGGGCTTGGCCTCCGATTTTACGGCGCTGGGCTTGGCCGTAGGAAGAATCTCAGGACTCGTGGCGGCGAGGGCAGGTGCAGCGACTTCCTGGGCTGCGGGTACGTTTACGATTACGGGTGCGGCCGCCGCAGCAGCCGCCACGGCCGCCTTCTCGCGATCGACGTAGACCTTGGGATTAAAATCTGGATCGGCGGTCTCCCCGGCGCGGGCTGGAGGCAAGCTCGTCTCGGCCTGGGAGGCGATCAGGGCGACGGCGCGGATCCTGGCCGAAGCTCCCGCGCGCATCCCGAGCTCGACCGCGGCCTTGGGCGAGAGAGCGATAAAAACGCCCGGGTTATCCACGTTCTGCGTTATGGTCACGGTTACGGTCTTGCCGTTCTCGAGGTTGGTGATCGTCACGGAGGTGTCGCGCGGGAAAGAATTGCAGGCGCCGTACAGGCCTTCCCCGGGGAAGTCCCCCGAGCCGCCGGCCACTGCGCTGCCGTCCCAAACGGCCGCCCCGACGCCGATCGAGGCGAGGAACAGCAAGCCTGCGAGGGTAATGGCTTTCTTCATCGTTTCCCTCCCATATAAATCGCCTTGATCTTCTCGAGGCAGCGCTGGCCGATTTCGCCCCCCGCCCGCGAGGCGCTCCTCTGGGGATGGGTAGAGGCGTCCTCAGAGTCGGGCGTTCCATCCACACGGCCCTCGGCCAGGAGCTCCCCGTCCTGCACTCGCACGAGGCGATAGGCGACCGACTCCAGGAGGAGGGCGTCCTTATGCAGTGACGATGGCGTCCAAGAGGCGTAGAGGGCTATGACGCAATCCACGAGGCCCTCCTTCGCCGTGACGAGCCCGTAATCGCCCTTGCCCCAGGCCTCGATCGGGACGAGGACCACGGGCGAGTCCGTAGCTATATGGCCGGCGTCGAAAACGGCGTTCATGCAGCCGCTCACCAGGTAGCCGACGGGGGAGCCGGGGCCCTCCGGGGGCGGGCCATAGGCTGAGTCCTCGGCCGGCGCGACGCCGATCGTGAGGGCTCCCGCGCTCGCCGCGGCGAGCGAGAGGACGATGACCAATCCGGCCTTGCCGAGCCAGGAGAGCTTTACCATCTGGACCTGCCTTCTTTCACCTCTTGTCTATCGGTAATTCCCGGCGCCTACCTTAGCTCCTTCCATTAGGCTCCCCACCGTGCTAATATCCCTCGTCCCGCCATGCAGTACTACGCAATGCACGTATTGACCAACTCGGAGGACGATTTCTCCCGCCGCCTCCGCCCCCTCGTCGGGGACCGGATCATCGTCCCGAAGAAGCTCCTGACGATTCGCAAAAGGGGCGTGAACAAGAAAGTGCTGAGCCCCGTCTTCCGCGGCTACGTGTTCTTGCAGTCGGAAGACCTGCTCTCCGAGCTCGACGTCTTCTGGGCGATCCGCCGCACGCCCGGCTTCATACGCTACCTCCGGGAGAGCGCCCGCCCCTCCCCGCTCAACGATCGGGACCTCGCCTTGCTAAGACACTTCATATCGCTCGGGGAATTCGCCGATACATCGAAGGTGACCTTCGATGAGAACGACAGGATCGTCGTCCTCGAAGGGCCGCTCAAGGGCTTGGAAGGCCGTATAACCAAGGTGGACCGCCGCAAGGGAAGGGCGCGCGTCATCCTGGACATGTACGAGTCCCAATTCCCGATCGACCTCGGTTTCGAGGTCGTGGAGCGGGTCAAGAGCGGAGGCGGCGATGTCCATGAGGAACCCGGATCATGACGGCGGCAGGATCTATATCATCGGTGCCGGCTTCGCGGGCAGGGCGATAGCCCGGGAGATACGCGAAAAGTCGGTCTTCGGCACGGTCGTGGCCTTCCTGGACGACGACGCGGCCAAGATAGGCGGCAAGATCGAGGGCATTCCGATACTCGGCCCCATCCGCGACGTCGTGAACCTCCTCAGGCGCACGCCGGCCGACGAGGCCATCATCGCCATCCCGAGCGCCAGCAAGGAATTCCTCCGCGAGCTCTACTTCATGCTCAAGCGCGCGGGCTTCGTGCGCATACGCATTGTCCCCGGCATCGCGCAGATCGTCGAGGGCGACGCCCACCTGATCCAGGCGCGCGAGATCGAGAGCCAAGACCTTCTCGGACGAAGCCCCGTCGCTATCGGACTCAAGGAGAGCCTCTCCTATCTCCGCGGCAAGCGAGTCCTCATCACTGGGGCCGGCGGCTCCATCGGCTCGGAGCTCGGCCGTCAGCTCCTCTCTGCCGGCGTCGCGCGGCTCTACCTCTTCGGCCACGGCGAGAATTCCATCTACCAGATCGACCGGGAGCTCCGTCTGCTCCGAGAGGAGGGCGTCGGCGAGAGGACCTCGATCGTTCCCCTCATCGGGGACCTCAAGGACGCCGATTATATGCGCTTCATCCTCGGTAGGCTCAAGGCCGACGCGATATTCCACGCGGCGGCCTACAAGCACGTTCCCATGACCGAGGAGAACCCCGTAGCAGCCGTCCACAACAACATCCTCGGCACGAGGAACCTCGTCGAGGCGGCCCTCTCGGCCGGCGTCAGGCGATTCGTGCTCATCTCGACCGACAAGGCCGTGGACCCCGTCTCGACCTACGGCGCGACCAAGCTCTTCGCGGAGCGCATCGTCGTCGACGCGGCCTCCCGCGCGGCCCCCGGGCGCGAGTTCATGGTCGTCCGCTTCGGCAACGTCCTCGGCTCGCGCGGCTCCATAGTCCCCCTCTTCCAAAGGCAGATCGAGAAGGGCGGCCCGGTCACCGTGACCCATCCCGAGGCCAGCCGCTACTTCATGACCATCCCCGAGGCATGCTCCCTCGTCCTCAAGACGGGCGGCGTCGGCCGATCGGGCCGGACCTATCTACTCGACATGGGCGAGCCGGTGCGGATCAGGGACCTCGCCGAGCAGATGATCCGCTTCTACGGCTACGAACCCGGCAGGGACATAAAGATCGACTACATCGGACTCCGCCCGGGCGAGCGCGTCGAGGAGAGGCTCTATTCCCCCGACGAGGTTCTCGTGCCCACGGAATATCCGCGCATCAATCAGCTCGAGGCGCGCTCCGGCGGCCCCGAGCCCCGATCCGGCAGCCCCGCCTTCGCGGCCGCCCTGGCGGAGTCACTGGCGGCCCTCGAGCCCTATTGCGTCCTCACCGGAGGTCGCGAGAAGGACTATCGGAACCGCCGCACGCTCCGCGCCGTCTTGAAAAAGTTCGTTCCTACGCTTATCGTTCCCGAGAATGAACCAGAATTCTGACTTCATCGCCTTCGCGCGGCCGTCCATCGGCATCGAGGAAGAGGCCGCCGTGCTCCAGGTCCTGCGCTCCGGCTGGCTCACTACCGGCAAGGTCGCGCGCGCCTTCGAGGAGGAGTTCGCCGCCTACGTGGGCGCCCGCCGCGCCCTCGCGGTCAACTCCGCGACCTCCGGGCTCCATCTGGCCCTCGAGGCCCTCGGCATAGGCCCGGGCGCGAAGGTGGCGACGAGCAGCTATACCTTCGCCAGCGACGCGGCCGTTATCCGGCACCTCGGGGCCGAGGCGGCCTTCTGCGACATCTCGAAGGACGACTACAACATCGATCCCGAGCGGCTCGACGAGCTCCTGGCCGGGGACCCGACGATCCGTGCCGTCATCCCCACCCACGTCGGGGGCATGCCCTGCAAGATGCGCGAGATCCTCGAGATCGCGCGCAGGCGAGGCGTCGCAGTAGTCGAGGACTGCGCCCACGGCTTCCCCCTCAAGCTGCCCGAGGGCTTTGCCGGCACCCTGGGCGACGCGGGCTTCTATTCGTTCTACGCGACCAAGACCATCACCACCGGCGAGGGCGGCATGGTAGTCGCCCGCGACGCCCGCGCGGTCAAGCGCATGGAGACGATGCGGCTCCACGGCTTCGATCGCGCCGCTTGGGACCGCTATACCTCCAAGGACGCCTCCTGGCGCTACGACGTGGTGGAGGCCGGCTTCAAGTACAACCTCCCCGACCTGCTGGCGGCGGTAGGGCGCGAGCAGCTCAAGAAGGCCGAGCTCTTCCTCGGTCAGCGCCGCGCAATAGCCCGGCGCTACCTCGAGGCCTTCGAGGGCGATCCGCGCCTCGAGAACCCGCCCTCGCATCCCGCCCACACCTGGCACCTCTTCAGCCTGCGCATCCGTCCCGAAGCCCTCGCCATCGGCCGCGACGAATTCGCCGACCGCCTGCAGGCCGCGGGCATCGGCGTCTCCGTGCATTTCATCCCCATCCACACGATGAGTTACTGGGCCAAGCGCTATTCCCTCAAGCCGGATTGCCTGCCCGAGGCCTACGGGAAATTCTCGCGCAGCATCTCATTGCCCATCTGGCAGGGCATGACGGAACGGCAGGTCGACCGAGTGATCGAGGCCGTCCTCGACGTGGCGCAAGGGGCCGCATCCTGAGCCCCAACCGCCGAGAGCGGTCGGAGTCCTCAGCGGCAGCGGTCGGCGACTTCCAGGCCGAGGGCATGGTCTACGTCGCCACCGTCCGTTCCCCCTCGGCCCGAGGCTCCATCCGCTCCATCCGCTTCCCCCGCCTACCGGCAGGATACCGGTCCATCCTCCCCGCCGACATCCCGGGGCGCAACCGCATCCAGTCCTTCGGCGCCGAGGTCCCCATCCTCGCCCACGACAAGGTTTCCTACGCCGGCGAGCCCGTCGCGCTCATCGCGGGCCCCGATCCCGTCCTCCTCGAGGAGCTGGCCGCGGCCACGAAGGTCACTTGCGACGAGGAGGAGCCCTACCTGAATTGGGAGAGCTTCTCCTCGGACCAGGTAGCGGTGAAGCGCGTGGCAGTCGTGGGCGACCCCGACCTGGCCTTCTCGATCGCCGCTTCCGTCTTCGAGGAAAGCTACACGAGCGGCGCCATCGAGCATTATTACAGCGAGCCGCAAGGCGCGGCGGCGGCTTACGACTACGACAAGATCGCGGTATGGAGCGCGACTCAATGGCCCTATCACGTCCGCGATTCCGTGGCCCTCGCCCTCGGCTGCCGAGCCGAGGAGGTTTCCGTCAGGCCCACGCGCCTGGGCGTCCACCTCGACGGTAAGCTTTGGTACCCATCCCTGCTGGCCTGCCACGCCGCGATCGCCTCGATCGCCTGCGGCCGCCCCGCGAAGATCGTCCTCACCCGCGAGGAGGACTTCCGCTTCTCGCCCAAGCGCGCCAGGAGCTCGGTAAACGTCCGCGCGGCCCTGGGATCCTCCGGGCTGCTCTCGGCTATGGACGTCCGCATCGCCATCAACGTCGGCGCCTACGGGCCCCTGGCCGAGGAGATCGTGAGCCAGGCCGTCCTCGCCTGCACCGGCGCCTACGCCTGCCCGAACCTCAGGGTCGAGGGCTACGCAGTGGTCACGAACACCCTCCCCGCGGGGGCCTTCGGGGGCCTCGGCGCCTCGCACTCCCTGTTCGCCGTGGAGGCCCACGCAAACCGCATGGCCGCCGCCGCGGGAGAGGACCCGGCCGACTGGAAGTCGCGTAACGTGCTGCGCAAGGGCTCCCCCCTCCTCACGGGCGAGCCCATGGGCGAGGAGGTCCCCTACGAGGCCATCCTGTCCTCCCTCGCCGCAGCGAGCGACTACCGCCGGAAGTACGCCTGCTACGAGCTCGTGCGCAAGCGGCGCTCGGGCCGTTCCGACGGCCCCCTGCGCGGCATCGGCCTCTCCTTCGCCTACCAGGGGGCCGGGCCATTCCTCTCCGGAGACGCTTCCAACTCCTATACGGTCGAGGCCACCCTCGACAAGGACCTGAAGGTCCGCATCCTCACGAGCGCGGCCGGCGGGGCGGGCCTGGTGATGGACGTGTGGCGCCAGAGCGCCGCCCAGATCCTCGGCGTCGAGATCGAGAGCGTATCGATCGCCGTGCCCGACACCGACCAAGTGCCCGACTCGGGTCCCAGCACGCTGTCGCGCAACGTCTCAGTGATCAACCGCCTCGTCGTCCGGGCCTGCGAGGCCGTGCAGAAGCGTCGCTTCCGCGATCCCCTGCCCCTCACGGCGCGGTCGGTCTACCGCGTACCCAAACCCATCAAGTGGGAGGGCGGCCAGGTCTCGGGATCGCCCTTCGACACGGCGGCCTGGGCAGGTGCGGTGGTCGAGGTCGAGCTCGATTCCTGGACGATGGAGCCAAAGCCCCTGGGCATCTGGCTCTGCGTCGACGGCGGCCAGGTGGTCTCCCCCGAGAGGGCGGCGGCTTCGCTGCGATCGGGCGTGGCCGACGCCCTCGGAGCCTGCCTCTGCGAGCGCTTCTCCCCTTCCGAGGCAGCCGCCCCGGGCTCCGCCTACTTCCGCTACGGGCTCCTGCCCCTCCAAGCCCTGCCTCCCATCTCCATCGCCTTCCTGCCGCAGGGCCGCCGCGCCCCCGTCAAGGGCATAGGCGAGCTGCCATTCGACACCGTGCCCGCCGCCTTCCTGTCGGCCCTGTCCCAGGCCGCCGACTCGAGCTTCTCCTGCCTGCCCGTCCCATACGCGCGGATCTTCGGCGCGCTGGAGACCCCATGACCATCTCCCTCATCCTGAACGGCGAGGACGTGAGCGCCAAGGTCCGCTCGGTCGACCGCCTGGCCGACCTCCTCCGCGACACCTTCCATCTGATCGGCCTGCGATCGGATTGCCGCTGCGGGCGCTGCGGGCGCTGCCTCGTGTTTCTCGACGGCCGACTCGTCCCCTCCTGCATAATCCCCGCCTTCGCCGCCAGGGGTAAGGAGGTCGTCACCATCGAGGGCTACGCCCAGACCGAGGATTACGCCGACGTCAAGGCGGGCTTCGCCGACGCCGGAGTCTCCACCTGCGGCTTCTGCGAGGAATCCAAGATCATGGCCGCGGGAGCCCTCCTCGAGCGCAGGCCCAGGCCGACGCCCCGAGAGATCCTTGAGCAGATGTCCTCGGCTCCCTGCCGCTGCACCGATCCCGACGCCATCGTCAAGGCCGTCCTGGCCGCGTCCGACCGAAGGGCCAGGAGGCTCTACCGCCGTGCTGGTCAGTGACGTCCACTTCCCCAAGGACCTGACCGAGGCCCTCGACATCCTCCGCAAAAGGCCCGGTACCCTCGTCTACGCGGGCGGTACCGATATCCTGCGCGAGCAGGCCAGCCGCGGCCTCGAGCTCCCGGCGGAGCTCATCTACGTCCGGGACCTGCCGGAGCTGCGCCGGGCGGGCCTGACCGAGCGATTTCTCGAGATCGGCGCAGCCGTCACCCTCTCCGAAATACTCGAGCTCGGGGAGGCGGCCTTACCGCCACTCCTGGCCGAGGCCATCCGAGGCGTGGCCAGCCCGACCATACGTAACCTGGCGACCATCGGCGGGAACCTGGCCTCCAGGTCCCGCTTCATGGACTCCTGGCCCGCCCTCGCCTGCCTCGACGCCCTTATAGAGCTCCGCGACCAGGGTGGCGCCACGTGGATGAACGTCAACCGCCTCGTCGGGGCGGACGGCAGGCCAGCTTTCCCCGAGGGCGCCCTCCTCACCCGCGTCCGAGTGCCCATCGAGCGCTGGGATGCGTGGCTCCTCCGCAAGGTCGGGCTCTCCGACTACCCGGCTCCCGAGACGGCCGTTTTCGCCTTCAGCGCGAGGGCCGAGAAAGGCATCCTTGTCGAGGTCAGGATCGCCTTCGCCGGCGAGTCTGCCCTGCGCTCCCAGGCCCTCGAGTCCTCGTTGATCGGCAGGTCCCTGCCCCTATCCCCGCGCGAGTCATCGTCCATCGCGAGCGAGTACAGGGGTCTCGCCTCGGAGTTCGGCGACAATCTCTCCCTGCAGTTCGGAGCCCTCGTCGACGGGGCCCTCGGATTGCTCTCGAGGTAGGCATGCAGACTAAGCCCGGCCGTCTCTACCTGATCCCCAACCTCCTCGACCCGGGCTCGGCGCCCGAGGCCTGCCTCCCCGCCGCCGCCCTCGCGTCGACGCGCGCGCTCCGCCATTTCGTGGTCGAGGGCGAGAAGGCGGCTTGGCGCCTGCTCTCGAAGGTCCTCGATAAGGAGGAGGCTTCGAAGGTTTCGATGGAGATTCTAGACGAGCATACGCCTCCCGAGGCGCTGCCGGCCCTCCTCGCGCCCCTCTTGGGGGGTGAGGACCTCGGCCTTATCTCAGAAGCCGGCATGCCCTGCGTGGCCGACCCGGGAGCTGCCCTCGTCTCCCTCGCCCACGACTCGGGCATCGCCGTAGTTCCCTTGGTGGGACCCTCCTCGCTGCTGCTCGCCCTGGCGGCCTCGGGCCTGGACGGCCAGCGCTTCAGCTTCCTCGGCTACCTGCCCCAGGACCCGAGCGGACGCAGGTCGGCCCTGGCCGCAATCGACCGCGGCATAAAGGCTGATGGCGCGACGCGTTTATTCATCGAGACGCCCTATCGGAACGACCGCCTCCTCGATGACTGCGTCACGGTCCTTTCCGCTGCTACCCGGCTCTGCGTCGCGGCCTCCCTGCTCTCGCCCGAGGAGCGCATCGTATCGAGGACCATAGACGCCTGGAGGGTCGAGCCCTGGAGGCCCGGCAAGGTACCGGCCGTGTTCCTCGCGGGCGATCGCGCCGCTACGGGATCCGCCACTCGAGCTTGGGGCGATTCTGCGCACAGGCTCGATCGCGGCCTTGACCGATCGCCCCGCCGCGGGCATAGTTGAGAGGATATGCAAAAAATCGAAACCTTGAGCTACGCGGAGCAGTATAAGGACGCTGTTGTTTCCTTCAGTCCCTTCGTGCTGCATTCCACGGGTATCATCCAATCCCAGACCAGCCTCAAGGTCGATACTTATACCCTAGCCTGCGTTCCCTATCAGCTCACCATGTCGAAAGCCATCCTCATCGGATCCTTCACGAAGGACGAGATCGTATTTTTCCAGCGCTTCGTGGGCGCCCTCGCGGCGCTGACCCTCACCGTCCAGCGCCCCACGGCCAAGGAGCCGGAAAAGGTCTTTTGCCGTTGCCAGATCTCCACCGTCGGCCTCATGAAGGGCCGCGACCGAGTCGGCCTCATCGTCTGCGATTTCAAGCCCATACCGCCGGCCCTCGCCGAGCTCCTGGGCGAGCACCTCCTCGGCCTGGACAGGCTCAAGGTCCAGTGGGAAGACTTCAAGGACAAGGTCGTTCCTGTCAACCCCGAGAGCTCGCGGCATCTGGGCTATAATAATTACGCGGTTATGGCCTCGGGAACCGAGCAATACAAGCTGGCCCTTTTCTCCCTCGCGGTGAATCGGCTGGAGTTCCTCATGCCCCTGCGATCGCCCGATTTCGCGCCGGGGACTCAAGTGTCCTTCACCCTGTATTTCCAGAAATTCCGTTTTTCCGTACAGGGCAGGATCGAGGTATCCTCGCGCCTGCCCACCGGCGTCCAGCGCATCAGGGCCTCGCTCGGCTTCTCCCCGGAGCTCTGCGATCTCGTCTCGGACTACCTCTTCGCCTCGCGCATGGCCGCCAAGAAGGCCTAGGAGCCTGCCGGATCAAGCCTTCTCGATTCCCAGCTTTCCGTTCTCTAGGGATAGGATCACTTTCGCAGGCCTGCCCAGCTTGTCCCACATCTTGGAGGACAGCTCGAGGCTCTCCTTGGGGCATTCGTTAAGGAGGTGTATATCGAAGGGCGTGCCGTCGACCGACTCCGCCGCATAGCGCGTCATCATGAGTCCAATATCCGCGCCCTCGTTGGGGTGGATGTTCAGGCGGTTCTCGGGCAGGCTGTGGGAGCATAGTATACGCAAGGGCGCTGTGCTCATGGCGCGTTCCCCCCCGAAGCGCCCGCCTCGACGTACCTGCGCAAGGCGGCATCGTCGATGAAGCCTAGCTCGATGGCGATTTCCCCGAACATCCTCGGCTCCTCGTCCTCTCGTTGCGCTCGCAGGACCTCTTCCACCTGAAGCTCGTTCATCGCCCCGATCTCCACCAGGAAGTCGCCTATACGTCGAACCATGCCGCCTCCATACCCTCGAGCCGTAAATGATATTGCAGCCGCGCCCGGAATGCCACTGTCCCGACGCGCTTTTTCAGTTTAGGAGCGATGCCGTGCGCTCCGGCAAAGGATCGCCTAGGTCAGCAGTGAGGCGAGCCTTTCTCTGATGAATTCGCTCTTCTCGCGCAGGCCTATGTTCCCGGTCTTGATCATGAGGACATTGGGTCTATGAGGATCGAGCTTGACCCTGCCGCCGCTCTCGCGTATGAGCCTGAGGAGGCGCTCCACGGAGACCTTCGCCACCTTGGAGAACTCGGCCGTGACCGTGCCCCCATGCTCCTTGAGGCTTGAGATGGAGAGGCGCTTGCAGATGACGCGGATCTCGGCCAGGGAGAGCAGGCTCTGCACCTCTTCAGGCAGGGGCCCGAAGCGGTCGATGAGCTCCTGGTAGAGGGTGTCCAGGTCGGCCTGGCTCATGATGGAGGCGATCTTCTTGTAGACCTCCATCTTCATCGTGGGGAGGCTCACGTACTCGTCAGGTATGTAGCCGGCGTACTCGAGCTCGAGGTAGGTGTCCTCCTCGGCCTGGTAGCCCGAGTCGGAGAGGCGCTGGACGGCGTCGTCCAGGAGCTTCAGGTAGAGGTCGAAGCCCACCGCGTAGATGTCGCCGGACTGCTCGCGGCCGAGGAGATTGCCCGCACCCCGGACCTCGAGGTCCTTCATCGCGATCTTGAAGCCCGATCCCAGCTCGGTAAAGTCCGAGATGACCTGCAGGCGCTTCATCGCGAGCTCCGAGAGGGCGCGCTTGTCCGGGTAGAAGAGGTAGGCGTAGGCGACGCGGTCGGAGCGGCCGACGCGGCCCCGCAGCTGGTAGAGCTGGGAGATGCCGTACATATCGGCGCGGTCGATGATGATCGTGTTGACGTTGGGTATGTCGATGCCGTTCTCGATGATCGTCGTCGAGACGAGGACCTGGAAGCCCCCGTGGATGAAGCGGTGCATGATGTCCTCGAGCTCGCTCGAGTCCATCTGGCCATGCGCCGTCTCCACGAGGACCTCGGGCACCGTGGCCTGTAGGAAGGCCTGGATCTCCTGGAGGCTCTCGATGCGGTTATGCAGGTAGAAGACCTGGCCTCCCCTCTCGATCTCCCCCCGGATCGCCTTCGCGACGAGCTCGGGGTTGAATTCCTCGACCACGGTCTCGATGGGATGGCGGTTGACCGGCGGGGTGTTGAGTACCGACATGTCGCGGATCTTCAGCAGGGACATGTGCAGGGTGCGGGGAATGGGCGTTGCGGTGAGGGTGAGGCAGTCGACGCTGGCCTTGATCTCCTTGAGCCGCTCCTTGTCCTTGACCCCGAAGCGCTGCTCCTCGTCGACCACGAGGAGCCCGAGGTCCTTGAACTCGATGTCCTTCTGCAGGAGGCGGTG
>DBTW01000052.1:7460-7735 GCA_002307245.1 Spirochaetaceae bacterium UBA1306 | reverse complement strand
GTCATAGCCGAGCAGGCCTCGAGCGTCTCCGAGGCCTCGGCCTCGATCGAGGAGATGGTGGGGACCATAGCCTCCGTGTCCGCCTCCATCGGGAAGATGGCAGGCGAGTACGAGTCCCTCGCCTCGGCGGCCGAGGAGGGAAAGTTCACGCAGGACGGGGCCCGCGAGCGTATCTCCCAGATCACGGAAAGGTCGCGGGCCCTGCTCGAGGCCAACGAGGCGATCTCGGGGATAGCGTCCCAGACCAGCATCCTGGCGATGAACGCCGCGATCGA
>DBTW01000052.1:0-7178 GCA_002307245.1 Spirochaetaceae bacterium UBA1306 | reverse complement strand
GGGGAATTCGGCAAGGGCTTCGCGGTCGTGGCCGACGAGATCCGGCGCCTCTCGGAGACGGCCTCGGTCCAGTCCTCCGCGGTGGGCAAAGAGCTGACGGCCGTCCAGGGCGCCATCGACGAGGTCGTCGCGGCCTCTCAGGACTCGCGCGCCTCCTTCGACCGCATCACGACCCGCATCGCCGCTATCGGGTCCATGGTCGCCGAGATCAGCAACGCCATGGCCGAGCAGGGCGTGGGCTCTCAGCAGGTCCTCGAGGCCCTGAAGGAGATGAACGACATCACCGAGCGCGTCCGCGACGGCTCCTCCGAGATGAGCTCGGGCAACGCGCAGGTCCTCAAGGCCATGTCCGTGCTCAAGGACACCGCCTCCGAGATCGAGTCCAGCATGGGATCGATAGCGGTCGGCGTCGAGGAGATAGCCGGCAACGCGGGCAAGGCCGCGAGCCTCGCCGAGGAAGCCTGGACGGCCATAGCCGAGGTCAACGTCGCGGCCGGCCGCTTCAGGACCTGAAAACCGGCGCCGCGCCCGCCTAGAGGCCTACTTGGGCGCGGCCGCCTTGGCGAATTCCCGCTTCAGCCTCTCCAGGAAGCCTCCCGGGCCCCGGCAGGCCTTCACCGCCGCGGGATCGGGCTCGACGGGGCTCCCCGGGCGGGCGGCCACGGCGCGAGCCTTGTCGGCGAGCGCGTCGCGCTCGGACTCGGGGACGAGGGCGCAGGCCGCCGCCACGGCAGCCCCGGCCGCGGCGCCCGCGTCGGCGATAGGCAGGGCCCGCGTGCCCCAGATCGCCGCGACGCGGGCGAGGACGCCCCGGCTCGCAGCTGCGCCGCCCGTGACCGCCACCTCGTCAACCTTGCCCGCGAAGGGCGCGGAGGCCAGGGCCATGAGGCCCAGGCTCGAATCGACGGCCGCGGCGTAGTCGAGCTCGAAGCTCCCCAGGGAGGGAGGCGACATGGCCGGCGAGTCGGGGAAGGACTCGCGCTCGCCCTGGACGATGCGGATCGCTTGGCCGGGCGCTACCGCGGACAGGGCGCGCTCGGAGGCGGCGAAGTCGTCGGCGGCCAGGCCGTGGGCCTTGCGCACGGACTCCCAGGAGAGGGCCCCATTCGTGCGGCAGCCGAAGAGGAAGGGCCGCCCGAGCCCGTCGTACATGGCATTGGCCGAGACGTGGGGCTTCGCGCCCTCGACCATGAGGACGAAGCTCGTGCCGAGGGACAGGAGGGCCCCAGAAGCCAGGACCTTGCTCTGCGGGTTGTCCCCCGAGCCGGCTATGATCTCGCAATCGGGCGAAAGGCCGAAGCGCTCGACGAAGTAGGCCGCCGCCCTGCCGATCGTCGCGAGCGGGTGGACGAGGGGGGGCAAGCGCGAGGAGAGGCCCTGGGCCCCGCCCGCGAGGCCCGAGGCCGCCGCGTTGAGCAGGTGCTCGTCCCAGCGCTTATTAGTCCAGTCCATGAGGCTCGTGCCCGAGCCGTTGCCCCAGTCGATCGGCGCGTCGGGATCGCCCGCGAGGACGCCCGGGAGGAAGGAGCTGATGAGGTGGAAGCGATGGGTCCGGGCGTAGATCTCGGGGAAGCGCTTGGCCGTGCGCCTGAGCACGGCGCCGGAGAAGCGCAGGGGCGAGTCGGAGCCGGAGCGCGCCGTCATGCCCTCGCGTCCGCCCAGGGCGGCGCGGAGGTCCTCGGCCTCGCGGGCCGTGTTGGCGCTCATCCAGATGGGCGCGCGGTCGTAGGAAAGGCCGCTCCCCACGCGCTCGGCCAGGCCGGGAGCGCCCGCCGCGCCCGAGCCCGCCTCGCGCAGGGCGCGCATGGCCTTGGCGCCGGCCTCGCCCAGCCAGACCTGGCCGTGCTGCTGAGCCGACAGGTCGATGGCAGCCACCCGCCCCAGCACTGCCGGGCCCAGGTCGGAGAACAGCGCATCCAGGGCGTCCAGGAAGAGGGCGGCCGGCTGGTCGGCCTCGCCCGCCTCGCGGGGCGCCAGGATCGGCGCGCCCTCGGAGAGCCCATAGGACGCGAGCCTCGGGTCGTCGCGGTAGCGGACCTTGGCCTCCGCGACGGTCTTGAAGGTCGCGCGGTCGAGGATGACCGCGGTCGTGCTCTGCGTGCTCGAGTCGATGCCCATCACCAGGTCTAGCTTAGCCATGCCATTCCTCCAAGAAAATAAAACCAAGTGGAACCGCGGAGACACGGAGTCTGGAAGAGATCACGGAGGGAAGGGCAAATGGACAGATGGGAGTGGCAGTAGTTCGCTCCTCTCCATCGCCTATTCCTATTGCTTCCTCCGCGCTCTCCTCTTCCCTCCGTGCCTCCGTGGTCGCCTTTATTTCTTAATCACAGGTACCTGTTGACGATGGACTCGAGGTATTCCTGCTTGCCGGAGCCGAGGCCGAAATCGCTCGGGTTGGCCGTCTTGGCGTCGAGCATCGCGGCCTCGAGGGACTTGAAGCTCTCCTTGCCCGCGCGGATGGAGGCGCCGACGCCGGACTTCCAGCCCGCATAGCGCTCGTCGAGGAGCTTGTCGAGGGCCTTGTCGGCGATCATGCGGGAGGCGGCCTGGGCGCCGCGGGCGAAGCTGTCCATGCCCACGATGTGCGCGATCGCCAGGTCCTCGACCTTGTAGGAGCCCCGACGGACCTTCGCGTCGAAGTTGAGGCCGCCCGAGTGGAGGCCGCCGTTCTTCTGCACCTCGTACATGATCAGCGTGGTGACGTAGAGGTTGGTGGGAAACTGGTCGGTGTCCCAGCCGAGCATCTCGTCGCCCTGGTTGGCGTCCACCGAGCCGAGGATGCCGTGGTCGCGGGCGAAGCGCATATCGTGCTGCATCGTGTGCTGGGCGAGGGTCGCGTGGTTCGTCTCGAGGTTGAGCTTGAAGTAGGGCAGGAGGTCGTACTCCTTGAGGAAGCCGTAGCAGGTCGCGGCGTCGAAGTCGTACTGGTGCTTGGTCGGCTCCTTCGGCTTGGGCTCGATGAGGAATTGGCCGGTGAAGCCGATCTCCTTGGCGTAGTCGACGGCCAGGTGGAGGAACTTGGCCATGTTCTCCTGCTCCATCTTCATGTCCGTGTTGAGCAGGGTCTCGTAGCCCTCGCGACCGCCCCAGAAGACGTAGTTCTGGCCGCCGAGCTCCTTGGTGACCTCGAGGGCCTTCTTGACCTGGGCCGCGGCGTAGGCGAAGACCTTAGGCTCCGGGCTGGTCGCGGCGCCATGCATGTACCGGGGGTTGCCGAAGCAGTTGGCCGTGCCCCAAAGGAGCTTGGTCGGGCTGCCCTTCATCAGGTCCTTGGCCAGGGCCACGATGACGTCCAGGTTCTTGTTCGTCTCGCGCAGGCTCGCTCCCTCGGGGGCGATGTCCCGATCGTGGAAGCAGAAGTAGGGCATGGAGAGCTTCTCGGTCAGCTCGAACACGCCGTGCATGCGCATCTTGGCCGCCTCCATCGGGTCGGCGACCGAATTCCAGGGACGCTCGGCGGTGGGATCGCCGAAGGGATCGCGGCCGCCGGCGCACATCGAGTGCCAGAAGGCCATCGCGAAGCGCAAGCTGTCCTTATCTTTGGCCGGTTCGTAATACTTGAACGCGAGAGGACTATCCGACTTGGGACCCTCGAACTTGATCTTCGGAATGCTGGGGAAAAGCTCGCTCATACCTATACCTCCATGAAACAAGGACATATATGTCCATATATAAGCCGCGGATGGGGATTTAGCAATCTCGCACTTTGACGGATCATATCCCAAATTGATATTCAGGGGAGAAAGCCCCCCGCGCTCCCGACCGGGGCGTGGGGTAGATTTACAAAGTAAACATCGATGGCCAGCGACCTTTCCTCTTCAACATTGTGTCAAAGCCTAGGCCAGCAAGAGCCCCCAGGCCCTTGACGAGCCGCTGGACCTGGACCTTGATGTCGTTGTTGGCGTACTGGAGCTCGACCTGATACCATTGCCAACAGCTCGATTCACTTATACATTTCTTTATTCATGATAGCAGATTCCGTTATTTGATTATATCAAATAGCGCCAAGCCTGCCTGAATGTCCATAACCAGGCATGGCCTGGCGGACAAAGGGACTTCCGGGACTAGCCATGCGCTTCGAGGACTTCATATTTGTCTACCATCTCAGGGATGAGCGCCAGATCGCCTGGCATGGGCGTTCGCACAGCCATGGAGGGCGGCTCTACGAACTCCATTACTTCATCTCGGGCGAAGGCAGCTTCCGCAACGGCTCTATAATCCACCGCATCGAGCCCGGGACCCTGTACCTCACGCCGCCCTCAGCTGAACATCAGATCGCGGCGACCGACATCAAGAGGCCGATCACCTACTATGCGCTCCTCATAGACGTCGAGGGCGACGCCGAGGCGATCGGCCTCCTTGAGTCCCTCTCGGCCCGACGGGGCGCCTTCTCGATCGGGCCGTCCATGCGTTTCTTCTTCGCCGATCTCCAGGGCAAGAGCGCCTCGGGGAGGCCGGAGCTGGTGATGGCCGCCCATCACGGCTTCCTGGCCTTCCTCTACGGCCTCGCGGGCGGCCAGGCGGTACCCGCCAGGTCGGCGGACAACGCCCACGTCGAGAAAGGCCTGGCCATCATGCAGGGCAACATCGAAGGCAAGCTCGACTTGGGCGAGCTCTGCGACCGCATCCAACTCTCGCGAGAGCACTTCGTGCGCCTCTTCTCCGAGCGCATGGGCATGCCACCGATGCGGTACTACGCGCGCCTCAAGATCGAGGCGGCGCGCGCGATGCTCTCCAGCACAAACCTGCGCGTCCAGGAGATCGCCGACAAGCTCGGCTACGAGAACCAATTCAACTTCGCCCGCGCCTTCAAGCGCGTATCGGGGATGCCGCCGACCGAGTACCGCGCTACCTGCCTGCAGCGGGCGGACTTCGCGGCCGGCGCAGACTCCGCGGCCCGGGATTAGATCAGGAGGAGCGAATGGGATTCACCAGCGACAACGAGATCTCGATAGTGGGCGGCTCGGAGGTCGAGCGCCGCCGGGCCGCCCTCCTCTTCCTCGCCCCGGACTGCGTCGACGAGGACTCCCTCTCGCAGGGCGAGCGGCCCGACGCCCTCGTCCTGCGCTTCGACAGCGTCGACGGCCTGCCCGAGGCCGACCTGGCCTTCATCGCGGCGCAATTCCCCGAGCTCTCCTTCGCCCTCGCCTACTTCTCCAAGGACGGCGAGTTCTTCGGCTACGCCCGCGCGGGGGCCGGGGGCGAGGCCGCGGAGAGCGACGACCTCGACGAGGCGCTTTGGGAGGAGGTCGGCCGCAGGCACAACGGCGACGGCATCGCCTTCGTCAAGGAGCAATACTCGCTCTGACCGCGGCCACGGCGCGCGGCGGGCAGCTCGGCGATCGCGACCCCCGGGAAATCGGCCACGTTTCAAGGAACGCCCACCGGGAAAAGAAGTATACTGTGTACTATACGCAGGTCGCGCGACCGAACGCGAGAAGGACCAACGGATGGAATCGCCCTCTCCCGCTCGCATCGCCTTCCTGGGCGATTACCCGCCGAGGCTCTGCGGCATCGCCACCTTCACCCAGGACCTCTGCGAGGCCGTGGCTGGAGAGGCTCCCGATTCCCAGTGCTTCGTGGGTGCCGTGAACGACCGCGTGGGCGCCTACGAGTACCCGCCCCGGGTCCGCTTCGAGCTCGACGAAAAGGAGATCGGCTCCTACCGCCGCGCTGCAGATTTCCTCAACTTCAACGACGCCGACGTGCTCTCCGTACAGCATGAATTCGGCATCTACGGAGGCCCCGCCGGCAGCCACCTAGCGGCCCTACTCCGGGAAGTCCGCATGCCCGTCGTCACGACCCTGCATACGGTGCTCCGCGAGCCCGACGCCGCGCAGGCGGCCGTGATGGAGGAGCTCGCGCGCCGGAGCGACCGCCTCGTGGTCATGGCCGAGAAGGGCGCCGAGATCCTGCGGGAGACCTACGGCGTCGCCCGGTCCAAGGTCGACGTCATACCCCACGGCATCCCGGACATGCCCTTCGTCGACTCGGAGCTCTACAAGGCGCAGTTCGGCGTCGAGGGCCGTCCGGTCCTCCTCACCTTCGGCCTGCTCGGGCCGGGCAAGGGCATCGAGTACGCGATCGAGGCCCTGCCGGAGATCGTGAGGCGGCATCCCGACGCGGTCTACCTCATCCTGGGCGCGACGCATCCCCACCTGGTCGCACGGGAGGGCGAGAGCTACCGCCTCGGCCTCGAGCGCCTGTCCGAGGACCGCGGGGTCAAGGACAATGTCATCTTCTACAACCGCTACGTGTCGCTCGAGGACCTCAAGGAGTTCATCGGGGCGACGGACGTCTACCTCACGCCCTACCTCAACGAGGCCCAGATCACCTCGGGCACCCTTGCCTACGTCTTCGGCGCAGGCAAGGCCGTGGTCTCGACGCCCTATTGGCACGCGCGCGAGCTGCTCGCCGAGGGCCGCGGCGCCCTCGTGCCATTCCGCGACCCGAAGGCCATCGCGGAGGCCGTCTGCGCCTTCCTGGGCGACCCCGAGCTCCTCGCCTCGACGCGCGCGGGCGCCTACCGCGCCGGCCGCGAGATGATCTGGCCTGCCGTGGCGCGCCGCTACCTCGAGTCCTTCCGCCGCGCCCGCAGCGAGCGCGACGAGAGGCCGCGGGCGGCCTTCGCGGGCTGGACCCTGGCCAGCCGCCCCTACGAGCTGCCCCCGCTCAGGCTGGAGCACATCGAGCGCATGACCGACGGCACGGGCATCCTGCAGCACGCCCAATTCAGCGTGCCCAACCTCGACGAGGGCTATTGCACGGACGACAACGCCCGGGGCTTCATCCTCTGCAACCTCCTCGGCGAGCTCGTCGGCCGTCCCCAGGCCGAGAGCCTCGACCGCTTGGCCACGAGATACCTGTCCTACCTCTCGGCGGCCTACAACCCGGGCATCGGCCGCTTCCGCAACTTCATGAGCCGCGAGCGCCGCTGGCTCGAGGAGGCCGGCAGCGAGGACAGCCACGCCCGGGCGCTCTGGGCCCTCGGAGTGGGCGCCGGCCGGTCCCGCAACGAGGGCCACGGCAAGCTCTGCGCCCGGCTCTTCGAGCTCGGCCTCGGCGCGTCCTCGTCGTTCAGCTCCCCGCGGGCCTGGGCCTTCGCCCTCCTGGGCATACATGAATTACTGCAACGATATCGCGATCACGCCCCCGCCCTCGACGCGAGGGACGCC
>DBTW01000010.1:859-13708 GCA_002307245.1 Spirochaetaceae bacterium UBA1306 | reverse complement strand
CCTTGCCCTTCGCGGCCGTCGCCCGGCCCTTGGCCCCGCTCGCGGCGCGGCCCTTACCCTCGCTCGCGGCGGCGCGGGCCGCAGCGACCCGGGTGGCGCCCGGCCTCGAGATGGCCCGTATCGTCTCGACCTTGGTCGAGGGGCCGTGCGGGGCGCTCGCGTGCGAGGCCTTGATCTCCAGCTCGATGGGGATCTTGTCCATGCCCAGGTCCTCGCGGATCTTGTTGCGGAGGAAGGAGACGTAGGCCTCGGTCACGGCGTCGGGGCGCGAGGCGAAGATGACGAACTTCTGCGGATTGGCCGAGACTTGCACCGCGTAGCGCAGCTTGAAGCGCGTGCGGGGCCCGACGGGCGGGGGCGTGGCCTCGACCCAGTCGGCGACGGCCTTGTTGAGCTTGGCCGTCTCGATTCGCTTGTACAGCTGGCCGTGGAGGGTCACGATCGTGTTCACGAGCTTGTCGACGCCCTCGCCCGCCTTGGCCGAAAGGGGAAGGACGGGCGCCCAGGCCATCTGGCCGAAGAAGTAGCGAAGCTTGTCGCGGGCGGCCTCGAAGGAGTTCTTGAGGTCGGGCATCAGGTCCCACTTGTTGAGGGCGAAGACGACGCCTCGGCCCTCGGCCACCGCGAAGGCGGCGATCTTCTTGTCCTGGTCGGTGAGGCCCTCGACGGCGTCGATCATGAGGATGACGACGTCGCAGTCCTCGACGACGTGGATGGCCCGCGTCACCGAGTAGTACTCGACGTTCTCGGTGACCTTGCCCTTGCGCCTGATGCCGGCGGTGTCGAGGACGACGAACTGCCGGCCCTTGCGCTCGAAACGGCCCTCGACGATGTCGCGGGTCGTGCCGGCGACGTCGCTGACGATGGACTTGTCCTCGCCGACGAGCTGGTTGAGGAGGGTGGACTTGCCGGTATTCGGCTTGCCCATGATCGCGATCCGGATGGGCGCCCTATCCTCGTCGACCTTGACGACGCGCGAGAAGTCGAGGCGCGAGATGATCTCGGACTCGAGCCGGGGTATGTTGCGGCCGTGCTCGGCGGAGACGAAGACGATGGGGTCGAAGCCCCAGGAGGCGTGGGCCCAGGCGCTCGCGTCGCGCTCAGGACTGTCGGCCTTGTTGACGACGAGGAGGACCTTGGGCGCGAACTTGCGCAGGAGGATGGCGAACTCCTCGTCCTCCGGCGTGGTGGCCATCGCGTCGACGAGGAAGAGGATCAGGTCGGCCCCTTCTATGGAGGCGAGGCTCTTCGCCACGACGAGGTCGTCGAGGCCCTGGCGCTCGAGCTTGAAGCCGCCCGTGTCGATGAGGCGGAAGACCTTGCCCGACTCGCGCAGCTCGCAGACCGAGTCGACGGCGTCTCGGGTGACGCCGGGCGTGGGCTCGGTGATGGCGCGCCGCTTGTGGAGGAGGCGGTTGTAGAGGGTCGACTTGCCCACGTTGGGCCGGCCGGCTATGACGACGACGGGGAGGTGCTCGTACCTGTGCCGCGTGGCCGGAGCTTCGCTCTCGTCGGCCTGCGGGGCTCGCTTGTCCATGCCTTTGTTCTCCTCGGTGGGAGAAGGATAGTACTACGGCAGGCGGGTGTTAAGATAGGCCGCCACCTCTGAGGAGGTGGAGAGGGCCATGACCGCCACGGCAACGGCCCTGGCCTCGGTCAGGCTCGTGGAGCGGATGGCGCGCTTGACCGCCGGCACGGCGGCGCTCGACATGGAGAACTCGTCGAGGCCCAGGCCGAGGAGGACGATCGCCGAGGCGGGGTCGGCGGCCATCTCGCCGCACATGCCCACGGGTATGCCCGCCGCCTTGCCGTTCTCGATGGTCAGCTTGACCAGGCGCAGCACCGCGGGATGGTAGGGCGCGTGGAGGTAGGCCACCTTCTCATTGCCGCGATCCACGGCCATCGTGTATTGGATGAGGTCGTTCGTGCCAATCGAGAAGAAGTCGGACTTGGCCGCGAGGATGTCGCTCGTCATCGCGGCGGCGGGAATCTCGACCATGATGCCGATGGGCAGCATGGCCGGGGTCGCCTGGCCCTTCGCGCGGCACTCGGCCCGGGCCTCGTCGACCAGGGCCAGGGCGCGCTCCAGCTCGTCGGCCGTCGCTATCATGGGGAACATGATGCGCGTCTCGCCGAAGACGGCCGCCCTGAGTATGGCGCGCAGCTGAGTCTTGAAGATATCCTCGCGCGAGAGGCAGAAGCGGATCGCCCTCCAGCCGAGGAGGGGGTTCTTCTCGTCCTGGGCCCCGAGCTCGGGCAGGACTTTGTCGCCGCCTATGTCGAGGGTGCGGATGGTGACGGGCTTGCCCTTCATCGCCTCGATGACGCGCTTGTAGGCGAGGAACTGCTCTTCCTCGTCCGGCACGTGGCCGCCCAGGAAAAGGAATTCGGAGCGGAAGAGGCCTATGCCGTCGGCTCCGTGGGCGAGCACCGTATCGGCCTCCTCGGGCACCTCGATGTTCGCCTTGACGAGGACGCGGAAGCCGTCGGTCGTGGCGGCGGGCAGCTCTCGCAGGGCATCGAGCTCGCGCTGCCGCGCGGCCGAGGCGCTGCGGGAGACCTCGTTCCGCGCGAGGGCGGCCTCGTCCGGGTCGGCCGTGACGAGGCCGCGGTCGCCGTCGACCGCGACGAGCTTGGCCGCGCGGAGCTTCGACGCCGCCCCCGCGACGCCCACGACGGCCGGGATCTCGAAGGCCCTCGCGAGGATGGCGACGTGGCTGGTGCGGCCGCCCGACTCGGTGACCACGGCCTTAACCCGCGCGCGGTTCATGGAGATCATGTCCGAGGGCAGGAGGTCGCGAGCGACGAGGACGACGTCGTCGGCTATCTCGGCCAGGCTCGGGCGCTCGCGCTCGAGGAGGTGGCCGAGGATGCGGCGGGAGATGTCCTGGATGTCCGAGACGCGATCGCGCAGGGAAGGGTCGTCGGCCTGGCCGAGCTTGTCGACGAACTCGCGCTCGATGTCGGCGAGCACGCGCTCGACGTTGACGAGCTTCTTGGCGAGGCTGCGCTCGATCCTCTCGTGGAGCTCGGGGTCGTCGAGCATGAGGAGGTGGGACTCGAAGATGGCCGCCTGGTCCTCGCCAGCCTCGATGCTGGCCTTGTCGCGGAGGGCCGTGACCTCGACCCGCGCCTTGCCCACGGCCCCGATGAAGCGCGCCCATTCGGCAGGCGCTTCCTCGGCCTTGATCTCGCGGACGGGCACGGTCGAGGGATCCTCGAGGACGTAGAGGAAGGGGCGCGCGACGGCGATGCCTGGGGAAGCTGGGATGCCGGTAAGCTCGTTCATGAGGCCTCCGGATCCTCTAGTGGAGGACGTTGTAGGGATTCACGGTCCGCCCGTTCTTGAACACGGAGAAGTGGAGGTGCGGCCCAGTGCTATAGCCGGTGTTGCCCGAGTAGGCGATCCGCTGGCCTGAGGCGACGCGTTGGCCTTCCTTGACCGAGATCGATTGGAGGTGGCCGTAGAGACTCATCCAGCCCGCATGGTGATAGAGGACGACGTAGTTGCCGTAGCTGGAGTTGTAGCCGGTCTCGGAGACGGAGCCCTCCATGGCCGCGAGGACGGGCGTGCCGGAGTCCACGCCGATGTCCACGCCGTTGTGGAAGGAGCGGGCCCCCGTGAAGGGATCGCTGCGCCAACCGTACCAGCTCGAGATCCAGCCCCGGGCCGGCCAGCCGAAAAGGTCGCCGGAAATTTCCCGCAGGGTGAAGGATGCGAGCTTGGCATCGGGGAGGAAAATCCGGCTACCGGGCTCGAGGGCGCCCGAGGAGAGGCCGTTGACCTCGAGGACGCGGTCGGCCGAGATGCCATTGGCCGTCGCCACTGCGGCGACCGCGTCGCCCTGCCTGGCCGTATAGAGGATGCCCGACATGCTCGGGATCTTGAGCAGGGTGCCGGGCTGGAGGGACCGGGCGTTCCTGATGCCGTTGAAGCTGACGACGGTATCGAGGGTGACGTTGAAGCTGTCGGCTATGTCCGAGAGGGTGTCGCCACGGGCGACCTGGTAGGCCGAGTAATACAGGCCGCGGTCCGAGCCGGCCTTGTCCTCGCCGCCGGCGATGGCCTTGCCGCCCATCGCGCCGCCCTGGGCGACGCCCGCGCCCAGGGCCGGGATGCCGCCGGCCGAGGGCAGGCCGGGAGAGGCCTCGGCGGAGGGCGAATCGAGTTTCGCCGAACCGCCCGTTGTCCGAGGGATCGGGCTCGAGCCAAGGACGAAGAGCAGGCAGAACAGGAAGATCGAGGCCGCGCAGGCCGTTTCCCTATTCGCGAACATCCCCGAGAGCTCGCACTTAATTCTTTCCGCTAATTTGCGCATCGCGCTATCCACTTTATCCGAAAGAACCTGTTCACGCAATCGGGATTTTTCGACCGATTCCTGCCTCATCCTCTGCGCCTGGGACTTTTCCAATAGGCTCATTTCGGCACCGCCACGCAGCTGATCCTTATGCCCGCAGCCCGGGCGGTCTCCTCGACGTCGGAGGCGGCTATCGAGCCCCGCGGCAGGGGATGGGGGGGGGCATCGCCGACGAGGACGATGAGCCGGGAAGTGGCCGACCAGGGATACTCGTCTATGGCCGCGTAAAGCGCCTCGTAGACGGCTTCGGGGATGTCGCGCCCTCCCCCGCACTCGATGGAGGCGAGCTCCGCCGAAAAAGTCCCGAGCTCATCCGTCAGGTCGAGGCGCTTATATAGATATTCTTCGAAATAGTCCTTGTACGCGATCAGGCCGAGACGCAGGGAGGGGAATTCGGGCAAGCGCTTGGCGAGGAGGGTGGGCAGCCTGGAACGGAGCTCGGCCACGCCCCCGATCATCGAGTCCGTGGAATCGACGCAGAGCACGAGATCGAGAGCCTTGCCCCGCTCGCCTTCGAGAAGGGCGTCGACTTGGGACGCTATGTCCTTGTCCGAGGCGGCGTAGCGCAGCTCCCCGCCCGTCGCCTTGGCGAGGGCGGAATAGGCATCGAGGGTCTCGGGTATGTAGAGCTCGCGCCGCGGCGAAGGCGCCGCTGTGGCCTTGACTGGCGCGGCCGCTACGGGCTTGGGCGCTGCGACGGCGGGCTTCGCTGGCGATGCCTGCGTTACGCGAACGAGGTATGGATTGTCCGCGAATGCGCCGCTGTAGTCGGCGAAGGGCTTCGCGAAGGCGCGGATGTTGATGAAGGTCCCGTCGTGTATGAAGACCCGCCCGGAGCGCGACCAGGCGTAGCCCCAGGCGACGACCCAGGGTATGAACACGTGGTAGGCGCGGCCGAAGGAAGGGTCTCTCTCGGGCGTGGAATCGACGAGGAAATACGAGTCCGCCTCGATCGGGAGCTTCTTGCCGTCCAGGATCCTCGCCTCGCCGGCGGTGACGGCGCTGGGCTCGAGGGCGCGATAGGCGAAATTGTCGGCCTTGCCCGAGGGGTCGCTCGTCGATTCGGTGAGGAGGATGGAGCCGAGTCCATCCTTGGCGCGGACGTACAGGTGGTAGCCGCCATCGGCGAGCTGCTCGATCCTCAAGTCCTCCGATACGAGTCTCAGGCCGGACGAGGCTTCGCCTTGGGCGAGGCAGGGCCCGGCCGCCGCGGGGAGGGCTAGTGCCAGGGCGAGGACGGCTGGGCGTAATCTCACCCATTGATGATCGACGGGAGCCTTGCCCGACTTGAGGGGACGAGGATCAGAACCTGCGGAGGCGCCGGGCGTCCTCGCGGACGAGGGCGGGGAAATCCGCGAGGCGCCGCGCGCGCCACCTCGAGTCCAGCGTCTCGTCCATCCTGTAGCGCGACTTGAGCCCGAGGACGCGGGCGACGGCCTCGTCGAGCCTCGAGGCGGGAAGCCTACCCTCGCGCACGGCCTGGACGATGGCGTCGCGGACGCGGGCGCTCGCGCCCATGTCGACGAGCATGAGGAGGTCGGCGCCGGCCGCCAGGGCCTCGACGGCCGAGCGCTCGAGGCTGCGCCCCGAGGACAGGGCGCGCATGCACAGGTCGTCCGTGACGGCCAGGCCCCGGAAGCCCAGGGCCCCCCGCAGCTCGCCCTGGACGAGGACGGGCGAGAGGCTCGAGGGGCGATCGGGGTCGAGGGCGGGGAAGAGGACGTGCGAGAGCATGACCGAGGAGACATGGGCGCGGACGGCCGAGGCGAAGCGCGGGCGATAGTCGCGCAAATACTCAGCCTTGCCTATGCCGAGCTCGGGCAGGACCTTGTGCGGATCGGCGCCCGCGTTGCCGGGGAAGTGCTTGGCGACGGCGGCCACCCGCTCGGACTGCAGGCCCTCGATGAAGGCTGCGGCCGAGGCGTCCGCGGCCGAGGCGGAGCGGCCGTAGGAGCGGGAGCCCAGGAAGGCCTCGTTGCCGTCGGTGAGCAGCTCGACGACCGGGGCGAGGTTCATCGTGAAGCCGAGGGAGCGGAGCTCGGCCCCCGCGACCCGCCCGAGCTGTAGGGCGTAACCCGAGCCCTGTCGGGCCACCATCGCCCCGACCTCCGACGGCGGCGGGAGCCGCGTGATGCCCTCGCCCTTGAAGCGGAACACGGAACCGCCCTCGTGGTCGATCGCCACGATGAGGGGTATGGGCCGGTCGTCGCTCGAGCCGCCCCGCCCCGCGCCTCGGGCCCGGCTCTCGAAGCCCGCGGCCGAAGCGTCCTGCAAGGCAGCCGTATAGGCCGCGGCCTCGATCGGGGCGCCGGGCAGGTTGAGGCCGAAAAGCACGACGCCTCCGAAGGGCATGCTCCCGAGCAGGGCTTCGGTCGAGGCCGAGGGCTTGCCGGCTCCCTCGACCCCGATCAGGAGGACCTGGGAAGCTTTTTCGGGGAGCTCGAGGGACGCGAGCCTCGCCCGCGGTCCCGAGCAGGCGGAGCAGGCTAGGCCCGTGAGGACCGCGGCCGCGAGGAACGAGGCGGAGGAGCGGGACGAAGGCATGGGCTCGTAGATTGCCACGGCGGGGGCCGCCGGATCAACGCCCCCCCTCGGCGGCATCGCTAGGCCTCGCCGCCCGCCTCGTCGATGAGCCTCTCGAGGCCGCCATCGGGATCGTCGAGCGCGAGCGCCGCCCCGGCCGGAGCCGCGGCGAGGCGGGAGGCGACGGCCGAGATCCCACGGGCGAAGGGCGAGGCGGGATCGAGGTCGAGCAGGGGGCGCCGCGCCCCGACGCTGGCGCCGACCGCGGGATCCTCGAGGAGGTAGCCGGCGAACTCGACCGAGATGCCGAGGTTCTTGGCCGAGATGTCGCGGAGGCGGTAGCCCAGCTCGGCGTCGCCGGGCTCCCGGCCCATGTTCATGACGGCGCGGGGCCTCAGGGCCGCGAGGCGCTCCAGGGCGGTGGCGGCGCCGGGACCGCCCGCGGAGAGCTCACGCGCGAAGTCGAGGAAGGAGAGGCCCGAGCCCTCGTTCTTGACGGCGGCGAACTCGTTGACGGCCGCGCGGCCGGGGCTTCTATCGGGAAAGGAGCGCGAGAGGGCGCGGAAGGCGACCGTCTTCAGGAAGGCGTAGGCGTTGAGGACCGAGGTGATCTCGGGCCTGATGACCACGAGGCCCTCGCTCGAGGCGAGGAAGAAGTCGACGACGTTGTACGAGGAGCCGGCTCCGAGATCGAGGACGACGAAGTCCGCGGGCAGGGACTCGAGATCCTTGAGGATGCGCTTCTTGGCGAACCATTCGATATTGGCCGTGCCGGGCAGGAGGCCATCGCCGGGGACCAGCCAAAGCCTATCATAGCCCGTCTCGACGAGGAGGTCGGAGAGGGAGCGCTCGCGCTTCCATACGAGGGCGCCGATGCCGGCGTGCCTGTTGCGTATGCCCAGGCAGGTGTGGAGGTTGGAGCCGCCCAGGTCGAGATCCACGAGGACGACGGTCCGCCCCGAGCGGGCGAGGGCCAGGCCGAGGTTGGCGGCGATCACGCTCTTGCCGACGCCTCCCTTGCCCGAGGCTATGGGCAGCAGACGAGCCATGCGGTCTCCTTTCCTGGCCTCGACTCTAGCCTCGCCGCGCCGCGGAGGCAAGCTGGCCTAATCGGGGGCTTCATGGTATTTTTGTGGCATGAGACCCGGAAAGCCCGTCCTCGCCTATCTTTTAGCGTCGATCCTGGCGAACCTCGGCCCAAGCCTCGGCGCAGAGCTTGGCCCTCCCCCCGACGGCAGGGTCCGGGTATCGACCGAGGCGACGACGGACGAAAACCAGGCCAGCCTCGAGGTCTATAGCGCGAAAAAGTATTTCGAGGTCTACATCGACGGCGATTACGCCGGGAAGACGCCCTATTCCGGCAGCCTTTCGCCGGGCAGCCACTACATCGAAGCCCGGAAGTACGGCTATTACCCCCTCGGCACCTGGGTCGCCGCCCAGGCCAAGACCCGGTACACGATACGATTCACGCCCGCCCTCATCAGCGGCACCATCATCCTCTCCGTCCAGCCCCAGGGCGCCTCCGTGACCCTCGACGGAAACCCGGTCTCGCCCGGCTACATCGAGGTCCCGGTGGGTACGCATAGGATCGTCGCGAGCGGCTTCGGTTTCGTCGAGCAAGAGCTCGAGGCCATCGTCCACGAGAATGGGGCGGTCGTCGTCGATATCCGGCTCGACAAGGCTCCCTTCTCGATCAAGGGTTTCGGTTTCGCGCGTCCTCGCTTCAACCCCGCGAACGCCGGCGCCCCCGGCAGGAGCTCCCTCGACTTCAAGGCGACGAGCTACGGCTCGGCCCATGCCGATATCCGCGGCCCCGACGGCAGCCTCGTCGCCAGCCTCGACTATCCCGAATTCCGAAGCTGGAACCAGTCCCTGACCTGGGACGGCCTGGGACCCGACGGCAAGAGCCTCCCCGACGGCCTCTATACGGCGACCCTCGTAGCCAAGCCGGCTCCGGGAGTGCCCGTACAGGCCGAGGGGCCGCTCCTGGGCGGCGGGACCGTGGGCTCCGAAGGCGAGATCCTCCGCGAGGCCGAGGCGACGATAGACTCGAGCCTCGTCGTCAGGGCCTTCGGGAGCGCCGCGGCCGTCCCCGGCCTCCTGCTCATGCCCGATCCCCTGCCCCAGCCCGCCGGAACGGTCTCGACCGAATTCCTCTGGATCGCGCCCTGGGCCCGTCCCCAAGACTCCGCCTTCGGCATCTCGGGCGCCGTCTCGGCGGGCGGCAGGGCCACGATCAGCCTCTTCGCCGCGGCCGAGACATCCGATGGCCCCGAGACGAAGCTCGAGCTCGGGGCCTCCGCCCTCCTGGCCCTCTTCGGCTCGAGGGCCGAGAGCTTCCGCGGCGCCTTCTTCCTCCGCGGCTGCTACGGCTCTTCCTCCGCTCCCGTCCTCCCCGGCGCGGCAAGCGGGCTCGAGGCCTCGCTGCCCTTGGCCTTAAGGCTCGCGAACTCGGGCGGGCTCGAACTCTGCCTGGCCGCCTCGCCCGGCGCCCTCCTCGACCTCTCCTCGAGCGAGGCCGCGTTATCCGCCCTCGCCCGCGCGGGGCTCTGGCTCGAGGGCAAGTCCTTCAGGGCTGGCCTGTCGGGCCGCCTGCCCATCGGAATCTCCGGAAGCGGGGCCTCGCCCGACTGGCCCGCCTCCCTCGCCCTCGAGGGAAGGCTCATGCTCGGCCCCACGCCCCTCGTCGTCTCGCTCTGCGCGAGCGCCGAGCTTGAGCCCGGGCTCCGGCCGAGCTACGGAGCGGGCCTGGGCCTCGGGCTGCTGTTCTAAATCGCCCGGGGACCGCTATACTTCAGCCTCGGAGAGTAGCCATGAAAACCCCAGTCGCCCTCGTCCGCTGCCCCGACTATAACGACGCCACCCTCGACCGCGCCGTGGCCGAAGCCATCGAGCTCGCAGGCCTCCCCGACGTAAAAGGGGCCACGGTCCTACTCAAGCCGAACATCTTGAGCGTCTCCGGCCCCGAGCAGGCCATCGCGACGCGCGGCGAGCTCCTCGCGGCCTTCGCGCGACTGCTCAAGTCCAAGGGCGCCGCGCGGATCGTCGCGGGCGAGTCCCCCGGCTGGCAGTCCCAGGACGCGGCGGCGCGCAAGTCGGGCATCGCGGCCGCCTGCGAGTCCGAGGGCGTGGAGTGGCTGGACTTCGGCGAGGGCGCCGAGTTCGAGTGCCCCGAGGGCAGGCGCGTCAAGCGCTTCACCTTCGCCGCGGCGCTCAAGCAGGCCGACGTCCTCGTCTCCCTGCCCAAGCTCAAGACGCACAGGCTCATGCGATACACGGGCGCGATGAAGAACCTCTTCGGCCTCGTGCCCGGCCTGGGCAAGAGCGCCTTCCACCTCCGCTTCCCCGACCCCGCGGACTTCGGCGCGATGCTCGTCGACCTGAACCTCGCGGCCAAGCCCGCCTTCGCCCTGATGGACGCCGTCGTCTCGATGGAGGGCGAGGGCCCAGCCAACGGGCGGCCCGTTCAGACCGGATTCATCCTCGCCTCCCGCGACCCCCTCGCCCTCGACTGGATAGCCTCCAGCATCATCGGCTACGACCCCTACGAGCTGCCCTACCTCGTCGACGCGGCCTCCCGCGGCGCCTGGATCTCGGGCCCCGAGGACATCGAGCTCCGCGGCGCCAGCGTCGAGGAACTGCGCCCCGCGGGCTTCGAGCTCGTGCCCCTCCGATCGGAGGACAAGTTTTTCACAGACAAGCTGCCTGCCCCCATACGCCGACTGGTCAGGAATTCCACGGTCGCGCGCCCCTTCTTCGACCGCGTCAAATGCGTGCGCTGCGGGGGCTGCGTGAAGATCTGCCCGCCGAAAGCCCTCTCCTTCGTCCCCGACGCGAAGGCCGAGAGCGGAAAGAGAGTGGCCATTGACTACGAGACCTGCATCCGCTGCTACTGCTGCCACGAAGTCTGCCCAGCCGACGCGATCCGACTCGCGAAGCGGCCCTTCTAGGCTGGAGGCGGCAGGATGAGCGAAACGCCGCACCGTCGCGCCGGCCTCGACGGGCTCCTGGACTTCGGATCCCCCTCCGACTATCGGAAGCTCGGCATCGAGGGTCCGAGGGCCGAGCCGGGCGGGAGGCTGTTCCTCCCCTCGGCCTCCCTCGCCGCCCTCGCCGAGCTCGCCTACTCCGAGATCGCCTTCAGGCTTCCCCTCGACCAGGCCGCGGGCATCGGCCGCATCGCCTGCGACATGTCCGCCTCGGAGGCCGACCGCTTCGTCGCCGCCGAGCTCCTGCGCAACGCGGCCGTCGCCGCCGAGGGCGCCTATCCCCTCTGCCAGGACACGGGCAGCGCCATCGTCCACGGCTGGAAGGGCTCATCCTTCCTCACCGACGGGCGCGACGAGGAAGCCCTCGCCCAGGGGGCGGGCCGGGCCTACGCCGAGCGGTACCTGCGCCGTTCGCAGATGGGACCCATGTCGTTCCTGGAGGAAGCCAACACGGGGGACAACCTCCCCCTCCTCGCCGAGCTCCGCATCGCCGCCGGCGGCGCTGCCGGTGGCGCTGATCGCGAGTACAGGCTCTGCTTCTCCGCCAAGGGCGGGGGATCGGCCAATCGCACCAGCCTCTCCATGGAGTCGCCCGCCCTCCTCGAGAGCGGGGCCCTCGAGGCCAGGATACGGGAGCGCATAACTTCCCTTGGGGCCTCGGGCTGCCCGCCCTACAGGATCTGCCTCGTCCTCGGAGGCCAGTCCCCCGACGAAGCCCTCCGAGCCCTCGCCCTCGCCTCCCTCGGCCTCCTTGACCGCCTGCCCGCCCGGGGGGAAGGCTCAGGGATCGCCTTGCGCGATCCCGAATGGGAGGCCAAGATCCTCGAAATCGCCGCCGCCTCCGGCGTCGGGGCCCAATTCGGCGGCTCCAGCCTCGCCCTCGCCGCCCGGGCGATCCGCCTGCCCAGGCACGCGGCGAGCCTGCCCCTCGCGATGGGCGTCGCCTGCTCGGCGCATCGCAGGGCGCGGGCCTTCGTCTCGGCCGAGGGCGTCTTCCTCGAGCGCATGGAAGGCGACCCAGCCCGGCTCCTGCCGGCGAGCCTGCCCCTCCTGCCGGGCGCGCGGCGCGTGGACCTGGACCGCCCGCTGCCGGAGCTCGCGCGAGAACTCCGATGCCTCGAGCCGGGCAGCTTCCTGCTCCTCTCGGGTACCGTAGTCACCGCGCGGGACAAGGCTCACGCCCGCTTCAGGGCCCTCGTCGAATCCGGCGCCGAGCTGCCCGACTACCTAATGCGGCATCCCGTCTTTTACGCCGGCCCCACCGAGGCCGCCCCCGGCAAGGCCTCGGGCTCCTTCGGCCCGACCACGGCCGGGCGCATGGACGGCTTCATGCCCATGCTGATCTCGCGCGGGGCCAGCCTCGTGTCGATAGCCAAGGGCGGCCGCTCCCCCGATGCCGCCCGCGCCATCGGCGAGGGAGGCGGCGCCTATCTGGCCTGCGTGGGCGGCGCGGCGGCCCTCGCCGCCCGCGAGCACGTCGTCTCGAGCGAAGTGATGGATTATCCCGAGCTCGGCATGGAGGCGGTGCGGCGCGTCGTCCTGCGAGAGCTCCCGGCCATGCTCGTCGTCGATGGTCGCGGCCGGGACTTCTACGCCTTGCTCAAGGCCTCGCGATAGACGGGCCAGGATCCGCGACGAGCGGCGTCAGTAGGAGATGCTGATATTGGGCTCCCACTGCGTGGAAGCCTCGATGGAGCCGGAGGCAGCACGGCCGTCATGCGCAGGCCGCCGCGGAGCTTCAAGTTCGGCAAGGCCCTCAGGCGATACGTCCCGTTGAGCTCGGCGTTGACGGTGCCAAAGCGCATATCGCTCGTGGATGTCATAGTCGCGTCGGACTCTGTCGAATCGGACGAAGTCGAAGCCTTACCTGACAGCGAGCCTAGGAAGGAGGTCGAATTGACGCCGCCATTGATGACCAGGTCGCGGCCCACGAGGACGTAGATGTCGAGACCGAGGGGAACCGCGAGGCCGATATTCGC
>DBTW01000010.1:0-457 GCA_002307245.1 Spirochaetaceae bacterium UBA1306 | reverse complement strand
AAATTATAGGTGAAGGCATAGGGATCGGATTCCGTGTCCAGGCACAGGCCGCCCACAAAGGCGAAGTAGAAGCTGCTTCTCTTCTGGCTGTTGCCCACGGTTATCGAAGTGGCGCAAATGCCCGCGTTGAACAGCTTGCCGATTGACTCGCCATCGCTATCCTTGAGGGCCTGATAGCCAATGAGGAGACTGTCGCTTGGATGGCGACGCCGCCGCCCCTGTCCTCGTCCAGGACCCTGGTCCGGCTGCCCATCGGTAGGGTAGCCAGGCTCCCGAGGCTTGAGCCGCCGTCGGAAAGCGAGGTATAGCTCGCTGCCATCGGATGCGGCCCGCAGGTCCGCATCGTAGAACAAACCCTATATGCGTTGTCAAGTAAATCTGTGAGCGGCTTTTCAGCGCGATGCGTTCCCTGCATTTCCTGTCCCGCCCTTCAAGAGTCGATCGGCCAGGAACAGGG
>DBTW01000105.1:9169-11830 GCA_002307245.1 Spirochaetaceae bacterium UBA1306 | reverse complement strand
CATCTTCTGGTAGATCGAGTAGAAGTGCTTCGCCCGGGCCGAGACCTCGAGCTCGACGCCCTCTGCCGCCGCGGCCTTGCGGATGTCCGCCTCGATCCGCTGGAGGTAGGACTCGCGCTCGCCCTTCTTCGCGGCCACGATCTCCTTGATCTGGTCGAAGGCCTCGCGGTTCAGGGCCTTGAGCGAGAGGTCCTCGAGCTCGTCCTTCATCCAGCTGATGCCGAGCCGGTCCGCGAGCGGGGCGAAGACGTCGAGGCACTCGGCCGCAATCTCCTTCTGCCGGTCCTCGCTCAGGTACTTCAGCGTGCGCATGCTGTCCAGCTTGTCGGCGAGCTTGATGATGATGACGCGGATGTCGCGCGCCATCGCGAAGAGCATCTTGCGGATGGTCTCGGAGGCGTGCACGGTCTTGTTCTTCGCCTTGAGGGCGGCGAGCCGCGACACGTCCTCGACGAGGAGGGAGACCCCCGGGCCGAAGCGCTCGGAGATAAGGCCCACGTGGGTCGCGCGCCTGGACTTGGCGGCCTCGGCGGCGGCCTTGTTCGCGGCGACGGCCTTGTTCGCGGCGACCGTGTCGTCCCAGACGCCCTCCTCGTCGGCCGCCTCCGCGGAGGAGGGGCCCTCGAGGGAGTCGTGGAGGAGGCCGGCGATGACCGACTCCACGTCGAGGCCGAGGCCCATCAGGCTGTCGGCCACGCGCAGGTCGTGCATCCAAGCCCCCTCGCCCGAGGCGCGCAGGCGCCCGGCCAGGCGCTCCTCGGTCCAGGCCAGGGCCGAGGCTATCCTGCGCCCCTCGGCCTCCCCGTAGACCTCGCCAGCGCGGGCGAGGAAGCTCCTCCTCAAGTCGTCCACGGTCTCCTCCCCGACGTGACGCGCGGCCTTCCGCCGAGGTCGCACAAGGTCTGTATATCGTAAAGTCCGGCCTCGCGAAAGAGCCCCGCGACGGCCTCGGCCTGGGAACCGTCGGCCTCGACGAGGAGGGCGCCGCCCGGAGCCAGGGCCCCAGCCGCCTGGGGGACGAGCCGCCGGACCAGGTCGAGGCCGTCCGGCCCCCCGTCGAGGGCCAGGCGCGGCTCGGACCAGCCGAGGGCGAGGAGGGAGTCGGTCTCCCTCGAACTCACATAGGGCGGGTTGGCGATGATCAGGTCGAAGGGGCCGCCCGCCGAGTCGAGCAGGTCTCCCCGCGAGAAGGCCAGAGCCCCGCCCGGCCTCGAGCCCGCACGTAGGATCGCCTCGGCGTTGGCGCGCGCGAGCTCCAGGGCGTCCTCGGAGAGATCGGAGGCCGAGACCTCCCAATCGGGCCGGTCGGCCGCGACGCTGATCGCGACGCAGCCCGAGCCCGTGCAAGTCTCGTGCGCGCGGAGCCGGGACAGGGATGCGGGGCCATCAGACGGAACTGGCCCCTTTCCTTGCCCCTCAGCGGCCTCCGTGTCCTCACCTTCGTCCGCGGAAATTGTTCCGCTCCGTAAGGTATCGCCCAACCTCAGGACCGCCGGCGAGCTTCGCGCGAGAGCGTCCCCGATCCTCAAGGCCGCTTCGACCAGGGTCTCGGTGTCGGGGCGGGGAATGAGCGCGCGCGGGTCGACGGCGAAGCGCCGGCCCCAGAACTCCTTGTAGCCGAGGATATAGGCGACAGGCAGGCCGCGCGCGCGGGACGCGATGCGCGCGCGATAGGCCTCGAGCGCGCCCTCCCCGACCGGCTCGGGACCGGAGGCCGCGAGCTGACATGAGTCCAGGTGGAGGGCGGAGCCCAGGAGGAGGGAGGCGTCCAGGAAGGGCGTCTCCGTCCCCGCGAGGGCGGCCGCTCCTTCCCGCAGCGCCTCCCTCACGGTCATGTCTGGCGGTCCCCGGCGGCGGCCTGGGAGCTCTCGGACTGCGACCGCATCATCTCCTCGCGAGCCGAGCGCACGAGTGCGTCGACGAGCTCGCCGATGTCGCCCTCCATCGCCAGCTCGAGCTTGTAGAGCGTGAGGTTGATCCTATGGTCCGTGACGCGGTTCTGCGGGAAGTTGTAGGTGCGTATGCGCTCGGAGCGGTCGCCCGAGCCGATCATGCTCTTGCGCTCGGCCGCCCGCTCGGCCTGGCGCTTCGAGTCCTCGAGCTCGTAGAGCCGGGCCCGGAGGATGCGCATGGCCTTTGCCTTGTTCTTGATCTGGCTCTTCTCGTCCTGGCAATGGACGACGAGGCCCGTCGGGATGTGCGTAATGCGGACGGCCGAGTCCGTCGTGTTGACGCTCTGGCCGCCGGGGCCGCCCGAGCGCATGACGTCTATGCGGAGGTCCTGGTCGCGGATGTCGACCTCGGTCTCCTCCATCTCGGGCAGCACGGCGACCGTGACGGCGCTCGTGTGGATCCGCCCCGAAGCCTCGGTGGCGGGCACGCGCTGGACGCGATGGACGCCCGACTCCCAGCGCATGCATTCGTAGACCGCGTCGCCCGTGACGGAGAACACGATCTCGCGGTAGCCGCCGAGCTCGGTGCCCGAGCCCTCCATGACCTCAATCTTCCAGCCGCGCCGCTCGGCGTAGCGAGAGTACATGCGGAAGAGGTCGGCCGCGAAGAGCGCGGCCTCGTCGCCGCCGGTCCCGGCGCGGATCTCCACGATCGCGGGCTTGTCGGCGAGCTCGTCGCGCGGGGCGATGAGGTCCTGGAGCTTGGTCT
>DBTW01000105.1:0-8797 GCA_002307245.1 Spirochaetaceae bacterium UBA1306 | reverse complement strand
GACTTGTACTCCTCGTAGGATCCGTTGATCGCGGCCAGGCGCGACCGCTCGCGCATCGCCTCGCGGTAGCGCGCGGGATCCTTGGCCAGGGAGGGGTCGGCGACGACGTCGTCGAGCTCGCGCAGGCGCCGGGCCAGGGCCTCGAGCTTGTCTATCAAGAGAGCGCCCTCTCCGAGAAGTAAGGGCAGCTATAGACGACGATCTCCATCTCGGAATCGGCCCCCGCCGCCGCGACGCTCCCCTCGAGGAGCCCCCGTATCCTGCAATCGCCTGCGACGGCGCACAGGGGGCAGGCGCCGTTGCCGCGGGGGTTGATCTCGAGCTTCATGGGGGAAAGCGTATACTAAAGCCAGCTACTGCGGCAATACGGCGCGGGAGCCGGCGGCGCGCTTTAGGCCTTCAGGCCGGTCGTGCTGATGCCCTGGACCAGGTACTTCTGGAAGAAGACGAACAGCAGGAAGATCGGGACGAGGGACAGGGTGCTCATCGCGAAGATCGCGCCCCAATCCGTCGAGGTGGCCGGGTCCGAGAACATGCGGAGCGCGAGGCTGACCGTGTACAGCTTGGGCTTGTTCAGGTAGAGCAGGGGGCCGAGGAAGTCGTCCCACTTCCAATAGAACTGGAAGATCGCGGAGGTGATGATCGCCGGGACGCACAAGGGCATGATGATGTCCCGGAAGATCCGGAACCGCCCGCAGCCGTCGATCTTCGCGGCCTCGTCGAGCTCCTGGGGAATGCCCCGGATGAATTGGATGATCAGGAAGACGAAGAAGGGCTGCCCGAAGAACATCGGGACGATCAAGGGCAGGAAGGAGTTCACCCACTTGAGCTGGAAGAACATGATGAACTGAGGGATCATCGTGACCTGGTAGGGGATCATCAGCGACACCATCATGCAGGCGAACCAGAAATTCCTGCCGATGAATCTTATCCGAGCGAAGCCGTAGGCGATGATCGCCGATGAGACGACGGTGCCGAAGGTGGCGAGGACCGTATAGAGCAGGGAGTTCTCGAAGAAGGTCGCGAAGGTGAGCTTGCCGATGTATCGCCAGCCCCTGGCGTAGTTGTCGAGGACGACCCTCCCCGGGAGCAGCGAGGCGTTACCGAAGATCTCGGCGTTCTCCTTGAACGAGCTGCTCACCATCCAGAGGATCGGGTAGACCATGACGAACCCGAAGGCGATAAGGAAGAAATGATATGGGAACAGCCGGACCCATTTTCGGCGCTTGTAGTTCACGGTTAGTTTTCCTTGGATTCGTAATAGACCCAGGATGACGAGGACTTGAATATCAGGGCGGTAAAAATCGAGATGATCAGCACGAGGATCCAAGCCATCGCGCAGCCATAACCCATCTCGTAGTAGGAGAAGGATTTCTGGTACAGGTACAGCGCGTAGACCAGGGTGTTGTTCATGGGATCGCCGTTCCCGCCGGATATCACGAAGGCTTGGGTGAACACGGTGAAGCCGTTGATGGTCTGCATGAGCAGGTTGAAGAGGATGACCGAGGACAGCTGGGGGATGGTGATGCTGACGAATTTTCGGACCGATCCCGCCCCGTCCAGGTTCGCCGACTCGTAATAGCTCTCGGGGATCTGCTTGAGCCCCGCGAGGAAGATGAGCATCGAGGAGCCGAATTGCCAGGCGGCGAGGAGGATGAGGGTCCAGATGGCGGTCTTCGGGTTGCCGATCCAGGAGATATGGGTATCGATCCCGAATACGGCGAGGATGGAGTTGATCGCCCCGTCGTCCTTGAAGAGCCTCCGCCACAGCACGGCGACGGCTATGCTGCCCCCGACGATCGAGGGGAAATAGTAGACGGCCTGGTACAGGCGCATCAGCCTCGACTTGCGGTTGAAGAGCATCGCGAGCAGCAAGGCGAAGATCAGGCGCAGGGGCACGGCGAAGGCGACGTAGAAGAAGGTCACGCCCAGCGACTTCCAGAACACGCTATCGCGGAGCATCGCGGCGTAGTTCTTCGCGCCGATGAAAACCGGGCTCGACAGGAGGTCGTAGCGGGTGAAGGAGAAGTAGGCCGACGAGAATATCGGTATCAGGGAGAAGGCGAAGAAGCCGAAGAGCCATGGCCCGATGAAGGCGTAGCCCGCCAGGTTGTCGGCGAGGGCCTGCCTCGGCCTGGGTCTGGCTATCGCCCGAGCGTTGCTATCCATACGAACTTCTCCTCCCTAAAATGGCCCGAGATCCCGAGGACGCGGGGCCGGGGGGAACGCGCGATGCGCGGCCCTCCCCAGAGCCCCTTTTAAGGCGCTATTTCTTGTTCTTCGCCAGGATGTCGTTGGCCTGCTTGATGAATTTCTCCGCCCCGGCCTGCGGGGCGGTCTGGCCGAACAGGACCTCCTGGTCGACGGTCCTGAAGACCTTGAGCACCTCGCCCGCACCGGCGGGATCGGCCGGGTCGATCGGGCTCGAGTTCTTGTTGCCCACGAGGTCGATGAACTCGAAGATCTGCTTGTTGAGCGGATCGACCATGGCCTTCAGGGAATCCCGGACCTTCTGCACGATCGGGATGCCCCGCTCGGCGAGCAGGATCTTGTTGGCCTCGAGGTCGTTCATGAAGAAGTTCACGAACTTGACGGCCTCTTCCTTGTTCTCCGAGCCCTTCGTCACGGAGAAGAACATCGAGGGCTTCAGGAAGGTCCCCGGCTGCTTGGAGTCGGCGATCCTGGGCAGGAGAGTGATGAGGACCGGCCGCTTCATCGGCGCCTGCGTGCTGACCACCTGGTTCGACCAGACCGCGAGGTTCCATTCCTGGCCCTTCGTAAGCCTCGACTCGTCGGGAGTGGTCTGCCCGAAGGAGACGTCAGGCGGCGTCATGGCCTTGGACTTCAGCATCCGCAGCTGCGACTCGTAGAACTCGACGAGCAGCTTCGTGTCGGAGAAGCCGAGCGAGGAGCCGTCGGCGACGTTGAAGAAGGTCTGCTTATTCTGCCGGAGCCAATCGTTGAACATGACCTTGGGATCCGTGCTCGAGAAGACCGGGGTCTGGACTCCGGTCTTAGCGTAGATCGCGTTGGCCATCTTCTCGAAATCAGCCATCGTCCAGCTCGGCTTGGGCGGCTCGAGGCCCGCCTTCTGCAGGGCCGCGGAATCGAGCAAGAAGCAGAAGGCGTTGGTGCCGAGGCTGACGCCGTAGAGCTTGCCGTCGACCTTGCCGCCCGAGGTGAAGGTATCGGGCACGCCGCTCAAGTCGATCTTCTTCGCCTGGACGTAGGGACCGAGGTCCAGGAGCAGGTCCTTTTGCGCGTACTGCGTAATATAGGAATAGTCCTGCTGGATGATGTCCGGCAGGTTCCTGGCGGCCGCCTGGGAGCCGAGTTTGTCCCAGTAGCCGGCCCAGCCGGTCGTCTCGGTCTCGATCGTCACCTCGGGGTGGAGCTTCATGTACAGCTCGACGACCTGCATGGTCCGGGCGTCGCGCGTGGGGTTGCCCCACCAAGCCAGCCTGAGCGTCACCTTGCCCTGGGCGGACAGGGCGCCCGCCACGAGCGTCATCGCGAGAATCGCTGCGAAAACGGAAGACCTCTTCGATGCCATATCGTTACCTCCTGTAAAATGGATCCGCTTAGGGACGCCGGAGCAGGGCGGATAGGAAGGCGAGGGTCAGGCCCTGGCCCCAGCCCTGCGCCCGCTTGCGCGGGATGGCCTTGTAGTCCTCGACGCAGGGCATCACGGCCGTCCCTCCCGACACGTTGAGCACCGAGCCGTCGCTCCCGATATTCGCGACGATGCCCTCGGTCGCCTTGGCCAGGTGCTTGCGGTGCAGGGGATAGCCCCGCAGGGCTATCGCGGCCGCTATGCCCGCCGAGGCCGAGGTCTCGCAGTACGACGAGGGATCGTCGAGGACGGTATGCCAGAGCCCATCGGGCGACTGGAGCCGTACGAGGGCCGAGAGTTGGTCGCGCAGGGAGCCGTCGATCCGCATATACATCGGGTAGATGTAGGTGACGAGCGTGAGGGCGCGGGCCATCGTGTAGGCCGCCCAGGCGTTGGCCCTGCCCCAGTAGATCGAGGACATATGATCTTTGCGCGCATCGTCGTAGCCGTGGTAATAGAGATTGGTGACGGGGTCCTGGAGGAGCTCCTCGTGCCAGTACCACTGCGAGAGAGCGTCGTCGACCCAGGCCTTGTTCCCGGCCTTGAGCCCCGCGCGGAGGAGGAAGTAGGCGGCCATGAAGAGGGTGTCGGCCCAGGCCTGGCCCGGGAAGTCGTCCTTGGGGCTGACCGTGTGCTGGAGCACGCCCTCCCCGAAGCGGGTCGCGTCCTTCGACAGGTACTCGGCCTTGCGCATGGCGAGCTCGAGGTAGCGATCCTCGCCCGTGGCCTCGTGGAGGCTCAGCAGACAATGCCCCATCGCGCAGACGTTCACGTTGAAGGCGGGTATGCCGAGCTCGAGGTACTCGTCCACCCAGGCTTTCGCCGCGTCGAGGTAGCGCTCCTCGCCCGTGGCCTCGAAGGCCCGGCAGACCCCATAGAGCGCTACCCCGCCCGGCCAGTCCCAGGAGAAGTCCAGGCGCATGGTCCGATCGACGACGAGGCCGATCAGGCGCTTGACCTCGAGCTCATCCATGGGTCGCGCCCCTCGCCCCGCAGGACTCGCGTATCACCAGCTCGTGCCTCAAGAACATATGGACCGCCTCCTCGCAGGAATTCTCGATCAGGCCGAGGAGGACATCCACGGCCGAGGCCCCCGCCTGCCTGAAGGGTATCCGCACCGTGGTGAGGGGCGGGGTGAAGAACTTGGAAGCCTCCTGATCGTCCATGCCGACGAAGGCCACGTCCTCAGGAATGCTGAGTCCCCGCTCCCGGAGCAGGACCGCGAGGCGCATGAGCTGCGTGTCCGAAAGGCCGAACCAGGCCCTGGGGAAGCGTCCCTCGCCTAGAAGGCGGCGCGCCACGTCCTCGAGCTCGCCGTCCTTCTCCAGGGCATAGCAGACGGGCGGGGCCAGGCCCCGGGCCTCGAAGGCTTCCCGCAAGCCGGCCATCTTCTCCCGGTCGAGGCGGAAACCGCCGGGGCAGCCCCAGGCGCCGATGTCCGCGTGGCCGAGGGAGAGGAGATGCTCCACCGCGTCCCGAGCGGCGCGGCGCAGGTCGACGGACACGAAACTGCGCCGGGGATCGTCGAAGACGCGATTGACGGAGACGTGCGGCACCGAGGCGGCCGCCAGCTCGGCCGACTCGGAGTCCTCGTCGGCATCGCTCTTCCCGACGAAGATCACCCCGACACGCCGCCGGTCCGCGCCCTCGGCCTCGCGGAGCAGAGGCCCCGGGCCCGCATGCATCCGCACATGGAGGCCCAGGCTCGCCGCCCGGCCCATGATGCCGGCTACCATATCCGAGTGGACCGTGACGTTTTCGTAGTGCTCTTTAATGGAAACGATGACGAGGATGTCACCACGGGTATTGCGCGGGTCGAAGAAGTAATTCAGATCGCGCATCGCGCCCTGGATAGCCTCGCGAGCCGCGGGCCTCACCTGACTGCCGTTCAGGAAACGGAACACAGTGCTCCGCGAGACCCCTGAAACGCGCACGACATCTTCGATAGTTGACATCTCCGGGAAATTATCGAGCCGAATTTGCAAAGTGTCAAATATTACTTAATTAAAGGCCCTTTTAAATGACACCATGGTCTCATCAACAAACTTCGAGGAACAAAAAAAGGATCGCCCGAAAGCGATCCCTCATCGTTCAGCCGATAACGAGGCAGAAGCCACGCAATCGGCCGATCGAGAACTTAGTCCTTGAAACCGGCGGTCTCGAGAGCGGCCTTGTAGCCGTCGAGGGAATCCTTGAGGGCCTTGAGGGCAGTCTCGGAAGCGACGACGTCGGTGAGGGCCTGGGCGTCGGCGAGAGCCTTGGGCGCGGCGGCGACAGCGGCCTTCATGGCCTTGGTGTCGAGCTTGGCCTTCTTCGCGATAGCCTTGGCCAGGTTCTTCTGGACGGCGGGGATCTCCGCAGCGATATCAGTGCCGAGCTGGGCCACATTGGCCTTGGCGGTCTCGAGGCCGGCGACGGCGTCGGTCGTAGCCTTGGTGGAAGCGTCGAGGAGAGCCTTGGCGAGGGCCTTGGTCTTGCCATAGTCCTTGGCGTTCAGATTAGCCTGGAGCGCGTCGTTCGCGGCATTCGCAGCCTTGAAGGAATCGGCGGCGAGAACCTCGGCCTGAGCCGTCTTGGCACCGGCGAAGGCGGCATTCGCTGCATCAACCTCGGCCTGGGGGAGCTTGGCCGCGCAGGACGCGAGCACGAGAGCGGCGGCGACGACGGGAAGAACAAAGCGAAGGGACTTCATGATGAGAAACCTCCACAGAACTGCGGGCTGGCACGAAGCTGCCCGGGTTACTCGAGATGACTGGTGGACATACACGATGTTCAGAGATAGCCTATCCTTCGTAACCACATGCGAAATAGTACAACGATCTCTATTATTGATCAATATCCTCTATAAATAACATCCCAACCCAGTGATAGCTATCGAAATGCGAAGAATTGCTCGATACGGGATAGAAATACCATTCGGTCACAATCAACGGTGATATCGGGATATAACGTATATTTTTCGCAATATTGCAGATTTTCGCAAAGAACGCCGATAAAGCTAGACCAGCCAAGAAACGTTTCCAATCAGTTAATTCCGGCTCATGCCAAGGGCGGAAGCTCACGCTTACGTCCTTCCTCGTCAATAGCCACGAACACGAACTCGGCCGAAGCCGCCCGATAGGGATAGCTCGGGACCAGTCCACCGGCGAGCTCGTCCACGTAGGTGGCGGCTCCCTGCTCGGCAAAGGCCTCGACCCTGACCTTAAGAGAGCTACGCCCGCGCCCGATCACTTCGGCATAAATGGAAACGAGGTTCCCCACTCGAAGGGGACGCTCGAAATCGATGCTCGCCGCCGCCGTCGTGACTTTGCCGCCCGCGGCGAGCATGGCCGCGCTCCCGCCGGCGATGTCCAGCTGCGACATGGTCCATCCGCCGAAGACAGCGCCGAAGCCGTTGATATCCGCCATCATGGGCATAACCCGCAGGGCCGGCTGCCCCTCGGGCAGGCTCGGTCTCTTCTCCTCGCTCATGCGCATTCTCCCTTTCTCGACATGCCCGCCGTCAACGCGCGCGAGCCCCGTGCTTGTCGAGCAGCGGCTAGCACGATACTATGGCCGCACCATGCTCGACCATAAGTTCGTCCGAGACAACCTCGAAGCCGTCAAGAAGAACATCGCCGACCGCTACATGAAGGCGGACGCCGATCTCGTCGCCTCCCTCTACGACAAGCGCAACGAGACGCTTACCGCCCTCGACGAGCAGCGCAAGAAGCGCAACGACAACGCCGCGGCCATGAAGGGTAAGATCGAGGCCGCGATCCGCGAGAAGCTCATCGCCGAGGGCAAGGCGCTAAAAGAGACGATAGCCGAACTCGAGAAGGGGGCCGAGGAGCTCGAGGCCCGCCTGCTCGAGGAGGCTCGCAAGATCCCCAACATGGCCCACCCCGGCGCGCCGGTCGGCAAGGAAGACAAGGACAACCTCGAGGTCAAGCGCGTCGGGGAGCCGACGAAGTTCGACTTCCAGCCCAAGGACCACGTGCAGCTGGGCCAGGAGCTCGACATCATCGACTTCGACACGGCCACCCGCGTGTCCGGCACCAAGTTCTACTACCTCAAGAACCAGGGCGTCATCCTCGAACTCGCCTTGGTGCGTTATGCGCTCGATATACTCATGAAGAAGGGCTTCACCCTCTTCACCACCCCCGACGTGGCCAAGACCGAGATCCTTGAGGGCATCGGCTTCAACCCTCGCGGCGCTGAGTCGAATATCTATTCCATCGAGGGCGAGGGCACCTGCCTCATCGGCACCGCCGAGATAACCTTGGGCGGCTACTACTCCGGCTCCGTACTCGACAAGAAGGACCTTCCGTTGATGCTCGCCGGCGTGTCCCACTGCTTCCGCCGCGAGGCGGGCGCCGCGGGCCAGTTCTCCAAGGGCCTTTATCGCGTCCACCAGTTCACCAAGGTCGAGATGTTCGCCTACTGCCTGCCCGAGGATTCGGACAAGATCCACGAGCAACTCCGCTTGATCGAGGAAGAGATATTCTCCGGCCTCGGCATCCCCTTCCGCGTCGTCGACACCTGCACCGGCGACCTGGGAGCCCCCGCCTACCGCAAGTGGGACCTCGAGGCCTGGATGCCCGGCCGCAACGGCGGCGAGTGGGGCGAAGTCACTTCGACCTCCAACTGCACCGACTTCCAGGCGCGGCGCCTCAACGTCAAGTTCAAGGACGATGACGGCAAGAACAAGTACGTGCACATGCTGAACGGCACCGCGATGGCCTGCAGCCGCGGCCTCATCTCCGTCATCGAGAATTTCCAGCAAGAGGACGGGACCATCAAGATGCCCGCCGCGCTTGTTCCGTACTGCGGATTCGACACGATCAGGAAGATAGAGAAGAAATAATCGAGGAGGGAGAGACGCGCGGCATCGACGCCACGGTCGTCGCAAACTTCCTCGAAGTTTCCAAGGCCATTGGGTTCGAGTGGTGCCGAGGGATAAGCTCCCTCGGCACGCGCTTTTACTGCGGCTCGGGAAGCTTCTCGGCCTTGGCTCCGCAGATCTCGCTCAGGATATTTTTTCATTAGTGTTACGAAAATTAGTGGTAATAACCCGTTAAATTGCTTAACCAAAAGCAAATGCTGGTAGATAAGCTGCTTTCTCTGTCCCCGGCGTTCATACCTCCTTCTTCCACCACTTATTCTCCACCGAGTCGAGCTTGATCAGACTCACAAAACCGCGCC
>DBTW01000102.1:11108-27880 GCA_002307245.1 Spirochaetaceae bacterium UBA1306 | reverse complement strand
CTGCTCCTCGCCCTCGGCTTCATCATCTCGGCCCAGGTCGTCGATTTCTTCATCGGGATCGGGGTGATCCACTTCGTGTTCATCCTGGAATACGCGTGGCTGGCGACGATACTGGCCGTGGGCCTCCGCCGGTCCAACGACTTCATCGAGGCGGCGCTCACGAGGGAGGCCCTGCAGCGGACGGACCAGGAGTTGAAGGACTCGCAGGCCACCCTCGCGACCATCATCGACAGCACGGCCGACATGATCTGGTCGGTGGACCTCGATTCCTACGGGCTGCTCAGCTTCAACCGCAGCTTCTGGGACTATCTATCGAGGCACCGGGGCATCGCGGCCGCGGTCGGCATGGGCCCCGGCGAGCTCCTGTCGTCGGAGGCGGAGGAGCGGGAATGGCGCGGGATCTTCCGGCGGGCGAGGGATGAGGGGGCCTATTCGATCGAGCTCGCGGTGCCCGAGGACTCGCAGGTCTTTTCCCTGAGCGTCAATCAGCTCCTGCGCGGCGGCAAGGCCTTCGGCCTATCCCTGTTCGCGCAGGACATATCCGAGCGCAAGCGGGCCGAGGAGCGGATCGGCAGGTCCCTCGACGAGAAAGAGGTCCTGCTGCGGGAAGTCTACCATCGTACCAAGAACAATATGAGCGTGATCATCTCGATCCTGCGGTTGCAAGCCAACGAGATCGGGGACCAAAGGCTCAGGGACGCCTTCGCGGTATCGATCGACAGGATCCTGTCCATGTCCCTGGTCCATGACAAGCTCTACAAGACCAACGACCTCTCCCATATCGACCTCGCGGGCTACATCAAGGACCTGGCGAACCAGCTGATCTCCAGCTACTCCCTGCCCGATGACCGCCCGACGCTCGTCCTGGATATGGATATCGTGCGCGTGACCCTGGAGACTGCGATAAATTGCGGCCTTATCGTGAATGAACTGGTCACGAATTCCCTGAAATACGCCTTCCGCGGGCAAAGGATGGGCGAGATCAGTATCCGATTGAAGAAGGAAGAGGAAGGTCAGTTAAGCCTGGCCATCTCGGACGACGGGGCCGGGATCCCTCCCGGCTTCGACATTAAGCGCGATGGCCACCTCGGCCTCCGCCTGATCAACAGCCTGGCCCATGGCAAGCTGAGGGCGCAGATCGAATTCGCGACGGATCGCGGATTCTCCTGCCGGCTGCTGTTCGCGGACGAGGAGAAGGCCAACGCTTGACCCTTCGGCCCCGCATCGCCACACTCCTTCGCGGGCGCTTGGGCAAGGGAGGCCGTGGATGGGCGGAGCGGAAGGCGGAATGGAAGGCAGGCTCGTCGAGCTCGAGACGCGGAGCGCTTTCCAGGAGGCCGAGATACTCGACCTCGGCAAGCTGATCCTGGATCAGGAAGCCCGCATTTCCCGGCTCGAGATGACTTTGAAGGCCCTGCGCGACAAGGTCAAGGATATGTCGGGGGAGGGTTTGGGCCCCTTGCCCGAGGGCGAGAGGCCTCCCCACTACTGAAGCGAATGAAGGAATCGCCGCGCGCGCGGCTCTAGGCGACCCTGAAGGTGCCCGAAGCGAGGGCGCTGATCACCACGCGGCCGTTCTCGTCGATATCGAGGCATTGGTTCGCCTCGAGGATATGGTCGTCGGGCTCGTTCTCCAGAGTTACCCACAGCCTTCCCGAGCTGCAGTACAGATGCTTGCCCTTGCTATGCTTTATCGTGGCGACTTGGCCTTGCTGGAGCTTTTCGGCAACCAGAGAACCCGCGACCGTGTGTATGAGAAGCGCATTCCCGAGCTTCATGAACTTGTTCATGGTAGCCTCCAGTTCGACATCCGCTATCGCTGAATGTCTATTTGAAACATAAGGCCATTTCTGGAATAAAAACAGATCCAGAGAAATAAAATTATTAAGAGTACAGTTTGAATTCCAGGCAACTGTTATGGCTGAATGTAGTTGAACTGTTTTTACATAAGTCTAATTACTATCAATAAAAACACAGCCCCCGACAAAGCGGGGGCTGTGCTCGATATACGACTAAGTCCGTCTAGATATTCAGGCCGGCGATATAACTGTCATAGCTAGCCTGGGCATCTTGCACAGCCTTCTGAGCATCGGAGATTTTCGCTTCGGTCTGGTCGATGGCAGTTTCCGAATCCATCAGCCGCTTGAGGTATTGCTGGCCCTGGCTCGAGTCTCGCCCAACCGTGTCGAGGTTGCTCCGGTATCGGTTTTGATCGTCCGAGAGGCTTTCCTTGCGCGCCTTCTGGTCCGCGAGGCCCTTCTTCGCGTCATCGAGCTTTTTCCGGAGCTCGATGGCTTTCTTGAGGGCATCGCGCGCGGCCTGCGGGATCTCCTTCGAGCTCGAGTAGGCGAGGAAATCGTCGGGGCGCAGGTTGCCGAGGGCCACGCTCTCGCTTCGGGGGCTGCGCTCCTTCACGACGAGCCTGGCCTCTCCGGCGGCGGGCAGGGCGAGGCTGAAGCGGTAGAGGCTGTCGGTCTTCTCGTCGGCGGCCTTGGGCTCGAAGAGCTCCGCCCCCGCGGTGATCGGATGCTCGACCACGATTCTCTTCGCGTCGGCGGCGCCGTTCTTGAAGGCGTAGCTCCTCGAGATCGTGACCCTCCGCGAGAAGGTCATCACGCCCTTGGAGATGCTCACGCCGACCGTCTCCGTCGAGCTCGATGAAGAGACGTCGGCGGCGACGCCGAGGTCTTCGCCGAAGACGATGAGCCGCGAGTCCTTCTCGGGGAAGAAGTCGAGGAGGGCGTCGCCCGCGTAGACGCCGCCGTCGAACACGGCAATGGGGCCGGCGGGGAGGCGCATGCCGGTCGTGTTCGCGAGCTTGGCCCCGAGCATGGGGTGCCTGGTCCCCGAGTCGGGCGAGTAGATCGAGACGCGCTCGGCCCCGATGTCGCCGGCGACGAGGGGCAGCATCGCGCTCCTGCCGCGCTCGAGGCTGACGGGCTTCCTCACCGTGAACTGGAACTGGTCGCCGGCCTTCTCGGCCTTCGCCGTATCCAGGGCGGAGGCGAGGGCTAGGGCGGAGCGGCCGGCGTTGGCGCCGCCGACCGAGGGGGAGGCTTCCATCAGGGCCCGCGCCGCCATCGGGGCCGGGGAGGGCTCCGCCATGGCCATCTCGGCCTTCTTCGCCTTGGGCGCTTCGTTGTCCGCGAGGTCCTCCTCGTCGGCCTCCTCGGCGAAGCCCGAGTCGAAGCTCCGCGCGGCCGCGATGCCGGCTATCGCGAGGGGAATGGTCGGGCGGTCCAGGTAGAGGGGGGCGTAGAGCTCCTGGATGAAGGAGACGGGCCGGCCCGAGACGAGGGAGAGGCTCACGCCCTTCCAGTCCTGCCCGCTCGGGTTGTCGACGAGGGCCCAGCCCTGGAACTGGGGCTTGTCGGAGCCGAGGTCGAGGCGGTACGAGGCCTTCCACACCGGGGCGGCGACGACGTAGCCGATGGCGGCCTGGCGCGTGCCGGCGCCCGGGAGGCGGACGTCGAGGCTGCGGCTCTTCTCGTCGCGGGCGCCGAGGATGAGGGCGAGGGCGCGGTCGAAGTCCTCGCCGATGCCCGGGTCGGAGAAGCGGATCGACTGAGCGTCGTCGAGGGCCAGGGACTTGAGCCCGGCCTTGGTGAGGAGGACCACGTAGGGCCGCGAGAGTTCCGGGTCCTTGGTCGGCTTCTGCTCGACCGAAACGATCCGGCCCGTCACCGTATCGGGCATGTCGAGCGAGACCTCGGCGCCGCGGAGGCGCGCGATTATGTCGGCCATGCGGGGAGAGCCCGAGAGGTCGATGCGGAAGGCCCTGAGCGCCCGGTCGAGGCCCTCGCGCGAGGGATAGCTCACCGAGGGCGAGGAGGGCTTGTCCCCCGGCGCCGATCCGTCGTTGACGACGAGGGACTTGAGGGCGTCGTTGACCTCGTCGGCGGCGAAGGGCAGAGAGACGAGGCTGTCGCCTGAGACTTGGCCGCGGCGCTCGAAGTAGGCCACGCCCGAGGAGAAGAGCGCCACTTTCGTTACGGGCAGCTCGGCGGGCTTGGCAGGGGCGGCGGCCTGGCCGTAGGCTCGTAATCCGAGAGAGATCGTCAGAATAATGGCAAGGGACCGTGAAATCCTCATCGTTTTTCCTCCGATTTAGATGGAGTTGGCTCCGCTTCTATTCGATAGTGAGAACATTACGTGAATCATGACCGAAAGTACCGCCGTACCCAAAAGAATATATCTATAAACGGAGATAAGCCGGAAAAGTCCAAGAACCTATCTGATTATTCCCCTCGAAAAGTTGCAAGATAGGCCTAGGAAGGTGTCGATGTCCAATACTGCTGCGATAGGCAAGACGGTGAAACCGACGCGCCCCGGGAGCAAGACCTGGGGCGCGATCGTGCAACATAAAGCCTTTTATGCCATGCTTTTCCTGCCCTTGGCGTATTTCGCCATTTTCAAATACGGGCCCCTGGTCAACGCCCAGATTGCTTTCAAGGATTTCATGGCACTCGATGGAGTCTGGAAGAGCCCCTGGGTGGGCTTCAAGAACTTCGGGACTTTTTTCTCTTCCATATATTTTTGGGAGCTCTTGCGCAATACCCTGGTTCTCTCCCTCGGGAAGCTCCTCATCGGCTTGCCCATGGCGGTTATCCTGGCCCTCGCCCTCAACGAGTCTAGCGCCAATAAATTCAAGCATTTCGTGCAGACGGTCACCTACCTTCCGCACTTTCTCTCCTGGGTCGTCATGTACGGCGTCCTCCTCCTCCTCCTCTCCCCGGACGAGGGTCTGGTCAACGATATCATCAAGGCCCTGGGAGGGCAGGAAGTCAGCTTCCTGCAGGACCCCAGCTGGTACCCGACGATCGTCATCCTCTCCGACGTCTGGAAGGAGATGGGCTGGAGCGCGATCATCTACCTCGCCGCGATGACCGGCATCGACCCGGGCCTCTACGAGGCCGCTGAGGTCGAGGGCGCGACGCGTCTTCAGAGGATTCGCTACATCACCCTGCCCGGAATCGTCGACGTCATCGTCACGATAGCCCTCCTGCGTCTGGGCACAATCCTCGACGCGGGTTTCCACCAGATATTCATGACCTACTCGGTGCCGGTTTACTCGGTGGGCGACATTATCGATACCTGGGTCTATCGCCAAGGCGTCCTGGACTTCCAGTTCAGCCTCGCGACCGCCGTCGGCCTCTTCAAGGGCGTGCTGGGCCTCTGCCTGGTCTGGGCCTTCAACAAGCTCTCGCGGCGATACCTCGATTCGAGCCTGTTCTAGCTAGGAGCCGCGATGAGCAAGATCAAGTCCCACGACGAGTACGTATTCCAGCTCGTCGCCAATATATTCCTAGGCCTTATGCTGGTGGTCGTCCTCCTCCCCTTGTGGAGGGTGTTCATCCTCTCGGTCACTCCCTTCAAATACGTGGACAACAGCTTCGGCCTCTTCGTTAATCCGATCAAGTGGACCGTGGATTCCTACGCGCAGTTCATGAGCCATCCGTCCTTCCTGATTGCCTTCCGCAACAGCCTCATCATCATGTTCGGCGGCCTCGCGATCAATCTCTTCATGACCGTGCCCATGGCCTACGCCCTCTCGGTGCGGTCCCTGCCCGGGCGCAAGTGGCTCAACGTGGTCGTGATGATCCCCTTCCTCTTCAATGCGGGCCTCATCCCCGGCTATCTCGTCGTCACGGGCATGCACCTGCAGAACTCGTTCTGGGCCATCATCATCCCCGGGGCGATCAGCATCTACAACATGTTCATCATGCGCAACTTCTTCGCCGAGATACCGATGGACCTCAAGGAGGCGGCGCGCATCGACGGGGCGGGCGAGCTCTTCGTGCTCTTTAGGATCGTCCTGCCCCTGTCCATCCCCATCATGCTCACGATCGGCCTCTTCTACGCGGTCGGGCATTGGAACGAGTTCTTCACGCCTATCCTCTACCTCAACTCGAACAAGCTCCAGCCGCTCCCCGTCCTCCTACGCAATATCCTGATGGGGCTCAACACCAACGAATTCGTTGAATACGACACCTTTAGCCAGGTTTCCGTGCAATCGCTGAAGGCGGCGAGCATCTTTATCACCATGCTGCCCATGATGATGGTCTATCCCTGGATCCAGAAGTACTTCGTGAAGGGATCGCTAGCCGGCGGCATCAAGGGCTGACCTTCGCTCCCGGCATTCGCATATACGTTTCGAGGAGGCTCCAGAATGAGGAAATCGATCATTACCGCGTCGATCGCGTCGACGCTGCTGATCGCGGTCGCCTTTGGCGGCTACGCCCAGGCTAAACCGGTCGATCTCGACCTTTGGCTCCTGCAGGCCGTGACCGAGGCTGGGCCGCCGCCCGACGACTGGGTCGGCTACAAGATCATCCGCGAGAAGCTGGGGATCAACCTCAAGCTCACCCTCCAGCCCTCGAGCTTCACGGACCAGGACACGAAGATCTCGGTCGCCGCGGCGTCCAACACCTTGCCCGACATCTTCGGCGTCAACCGCGACCTCCTCATAAAGATCGCGAAGCAGGGCCTCGTCGCGCCGGTCGACAGCCTGCTGCCCATGATGCCCAAGCGCACCGAGACCCACTACTCCGACCCCATGCGCAACAAGCTCGTGATGGTCAACAAGAAGATGTACGGCCTCCCGGACCCGGGCGCGATGGACCGCGTCGAGGGCCTTGTGATCCGCAAGGACTGGCTGGACAAGCTCGGGCTCAAGGTCCCGACGACCATCGACGAGCTCTACGCCGTCGCCAGGGCCTTCACCACCAAGGACCCCGACGGCAACGGCAAGGACGACACCTACGGCTTTGGCGCCTATTACGAGTCGTCCAACCTCGCGACCGCCGGCTTCGGCCGCCGCTTCGACTACATCATGGGCGCCTACGGCGTGGCCGGGACCTGGAATTTCGAGAGCGCCGACAAGTTCCAGTTCAACGTCCGCAATCCGGGCTTCCGCAAGGCGGTCGAGTTCATCAGGAAGATCAACGAGGAGAAGCTCATCGACCCGAGCTGGTCCGCCCCGAATAAGGACGAGTTCCGCGCGCGCTGGAAGCAGGGCAAGTTCGGCATCTGGTGGGAGCAGTTCGCGGCCCTCGCCACCCAGGCCAACTACAAGGACTTCGACAACAACTTCCCCAAGGGCGAGATCATCCCGATCCTCCCGCCCAAGGGCCCCGAGGGCAAGAGCGCCAACGGTCTCGACACGGCCAACGCGCGCATCTACGCCGTGTCGGCGAAGGCGATGAAGTCCGGCAAGGGCCCGGCCATTGCAAAGCTCCTCGAGTGGATGGCCTCCGACGAGGGTTACTATCTTTGCGGCTTCGGAGTCGAGGGCGTGAATTTCAACAAGGACGCGAAGGGCTATATCAATCTCCAGGGTATTGACCCCGCCAAGGCCTACAGCACGAAAGCCATGCAGCCCCTGACCCAGCTCCGTAACATGGTCTACATCAACAATGATATCGAGCTGGCCGTGCGCTACCCGACCTACAAGAGCGCCAATGGCAAGACGATGGACCCGCTCGGGATCTGGAGGTTCTTTAAGAATAGCCCCTATACCCAGGCGATCGGCTCGAGCCTTGTCGACCCGCCCTCCAACGTGAATGACTTCACGCGCTACTACAACGAGAACCTCGTCAAGTTCGCCCTCGGGCAACAGGCCCTGAACGACAAGACCTGGGCCGCGTATATCAAGGGGCTCGACTCGCTCGGGGCCAAGGACATCGAGAAGACGGCCAAGGCTAAGCTCCTCGACGCTGAGCTGCTAGAATAAATATGGCTTGCGGCCGGCGTCGCGCGGGATCCGCGTCGCGCCGGCCGATTAAGGAATGAGAGCAAGTATGGATGCCGATAGCTCGCGCTACGTTAAAGGACCCGCCGCGCCGGGCAAGGAGGCCGGGCTCGGCCTCGCGCGCTCGATCATGGCGCGCTATGTCCCCCCCGACGCCTCGTGGCATTATGAGCATGGGCTCCTCCTCCTGGCCGCCCGCGCCGCCGGGGAGGCTTGGGGGGACGTGGGCCTCGCTCGTGACTCTCGGGAGCGCTCGGCATCGCTCGTCCGCGCCGACGGATCCATTGCCGGGTACAAGAAGGACGAGTTCAACCTCGATCAGGTCAATTCGGGCCGCAACGTCCTCGGCCTCTACGCCGACACCGGCGAGGCCAGGTACAAGGCCGCCGCCGAGCTCCTCGCCGCCCAACTCAGGGCCCAGCCGCGCACACCCTCCGGCGGGCTCTGGCACAAGCTCATCTACCCGAACCAGATGTGGCTCGACGGGCTCTACATGGCCCAGCCCTTCGCGGTCCGTTACGCCGCCGCCTTCGGCGACGCTTCCTTCTACGACGACGCGGTCAAGCAGTTCTCCCTGGTCGCCGACAAGGCGCGCGACCCGCGCACCGGCCTGCTCAAGCACGCCTGGGACGAGAAGCGCGTCCAGCTCTGGGCCGATCCCGAGACCGGCCGCTCGCCCAACCATTGGGGCCGGGCCATGGGCTGGTTCGCCATGGCCATCGTCGACGTGATCGAGGCCATGCCCGCGGGATACCCCGGCGCCGCCAAGCTTTCGGCCATTCTCGGGGAGCTCGCTTCGGCCCTTGCGGAATTCCAGGACGAGGGCTCGGGCCTCTGGTACCAGGTCGTCGACCAGGGCGATCGCGAGGGCAACTACCTCGAGGCCTCCGTGTCCTCGATGCTGCCCTACGCCTTCATGAAGGGCGTGCGAATCGGCGCCCTCGACGCCGGTCGCTTCGCGCCGATAGCGCGTCGCGCCTATGAAGGCGCCGTCCGGCGCTTCCTGCGCCGGGGGCCGGGAGAAGAGTACTGCCTCGAGGGTACCTGCTCCGTGGCGGGGCTCGGCGGCTCGCCCTACCGCGACGGCAGCTTCGAGTACTACGTTAAGGAGCCCGTGAGGGTCGACGACTTCAAGGGCGTCGGCCCCTTCATCCTCGCGTCGATAGAGTACGACGGCGCGAGCGGATTGGGGATCGCCAGATGAGCGACGCGGCCCTGAGCCAAGGGGGCTTCGGCACTTCGGTGAAATCCTTCGGGGCCCTGGGCGACGGCCGGAACCTCGATGGGCCCGCGATCCAGGCCGCGATCGACGCGGCCGGCCGGAACGGGGGCGGCGAGATCGTCCTGCCTCCGGGCGGCTACGTCTCCGGATCGCTCTTCCTGCGCGACGGCGTGGCGCTGCGCCTGGAGCGCGGAGCCGCCCTACTGGGCAGCCGCGATCCTCGCGACTACCCCCTCGCCCCCACGCGCTGGGAAGGGCGCGAGGTCCTCGCCCACTCGAGCCTGGTCGGCGCCGTGGGGGCGCGCAATGTCGGCGTCACCGGGGGCGGCCTCATCGACGGCCGCGGCGACGAATGGTGGCGCCTCGCGAGGGACAAGTCCCTCGCGAACCCCCGGCCCCTGCTCCTGTCCTTCGACCGCTGCGAGACTGTCGTCCTCGACGGCTTCGAGGCCAGGAACTCGCCCAGCTGGACCGTCAGGCCCCTTCGGTCGCGCAACGTGTCGATCCGCGGGCTCACGGTCATCAACCCTCCCGACTCGCCCAACACCGACGGCATCGACCCGGATTCCTGCCAGAACGTGCGCATCTCCGACTGCTACGTGAGCGTCGGCGACGACTGTATCGCGATCAAGGCCGGCGCCGAGGCTGGGCCGGGCTCGGAGCTCGTCCCCTGTGAGAACGTCATCGTCACGAACTGCGTCCTCGAGCGGGGCCACGGCGGGGTGGTCATCGGCAGCGAGATGTCGGGCGGCGTCCGCGACGTCGTCGTGAGCGCCTGCATCTTCCGCGGCACCGATCGGGGCATACGGATGAAGACGCGTCGCGGCCGGGGCGGGAAGGTCGAGCACGTCCGCGTCTCGGGCCTCGTGATGGAGGACACTCTGTGCCCCTTCACCATCAACTCGCACTATGGCTGCGGCGCCTGGGACGATCCGGCGGTGGCCGACTTAGGTCTCCGGGCGGTGGGCTCGGGCACGCCCGCCTTCACCGACATCGCCTTCTCCTCGATCACCGCCACGGGCGCACGCCTCGCGGCCGCTTGGATCGACGGCCTCGCGGAGTCCCCGATCCGGGGCCTGTCCTTCGAGGACGTCTCCATCGAGCTCGGGGGCGAGGCCGCGCCCGCGCCCGCCGAGATGTCGCCCAACGCGCCCGCGATTTCGCGCGCGGGCTTCCGCGCCTACAACGTACTGGGCCTACGCCTGGCCAACGTCTCGATCAAGGGACAGTCCGGCCCGGCCTACCGACTCCGTGGCTGCCCGGACGCCCGGACCTACTCCTGCGAGCCCGGGCCAAGGATCCTGGCCTCGAGGCTGGGGAAAGCCTCCTCGTGGTGAGGCTCGGCGCCCGGGCCCACGACCTCGGCCGCGGCGACGGGGCTTTCCTGGCGAGGGCGGCGTCGGAGGCCGGCGCCTCGTGCCTGCAGCTGGCCCCGGCCAAGTCCCTGGTCGACTGCCCCCCGCCTCCCGAGCCGATGGCCCCGTCCTGGGCGCGATCCGTGGCCGCCGCCCTCGCGGCGCGCGGCGTGGGCGTGGCCGTGCTCGGCTGCTACGTGGACCTGTGCGGTCCCTCCGCGGAGTCGAGGCGCGCCGCCCGTGCGAGGCTATCGCATAACCTGTCCATAGCCGGCGACTTCGGGACCCGGGTCGTCGCGACCGAGACTCCCCTGTCGGGCGGCGAGGCGCGGGCGGCCCTGCGCTTCCTGCGGGAGGCCGTCGCGCCCCTGGCCGAGGAGGCCGAGGCCGCGGGCGCCCTGCTCTGCCTGGAGCCAGTGTGGGGCCACGCCCTATCCAGCCCGCGCGCGATGGCCGAGCTGCTGTCCGACATCGGCTCCCGCGCCCTCGGCGTCATCCTCGACCCCGTGAACCTCGTGGACCCCGGCTCGTCCGCGGAGGGCGCGAGCGCGGCCCTCGAGGCCCTGGAGCTCTTCGGCGACCGGGTGGCGGCCGTGCACGTGAAGGACTATGTCATCAAGGGCGGCTCGAAGGCGCCGTCGCCGCCGGGCACGGGGCTCATGGATTGGCCACGCGTCGCGAGGGCGGTCGCGGCCGCGGCCCCCGAGGGCCTGCCCTTCATCGTCGAGGAGCAGGACGGCCCGGGCTTCGCCGCGGGCCTGGCCCTGATCCGGACCATACTCGGGCCCTAGGCTCAGGCGGGGCCGCCCCCTTCAGGCCGGCGAGTCCCGGTAGGCCTGCGGGCTCATGCCCGTGACTTTTTTGAACACCCGCGAGAAGTAGGCCTGGTCGGGGAAGCCCACGCGCGCCCCGATCAGGGCCACGCTGTCCGATCCCGAGGCGAGGAAATCCTTGGCTCGCTCGATCCGCAGCCGCGTCAGGTACTCCCATGGGGTTATGCCAAGCTCCTTGCGGAACACGCGCGTAAGGTAGTCCTCGCTCGCGTTGACCGCCTCGGAGACCTGCCAGCGCGTGAGGGAAGAGGAGTATCTCTCGTTGATGAAGGCGACGCTGCGTTTCACGATCGCGCTCGTGCCCGCGGGCAGGCAGCCCGAGCCGTAGGCGATGCGCGAGGCCTCGGCGGCCGCCGCCTCGTCGGAGATTACGCCCTTGTTGCCCAGGAGCACGCGCGAGCTCGCCTCGATGGCGCGGACGTCCTCCATCGAGATCACCTTGGAGGTGAGGAGAATGGCGGGCACCGAGCGGAGCTGGTCGTCGGCGCGCATCCTCTTCACGACCTCTATCCCCGTCATGCCGGGCATCGAGATGTCCAGCACGGCGACGAGGGGGCGCTTCGCCTTGAGGAGCTCCCACGCGGCTCGGCCGTCGGCGGCGGTGCGCAGCTCGGCGCCCGGGAAGCTCCGCTCCAGGGCCGTCCGTAGCGAGGCGAGGGAAGCCTCGTCGTCGTCGGCCACGACGATCGAGGCCTGCGAGGCCTCTCCGTCCCCGGGCAGGGTCAAGGACAGGGCCTCGGAGAGGCTCGAGACGCCCGAGGCCTTGTCGACGATCGCCGCCGCGGCTCGCTGGCCGCCGTAGAGCAGGAAGGGCAGGGAGGCGAGCCGGGGGCGCCTGCGCAGCCGGCGGAAAAGGGCGGCTTCCTCGGCGCTTGGCGAGGAGGAGTCCCAGGCCACCGCGGCGGCCTCGAGGCCGTCGAGCGTGCCGTCCTCCGTGTCCTTGATGCGCACGCGGCGTATCGAGAGGCCCCGCGCCGCCGCGGTCGCGACTATCTCGGGCGGGGCCTCGTCCGAGGACGAGATGAGGAGGACGCAGGGCCTGGCGTCGCGCCGCGTCCGGCCCCCCTCGGCGGCCTTGGATAGGCTGCTGGCGTCGGGCAGGGGCAGGGTCAGCGTGAACACGGCGCCGCCGCCGGACGGGCCCCCGGGCGCGTTGCCCGCCTCGAGCGAGCCGAAGTGCAGGAGGGCGAGGTGGCGGGCGATGCTGAGGCCCAGGCCCACGCCGCCCTGGCCTTGCGACACGAAGGGCTCGAAGAGGTGAGGCAGGCGGTCGCTCGCTATGCCCGGCCCGCCGTCGGCGACGCGTATCACGAGGTCGGGCGGCTCGACATGGGCCGACAGGACGACGCTCGAGCCGCCCGCGTACTTCTCGGCGTTCGACAGCAGGTTGGTGAGGATCTGCCTGAGCCTGAGCGCGTCGGCCATGATCACGGGCATGCGCTCGGGCAGCTCGAGGCGCCAGGGCGCCTCCGGCCTCGCCTTCGAGGCGTAGAGCCCGAAGACCTCGCGGATCAGGGCCTCGGCGTCGATGGGCCTGCGGTCGATGTCGAGCTCGTCGATCTCCGCGCGCGAGAAGTCCAGAAGGTCGCCCACGAGGCGGCGCTCGTGCTCAGCGCCGCGCGTTATGCGCTCGAGCTCTGCCGCGGTCTCGGGCCCGATTCCCAGGGAGGAGCCGCCCTGGAGGAGGCGCTCGGTCCCCCGGAGGATCATGTCGACGGGGGCCCGGAGCTCGTGCGTGACGCTCGTGAGCAGGCGCGTCTTGATGCCGTCGGCCCGCTCGGCCCGCTCGCGCGCGTCCTCCACCCGCTCGAAGAGCAGCACGCTCCGCAGGGCATTGCTCACCGAGTCCCGGAGCCTCTCGTAGATCGCGCCCGTGGCGCCGCCGATCTCGAAGAGGGCGTAGCCTATGGGGCTGTCGCGGAAGAAGAGCGGCTCCACGACGTAGGAGAGCCTGCGGTCCGGGAAGGCCTCGCGGGGGAGCAGGTCGGCGGCGGGGAAGCTCTCTGGCGGGGGGTCCAGGTCCTGCCCGTCGCGGAAGCCGGCCACGAGACTGGCGGCCCCCGAGGCCCCGACGGGGCCCTCCGACTCGAGGCCCTCGTAGCGGCAGAGGTAGGCGCTCCGGATGCCAAGGCCAGGGAGGGCCCTGCGGAGGATCTCGCCGATGCGCCGCGCGTCCAGGGCCATGAGGAGCTCGTGGTCGAGCTCCCGGAGCTCGAGGTCGGCGCGGTCGCGCTCCCAGGCCCGGAAGGCGTGGGCCCGCTCGGCGGCCTCGGCGACGAGGATTCGGGCTTGGCCCGCCGTCTCCTCGAGGGCGTCGCGGAGCGGGCTGCCCTCCGAGCCGCCGACGGCGCCCAAGGCGTCGAGGCGCAGCATGGAGATCGCGGCCTGCCAGGGGCCCATGTCCATGTCGGCGTGGGCCGTCCTGTCGAGGACCCGCCCGAGGAGGTCGATGAAGCGCTCGGGGCCGGCGCCGCGCACGGCGTCTCGCCATGACTCGACGAGGGGCGCTACCCAGTCGCGGGCGCGCTCGGGCTCGAGCCCGACCTCGGCCGCTATGCCCTCCTCGAGGCTGCGGCCGGCGCCCGCCGCGGGCGGGTTCGAGCTGGAGGGGCAGCCGCAGGAGCGGCGGACGATAAGCCGGGGCTTGAGGCGCCGCGAGGAGGGCGGGGCCGCGCCCGGACCGTCGCGGCGGGCCGCGATCGCCTCCAGCACCGTGGCTAGGCCGAGGGCGCCGAGCTCGGCGAAGGGGCAGTCGGCCGTAGTGAGGGGCGGCGCGGCGATGCGGCTCTCGACACCGTTGTTGATGCCGAGGATGGCCACGTCCTCGGGGACGCGGTAGCCGCGGGACTGGAGCTCCTTGATCGCCGCGAGGGCCATGAGGTCGCTGGATACGATGAGGACGTCGAAGTCGCGGCCGGGGATGAGGCCGCGGTCGTCCAGGAGCTCGCGCGCGGCGAGGGCGCCCGATTCCCAGGGGAAGGGCGAGGAGGAGAGTCGAGGATCCTCCTCCAGGCCGAGCTCGCGGAGGGTGTCGCTGAAGGCGCGGCGCCTCTCCTCGGCGCCGGGATGCCCGGCCGGCCCGCGGACGAAGGCCATGCGCGAGTAGCCATGGGCGGTCGCCGCGTGGACGATGGCGTCGCGCATGCCGGCGTAGTAGTCGAAGGTGACGATAGGCAGGCCGCTCACGCCCGAGGAAAGGCTGGCCACGGCGATGTCGCGGTATCGGTCGACGAATTCGTCGAGGGCGGGGACGGCCGTCGCGGCGCCCGAGAGCGAGGACGCCCAGATGAGGGCCCCGTCGATCGGCGAGCGCGCGGCGAGGTCGTAGATGGCGTTGCGCGAGGCCTCGTAGCCGGCCCGGAGCCCGAGCCTGCCGCCGGGGAAGCAGAAGAGGTTCACGTCGGCGAGCTCGGCCGCGCGGGCCACGCCCGGCCAGGCCGCGATGCTCGCGCCGGTATGCAGGCTCGCGAGCACGAAGCCCACGCTCGTCCTGCCGCCGAGCTTGTTCGCCGATCGAATGCTTTCGCCGTCCATATCTCCATTATATCATTGACTATTGCCGTGTCGAAGGCCAAAATGGAACGGGAGTCCGAAATGAGCAGCAAGGCAAAAAGGAAACAGGCGCCCGTCTCCGTCGTCAACGCCGCCGCGCGGGCCCTTTCCGTGCTCGAAAGCCTGTCGCGCAGGGACTCCGTGGGCCTCGAGGAGCTCTCGCGCGAGATGGGCCTGGCCAAGCCGACGGTCTACCGCTTCCTGCAGACGCTCCAGGAGCTCGGCTACGCCCGTCGCGACGAAGGCGACCGATGGGCCATGACTCTCAAGACCTTCAACGTCGGCTCCCGCGCCCTTGATCACCTCGACCTTCACCACGCCGCCAGGCCTGTCGCCGAGGAGCTCGCCGAGGAGCTCGGCGAGACCGTGCACATGGGCGTGCTGGAGGGCGACTCCGCGGTCTACGTGCTCAAGATCGAGTCCAAGTACACGATCCGGATGTTCTCGCGCGTCGGCCGGCGCATCCCGCTCTACTGCACCGCGATCGGAAAAGTCCTCCTGGCCTATTCGCGGCCCGAGGAGCGCAAGGCGGCCCTCGACGGGGTCCGCCTCGTGGCCTTCACTCCCTCCACCATCACCACCCGCGCCGGCCTCGAGGCCGAGCTCAAGAGCATCAAGGCGAAGGGCTACGGCCGCGACGCGGGGGAGCACGAGGAGGGGATCGAGTGCATCGGCGCGCCCATCTTCGACCGCGACGGCGCCGTGGTCGCCGCCCTGTCCGTCTCCTGGCCCCTCTTTCGCTTCGAGGCGGGCAAGGAATCGGAGCGGGCCGCGGTCGTCGCGGCGGCCGCCCGGAAGGTTTCGGGCATCCTCGGCTACGAGGGCTGAACGGGGCGATGGCATCTATTCTTTAGGCGCTCGCGTAAGCGGGCGATACATGACCGGCGCGAGCCGGGCGAAGGGGTTTGCCGCATGAAGACCATCGAGAAGTACTCTATAGGAACGGGGGACCGGTTCGGCAGGCAGGGCGCGGCCCAGATCGCCGCCTTCAGGAAGGCTCGCGAGAAGGGCGTGAAGGTCGCCATCGTATGGAACAAGAGCAACCGGGAGCATAACCTCATCGGGACCCAGCCCGCCGACCAGCGGGCGGCGGCCGAGGCCGCCATCAAGAAGACCGGATGGGACGGCCCCTACCATGTCGACGCGGACCACGTCGGCCTCGCCACCGTGGACCGCTTCGCGGCCCATTGCGACTTCTTCACGCTCGACGTCGCCGACTTCATCGGCAAGCCCGCCGATCCCGCGATCGTCGAGGCTTTCATGAGGAAGCGCGCGGGCCTGCCTTCCTCGCCCGGGCTGCCCGCCAAGCTCGACGAGGCCACGATGCGCGCCGCCGCCGAGCGCTACCTCTACGCCGTCGGCGAGGCCGCGAAGACCTATCGCCGCGTGGTCGAGCTGCGGGGCTGCGCCCCTGGCGAGGACGACTTCGTGACCGAGGTCTCGATGGACGAGACCGAGAGCCCCCAGAGCCCCGCGGAGCTGGCCGTGATCCTCGCGGGCCTCGCCGACGAGGGCGTGCCCGTCCAGACCATCGCGCCCAAGTTCTCCGGCCGCTTCAACAAGGGCGTCGACTACGTCGGAGACGTGGCCGACTTCCTCAAGGAATTCGAGGCCGACGTGAAGGTCACCAAGTGGGCCTCGAAGGCTCTGGGCCTGCCCGTGAGCCTCAAGCTCTCGGTCCATTCCGGATCGGACAAGTTCAGCCTCTACAAGGGCATCGGCGCGATCATCCGCAGGGAAGACGCGGGCTTGCACCTGAAGACCGCCGGCACTACTTGGCTCGAGGAGATCGTCGGCCTCGCGGACTCGGGCGGGGACGGGCTGATAATGGCGAAGGAAGTCTATCGCGCGGCCTACGAGAGCATCGACGAGTGCGTGGCGCCCTACGCGACCGTGGTCGACATCGACCGCAAGAAGCTGCCCGCACCCGCCGAGGTGGACAAGTGGGACGGCCCGGCCCTCGTCGGCGCCCTGCGGCACGTGCAGTCGGACAAGCGCTTCAACCCCAGCATGAGGCAGCTCGTGCACGTGGCCTTCAAGGTCGCGGCCAAGATGGGCGA
>DBTW01000102.1:3610-10778 GCA_002307245.1 Spirochaetaceae bacterium UBA1306 | reverse complement strand
CGGCACATAATGCCGCTCTTCGTCGCGAAGTGATATAAGCTAGGAATAGGCGCTAAGTCGATGAGGGACCGCTGAGGGGGCTAGCGCCTCCTCAGCGGTCCTTTTTATACCGCCGCTGCCGACGGTTTTCTGAGATGTTGTATGAAGGCGACCGTCAATGGACTCTGCTTTTCGCATAACTAGACTCGGCTCTGTATTTTAATGAGGATTGATATAGTGACTATAAGCTGAGGCAGATGAGAAAAACATACCTCCGCACTTATTCTGAATGTTGCAGTGCTTGCATTTTTCAAGGTAGCGACGCTTCCATGGAGATATTGATGCAACATGAAGGTTGTATAATTCATTGGGAAGAGTACATAGTGGCATATTGAATAAACTGCATGGAATCTTGAAGTCGATGAGCATGTTTACTGCTTCTAGTAAGTATTGATTATAGTCAGTCGGGTCTACCCAGAGAGCGCTAGAGTTTTTTTCTGCATTTTCGATTAATTCAAGCCCCATTAAGGCAACATTGGCCACAAATGGGAGGTTGTTGCAGACGTAGTGAGCGAAAAGAGGAAGATTGGTGTAATTTTGCTTTGTTATTACATTACGAAGTTCTACGACGATGTTGTTGTTCCCAAGATGGAAAAGATTCTTAATCGTTTTATAAAATCCACAATAGCCAACAATCCGGTTATGGAGATCGCTGATGCTTGCATAGAGTGGGATGCAGAATCGGAGTCGATCGCGGAGTAAAAAAGGTGATTCAAGCAGGTTAAGGGTTCCATTTGTCAGTATGGAAATCTCTATGTCATTTGGGATGCGGGCCACGATTTCGGAAAGGAGTTCAGCTGCTATATATGGTTCGCCCCCTGTTATATAGACTTGGTGTATCCTTGAATAATCGATCGAACTAACGATGCTGGCCGATAAAGCACCAACCCCGGAGCTCTCTTTGCATTGTGGGCAAATAATGCAACGCTCATTGCAGGATAATGTGGGAATTATAGTGAGGCATCCGTCCTCAAGCAATGACGATTGCCGTCTTGAGCCATTGCTGTCAATATATATTCTGTCCGGCTCAAGCCCGGGTATTATTGTTTCTTTTTGAATAACCTGTCCATCGACTGCAGATATACAGATATGGCCCATCCCATAGGGAAGATATAGCAAGGAATCATCAAGGCAGTCACTCATTCGCCCAGCTCCTGAATAGCCGCAGTTGAGGTTTGGAAGCCTCCTCGATTATTGTAAACAAAAAATTATACATGCCTTTTCTTTTTCCGCAAAAAGAATCTCCGGAAATCTCGTCGGCATAGTAACTACGGACTGGATCCGCTCCGCAGTAGGGTTGGTAGGCGCAGGCGCGGCACTCTTGAATCTCGTCTAGGTAGTGGAGCCTGGAGAAAACCGGTGATCGGGTGATCATTGATTCGTAGGAGCAATGCTCGCTAAGGTTTCCTAGTTGGAAATTTCGATTGCCCATCTCGGCCATCATTCGCGCTTCGTCGGAAGGATAGACGCTACCATCATGGTTAATAAGTAGGCACATCCGGGCAAGTGCCGTAGGGTTCTGGAGATCAACGAAACCATCGAGGAAAGGCGTCATGATTTTCTTTAAAAGGATCGAGAACAATTCCTCGCGTAGTGCGTTGCCATATTCCAGATTCTGGAGGAGAATATATCGCAACCCTGTCTCGTAACAGTCCATAAACTCATCGTTGGAATATTGAATCTCCGAATTATTGTACGCGTAGCCATAGCTATTGAGCTGCCTGATAAATACGGAGCTAAATCCATGCCCAATATACTCGTCGATGATTCTCCTGATTTCCTTCATGGTGTATCGTGTTATCGTCAACAGGGCTGAGGGGTATATCCCATTACTCCTCAATTTGGCGATATTTTCCTGAAACATACTGTATGTGGAAAGGTATTTGTGCGATGGTCGGTTGTGATCGTGAAGTTCTCTGTCTCCGTCGAGCGATGTCGATATATCTATTTGATGCTTTGCGGCAAACCTGATGAATGCGAGATCGATTTCCAAGAGATTGGTGCAAATCACATAAGCGATTGATTTTTCGCGCTCATGCTTATGCTTCTCCAAATACTTCACGATGAATTGAATCGCCGGCATATGGAGCGTTGGCTCTCCGCCTTGAAACTCAATCTTGATATCCGTATGAGGGAGCGCCAGGGCGAATTCGCAGAATTCGTAGGCGGTATCAAGCCTCATGAAGTTTGATCGCTGATGCGCCTTCTTGCTAGACGCTTGGCAGTAGATACAGTCGCAATTACACTCGATTGTCGGTACGACCATCAATAGAATCGACGAGGATTCGAGGTAACTTTGTTTTGTTTGACGCCTGACCCCCATAATCATTTTTTCCGCGCCAATCTCGCCCTCTGCGCATATGAAATGCTTGGTCTTTAATTCGTTATAGAAAGGGCCTGGGAGGGGTTCGCTTCGCCGTAGAGCGATCAACTCCGAGTCCCCGCAGAAAATATATTCGCCGATTGATGAGATTATGAGGTTGCGAAAAAGCTTAGTACTCTTATAAGGGAATACATGATACATAATTAGTTCCTAATGGGGGCTGATACATGATGCTTGACAAGATATAGCTGAACGAAAATACTGTAAATGTAATTATCAAAGGAATAGGGGCGCGAATATGAAAAAACTCAAATTCGTTTTAATACCATTGCTTGTATTGCTCCTCCCGGTAATTCAAGCGAAAGCGTCCGTTCGGGTTGATGGCGGTTCAACGACGCAGCTAAAGGAGAAAAAGCGCCTAGACTTATCGACGCTGCGACTCAATAGATTTGAGAATAATGGGAAGGCCTTCAAGTTCCTCATTCATGGTTCCCATAGGTCGCATGGTTCTCACGCCTCACATAGTTCCCACGTAAGCAGCAGTTCTGGGAGCAGCTATGGTGGCCGCACTTCTTCGTCGAATACTCCCTCGTTAAGCCCCGCGGAGGCTTCTTCTGCAGTCGATACTTCATTTGTGGTAGTAATAAAGAAAGCCAACCTAAGAAGTGGACCAGATGTTCGATACGCAATAATTGCGACCGTTGATGTTGGGTTGATCGCCACGTTGATCGAGGAGAAGGACGGATGGACGCATGTCTCATATGAGCAAGAGGCAATAATCTACGATGGATGGGTAAGCAGCGAGATGCTAAAGATTAAGGGAAAATAGTCCTGTGATCTGTAGGGCTATCGGTCGAGAGAATTTATACTATTCGGGGCCATATTCGCGATAGCAAAGTCGTTTTTTCTTTTTCCGGCTAAGCCCAACGGGCCGGGCGATTCATGTTCTTCGCCCGGCCCGTCGTGCCCAGATAAAACAGGGCGATCTTTATCCTAGATACTTCTTGAGCGTGGCGCGGATGGCGCCCTTGCCGGCGACTAGCTCGGCGAAATAGCCCTCGACTAGCTCCCCGAGGCCGGCCGTGTAGAGGTCGACCCCAAAGATCTTGGCGTCGGAGAGCAGGCCCTCAAGTTCCTTGCGGAAGGGGCCTTTCGCGCCGAGGGCGATGGAGGCAACGTGCTTGCGCGCGCTCTCGAGCAGGGGATCCGGGCTCGGCTCGAAGGCCTTGCCCTCGTCGTCGACTCCCATGAGGTAGCGCAGCCAGCCCGCGAACACGAGGGGGATGAATTTCAGGTCGCGCACCGAGAGCTTGGGGTCGGCCATGTAGGCCTTGATGGTCTCGCCGAAGCGGATCGCCAGCTTTTGCGAGGTGTCGGTGGCGATGCGCTGCGGGGCGTCCGGCATGAAGGGGTTGGGCAGGCGCACCTTGACGACGTCGTCGATGAAGGACTTGGGGTCCATGATGCCGGGATTGACGACGACGGGAAGGCCTTCCTTGTACCCGATCCTGTCGATGAGGGCGATGAGCTCGCTGTCGTGCATCTCGTCGTGGATCGTCGTGTAGCCGAGGAGGCATCCGTAGATGGCGAGGCTCGTGTGCAGGGGATTGAGGCAGGTGCATACCTTCATCTTCTCGACGCGGTCGACGGTCTCACGCTTCGTGAAGATGATCCCCGCGGCGTCCAGGGGCGGCCGCCCGTTCGGGAAGAGGTCCTCGATGACGAGGTACTCCTTCTCCTCGGCGTTGACGAAGGATGCGGTATAGGTCTTCTTCGCGGTGACGATGATGCCCGTGCTCTCGTAGCCGGCCTTCTGCAGCTGGGCGCGGACCGTGTCGTCCGGCCTCGGGGTGATCTTGTCGATCATGCTCCAGGGGAAGGAGAGCTTGGCCGGGTCCTCGACGTAGGCGAGGAATCCTGAGTCTGCGAGGCCGGAATCGGCCCACTTCTTGGCGATGGCGTGGACAGCCTCGTAGAGCTTCGTGCCGTTGTGCGAGCAGTTGTCCATGCTCACGAGGGCCAGCGGCGCCTTTCCGGCCTGGTAGCGCGCGTAGCAGAGGGCGGTCACCTTGCCCATGATGCTCCTCGGGCCAGCCGGGCCGGCCGCGAGGTCGGACTCGACGTCGGGGATGAAGGCGCCAGCTGCGTTCACGAGGCTATAGCCCTTTTCCGTGATGGTAAAGCTCGCCATCTTGAGCGCCTTGGCCGTGAAGACCTCGACCAGGCGCTTCCAATCCGCTCCGGCCGAGTCGGCCACGAGGGACTCGACCACGGAGCCGATCACTTTTTTCTGGATGGTGCCGTCGGCCTTGAGCACTACGAGCACGGAGAGGTTGTCGAAGGGGCGATAGGCCTTGTCGATGATCTCGTAATCGAAGCCCTCGGCGACGACGATCCCCGTGTTGCTCCTGCCCTGGTCGAGCAGGCTCTGCTGGACCGCCGCGGGGAAGGCGCGGAAGATGTTGCCGGCGCCGAAGTGCAGCCACTCGGGGGCTTTCTTCGTTTGGGCGATCACGGCCGCGCGGTCGAAGGCGGGCAGCTCGAAGCCCGCGTCCTTCCAGGCTTTCGTGTTCTCGAGCGAAGATGAGTCCAGCTTCATCGCTGTATCCTCGCCGAGCCGCCCTTGGCGAAGGCTTCGACCTGTTCGAGGGTCGCCATCGTGGTGTCGCCGGGGAAGGTTGTGAGGAGGGCTCCGTGGGCCCAGCCGAGCCTCAGGGACTCTTCGGGGGCCTTGCCGGCCATGAGGCCGTAGATGAGCCCGGCCGCGAAGCCGTCGCCGCCGCCGACGCGGTCGTAGACGTCGAGCTCGCAGGTAGGCGCGACGTAGCTCTTGCCGTCGAGCCAGAGCACGGCGCTCCAGCTATGGCGGTCGGTGGAATGCACCTCGCGAAGCGTGGTGGCGACGGCCTTCACGTTGGGGAACTTTTTCTTGACGTCGTCCATCATACCGAGGAATACGCTCGGGTCGAGCTTGTTGGCGGCCTTCTCGACCTTGGGACCCACTATGCCGAGGCCCATCTGGAGGTCCTCCTCGTTGCCGACGAGGACGTCGGTCAGCTCGACGATGCGCTTGAGGAGCTCGGGCGCGCTAACCCCGGCGACTGCCCAGAGCTTGGCGCGGTAGTTGAGGTCGAAGGAGGTTACCGCCCCTGCGGCCTTGGCGGCCTGCATCGCCTCGATGACGAGCTCGGGCGTGGTCGGGGAGAGGGCTGAGAAGATGCCGCCGGAGTGGAACCAGCGCAGGCCGGAGCCGAAGATGGCCTTCCAGTCGAAGCTGCCGGGCTTGAGGAGGCCGGCGGCCTCGTTGGCGCGGTTGTAGAACACGACGGGCGCGCGCACGCCCTTGCCGCGGTCTGACCAGACCTGGGCCATGTTGGGCCCGCGCACGCCGTCGTGCTTGAAGCGGACGTAGTAGGCCTCGACGCCGGCCTCGCGGACGGAATTCTGGATCTTGAGGCCCGTGGGCAGGCCGTCGACCATGGCGCTCGCGAGGGCCGTACGCATGCCGAAGCAGCGCGAGAGGTTGGCCGCGACGTTGTACTCGCCGCCGGAGACGTGGAGCTCGTAGTGGTCGGCCATCGAGAAGGGCACGACGCCGGGGTCGAGCCTGGTTACGAGCGCGCCCAACGCGAGGAAGTCGTGCTTCTTGCCCTCGGCTGGCGGGATGTTCAATGCTGACATGTCGTTTCTCCTTCGAATAGAGGGTAAAGAGTAAATGCAACCACGGAACGAAGTATAGCGAAGCGATAGACACGGAGAGAAGAGGAGATCATGTAGAAGGAATAGGTGTTTGCAATGAGTCGTTTACCCAACTCACTCTTATCCTTCCATACCTCTCCCTTCCCATCCTCTCTGCTCCGAGCTCTCATACGAATCTCCGTGCCTCCGTGGTTGCCTTTCGTTTTTCCGGTTGCCTATCTATTACGCGGTGTAGGTCGAGGCGGAGGTGGTCCCGCCGTGGCCCGTCCAGTTCGTGTGGAACCACTTGCCGCGGGGCTGGTCGACGCGCTCGTAGGTGTGGGCGCCGAAGTAGTCGCGCTGGGCCTGCAGGAGGTTCTGCGGGAGCCGCTCGCAGCGGTAGCCGTCGAAGTAGGTGATGGCGGCGCACATCGCGGGAGTGGGGATGCCGTTCTTGACCGCGGTCGCGACGACGTCGCGCCAGCCGGCCTCTGCCTTCAGGATCTTGTCCTTGAAGAAGGGCGCGAGGAGGAGGTTCGCGAGCTTGGGGTCGGCGTCGAAGGCTTCCTTGATCTTGCCGAGGAAAACCGAGCGGATGATGCAGCCGCCGCGCCACATGAGGGCGATGCCGCCGTAGTTGAGGTTCCAGCCGTACTCGGCCGCCGCGGCGCGCATGAGGACGAATCCCTGGGCGTAGGAGACGATCTTCGCGGCGTAGAGCGCGTCGCGAAGGTTGTTCAAGAACGCCTGTCTATCCCCGGCGAAAGAGCGCTTGGGTTGGCCGTATGCCTTGGAGGCTATGACGCGCTCGTCCTTCTGGGCCGAGAGGCAGCGCGCGAAGACGGCCTCGGTGATCATCGTGAGCGGCACCGCCTGGTTGAGGGCCGAGATGCCCGTCCACTTGCCCGTGCCCTTCTGGCCGGCCGCGTCGAGGATCTTGTCGACCAGGGGGGAACCGTCCTCGTCCTTGAAGGCGAGGATGTCGCGGCTGATCTCGACGAGATAGGAGCCGAGGTCGCCCTTATTCCATTCGGCGAAGACCTCGTGCATCTCCTGGGGCTTCATCCCGAGGACGTCGCGCATGATCTGGTAGATCTCGCAGATCAGCTGCATGTCGCCGTACTCGAT
>DBTW01000102.1:1020-3343 GCA_002307245.1 Spirochaetaceae bacterium UBA1306 | reverse complement strand
ACCATCTTCACGAAGTGGCCCGCCCCGTTCTCCCCGACCCACTCGCAGCAGGGGGATCCGTCCTCGACCTTGGCCGAGATGGCCTGGAGGATCGGCTTGACGGCGGGCCAGGCCTTGGGCGAGCCGCCGGGCATGATCGAGGGCCCGAGCAGGGCGCCTTCCTCGCCGCCGGAGACCCCGGTGCCGATGTAGAGAAGGCCCTTCGACTCGACATAGGCGGTGCGGCGGATCGTGTCCTCGTAGTTGGAGTTGCCGCCGTCGATAATTATGTCGCCCGCCTGGAGGACGGGGATGAGTTGCTCGATGGTCTCGTCGACCGCCTGGCCGGCCTTGACCATCACCATCACCTTGCGCGGGCTCTTGAGGGCGCCGGCCAGGGCCTTCATGTCGGCGCAGCCGATGATCTTCTTGCCCTTGCCCCGGCCCTTGTCGACGAAGTCCTCGACTTTCGAGATGGTGCGGTTGTAGACCGCGACCGTGAAGCCCTTGCTCTCCATGTTGAGGACGAGGTTCTCCCCCATCACGGCGAGCCCGATGAGCCCGATGTCTGCCTTATCCATATTCACTCCTTGGTTATAGCGTCTGCCACGCGGGCGGGTTCTTGAGCTTGTAGAGCATCTCGCCCGCGTGGTCGAGGTAGAGCCGCTCCGGCTTGCCCTGCCATCGGGCCTTGTCGATGCTCCGGTAGTCCACGTACTCGAGGTTGATCCTCTCGCAGCGCTCCCGACTGATGCCTGTCGCGAGCTTGACCCTGATGCGCGGCTTCTCGATGCCGTCCTCGTAGGTCCCGATGCCCTTCACGTGGGTCGAGTGGGCGACGGTGCCCCAGGGATAGCTCTTGTACTTGTCCCATTGGGCGAGGAAGAAGTCGCGCGTGTGATAGCCTATCTCGTCGAGCACCTTTCCGTGGACGAAGGCTACTTCCTTGATGTGCGGCGCGTAGATGATGATCTCGCCGCCGTCCGCGACCACGCTCTCCGTCTTGTAGGCGCATTTGCCGCCCGTCCAGAGCTCGTCGTACATGTGCGGGGCGCAGGCCAGCACCGATTCGAAGGGATGGTCGCAGTAGACGACGTGGATTTGCTTGGAGACGTCGGCGGCTGCGCCCCAGGCCTCGTAGACGCCGTCCGAGTACGCCACTCCCATCAGGTCGTCGCCGCGCACCGAGAGGCAGAAGGCGCTGGCCTTGAAGGGGAGCATCGAGGCGGCCTCCTCGATGAGGGCTCGCACCGGCGTGTCCTTGTTGCCGATGATCTTCGGATTCGTGATCACCGCGGCGAACCAGTGGAAGAAGTTGATGAACTCCGCGTTGCCGACGCCGGGGAAGATGTACTTGTGGCCGCCGGAGAAGCCCACGACCTCGTGGGGGAAGACGGGGCCGACGATGATCACCTTGTCGTACTCGAAGAGCCGCTTGTTGACGGCCACGGGGACGTCCTGCGAAAAGCGCCCCCCGGTGAGCTCCGCGATGCGCGCTTTGCCGATTGTCCCGATCGGGCGCAGGGCTGCCGGGTCGTCCCAGGCGTGGTTGAGGACGCGGACGTCGGCGAACCTCGTCCGCATCTCCTCCTCGGAGACGTGGAGCATCTCGCGGATCGCCTCGTCGCTCATCGCGCGGTGCGTGCCCAGGGCGATGAGGAAGTCCAGCTTCCTCGCCTTCCCCGACAGCAGCTCGTGCAGGGCGGTGAAGACGAAATTGGTCGGGAAGGACCGCGTCGAGTCGGGTATGATGAAGAGCACCGATTTGCCCTCGAGCCTCTCGTGCTCGAGGCCTTCCCTTATCACCGAATAGGCTTCGTCTCGGGACAGCCCGTCGGGGCCGCCCTTGGAAATCAGCATCTCTCTCCTCCTTCTCGAATCACGCGCTCCGGCGCGGCACGAGGCTCGCGCCGTAGGTTCTGCTCCGTATCTCGCTCCCCAGCTCGATCCGGTTGAAAAGCTGCTCGTATATGTAGGTGCCGACCTCGCTCCCGGGCTGGGCGATCGTCGTCAGTGGAGGGGAGAGGTAGGCCGAGTACTCGTCGTCGTCGAAGCCGATGACGGCCAGCTCCTCGGGGACGCGCAGGCCCCGCTCGTGCAGGAGGGAGAGCAGGCCCGCTGCCACCTTGTCGTTCTGGCAGAGGACGGCGTCGACGGCGCGCGAGGCCATCAGGGCGAGCAGCGATTCCCCCGCCTCCATGCCGCCGCGGAAGCCCTTGCCCTTATGCAGCACGAGCTCGTCCGCGAAGCCTATCCTTGAGTCCTCGAGCCCGGCGCGGTAGCCCGCAAGCCGCTCGGCCTGGCGGAATTCCTCGAGGACCAGTGCTATGGAGCGCCTGCCCCG
>DBTW01000102.1:0-652 GCA_002307245.1 Spirochaetaceae bacterium UBA1306 | reverse complement strand
CCCCGTCCCGTGAAGTCGTCGAGGACGTCGGAGCGGGCCGCCTGGAGGTTGGTGAATACGACCAGGGCGTCGCTCCTGACCGCGAAGCGCCTCACGAGCTCCTCCTCGACCGCGATGTCGTCTGCGTAGCTGATGAGGATGGCGTAGCCGGCGGTGTTGAACAGCCGCGAAAGGGTCTCTATGCGCTGGCGATTCACGTCGCTCGTCACCGAGTTGACGATGACGCCGATCGTGCGCTTGCGCTTGGTCTTGAGCGATTGGGCGTGGGGATCGGGAGCGTAGTTTCGGAGCCTGGTGATGGCCAGGATCTTGGCACGAGTCTCCTCGTTAACGTTCTCCGCGTCGTTGAGGACGCGAGATACGGTGCGGATGGAGCAATTGGCCTCGCGAGCGATGTCCTTGATCGTGATCATCGCCAATGTCCTGTTTGTGCCATCGTTGGCATACGGACAATATTAGGTCCGAGTCTGGCAGCTGTCAAGCCATATTAGTCCATTAGTGTTACAAACATTAGCGCTAATAATTTCATAAACCATTTAACCAAAAGCAAATGCGGGCAGATAAGCTGCTTCCTCCGTCCCCGGCGTCGGTAGCTCTTTCTTCCACAACCTTTGCTCCCACGCGTCGACGTTCATCCACATCTACAACACTC
>DBTW01000039.1 GCA_002307245.1 Spirochaetaceae bacterium UBA1306 | reverse complement strand
ACCTGCATTTGCTTTTGGTTAAATGTTTTATGCAATTATTACCGCTAATGTTTGTAACACTAATGACTAGGTGACTATTTACCAGTATACGGAATTCACTCTATCATCACTATAAAGACATGAAAAGATTAACTATTCTCGTATTTTTTTCCATACAACTCGCCTCTCTCCCGGCAGCGACATATGAGGAGCTCATCGCCCGGGCGATCTCAGCCGACCCCGGAATAGCGCAATTTTCCATAGAGGAGCGACAGGCCGAAATAGCCTATGAACGCGCCCTCATCGCGAGAAATGCGCCTACGATCGAGCTAGGCACGGGCAGCGTATCCGCGACCCTCTCCGACGATTCCTACTGGAGCGCCTCTCCAACGGCGAGTCTGACCATGCCCGACGGCATGGCGCTCGGTGCCCAGCTCCCCACGGTCAGGTACTCTTCGGGTTACTACGCCAAGCCCAAGCTCAGCCTCGGTCTGCCCATCGTCCGCGGATCCGACGACATGCTCGTCGCCGTCGAGGCCGCTCGGCTTGATCGAGAAAAGGCCGAGTCCGCCCGCGCGCAAGCTGAGCTCTCCCTCGAGGGAAAAATGGCCGCGGCCTTCAAGGCCGAGCTCTCGAGCGAGGTCACGCTCCAGTCCTCCCTAGCCGCAGAGGCGAAGGCGAAGCGCGAATTCGACCAGGCCGTCGCCGTCGACGGCGCAGAGCCTGGGGGAACGGCCTATATGGGCCTACAGCGCGACCTCAGGACCGCCACCCGCGCGCGCCGTGACGCCGAGGCGAAAAAGGCTCGGTCCCTGTACGATCTCCGCGTCCTGCTCGGGCCGGGGAGCGAGGCCGAGCTCATGCCCGTCTCCTATCCCGCGGTCGATATGTCCCGCGCCCTCCCGGCTCCCGAGCTTTGCCTCTCGGCCGCCCGCTCGAGGGCCGAGTCCGGCTTGGCCGGTCTCCGGTCGGCGGAGGCCGAGCGCCGCTCGACCCTCGGCGCCAAGCTAGGCGTCGGCTACGGACTCGGCTCGGACGCGATCGGCACATACTCCGAGCTCGGGACTTCCGGCCCCGATTTTTCCGGCGGTCTCGAAGCCGTCCTTGGGCCTTCCGGCTTGAAGCTCTCCGGGGGCATCGACTGGAGCCCCGGATCTCCGCCGAGCGCCAACCTCAGCCTGGCCTGGTCGCCCAAGCCCAGGAAAGACGAGAAGCTGCGCTCGGAGGACCTCGCCCTATCGGCGCGTTCCCGCGCCCTCGGTCTCGCCGAGGCGCTCGTCGATGCGGGCAAGTCGCTCGCCGCCCTCGAAAACTCGCGACGCGACCTTGTCCAGGCCGCCGACGACGCCGAGGAGGACCTGTCCTTCGCGCAAGCCCAGCTCGCGGCCTACGCCGCCAGCCGCGATCTCGGCGTCACGAGCGAATCCGAATACGCCGAGGTTCTGGCGGACCGCGAGCTCTGCGCCGCGCGCCTGCGCGTGGCCGAACTCGATCGCATAACTTGGGACATCGAGGCCCGCGCCCTGATCGCGGGCTCCTCGGCCTACGGGGAGGTAAGATGAGCGCCGTGGCCAATAAACGCAAGGTCGTCAGGATAGCGGTGGTGGTCGCAGTCGTCGTCGTGGCGGTGGCCGGCGCTGCCTACGCCGTTACGCGTGGCAAGAAAGGCGAGGCCAAGCCGACCGAGGAGACGGCGACGGTCGAGAAGCGCAGCGTCGACGACATCATCGAGGTTTCGGGCCACCTCGAGCCCAGGCTCGAGCAGGAGATCGGCGCGCCTTCCGACGGCATCGTCGACGAGGTCTACGCGCGGGCGAGCGACAGGCTCGCCAAGGACGACGCGATCGCCCGCCTCGACACCACCCAGGCCGTCTTCGCGGCGGACCAGACCCGCTACCAGATCGAGCAGGAGAGCTTCGCCGGCAACCGCCGCAAGGTCGAGCTCCTGAAGCGGGAGCTCGAGGCCAAGGAGCACGCGGTCGCGGACCTCACCATCCGGGCGCACATCGACGGGACCTTGTCGCGCATCGACATCAAGGCCGGAGACGTCCTCACGGCGGGCAAGGCCTACGGCCGAGTCATCGACACGCGCTCGCTCGTGGCCGAGGTCGAGATCGCCGAGGCCGATATCCCGAGGGCCAAGGTCGGGCTGCCCGTCGAGTTCCGCTTCCCGGCCATCCCGGGACTCATCGCGAAGGGCCGCGTGGACTCCTTCCCGGCCGAGGCCCGAGTCAACTCCAAGGGCCTCACCGTGCTCGACGCCAAGCTCGTGATCGACGAGCCGCCCAAGGGCCTCTTGCCCGCCTACAGCTTCACGGCGGTCATCAAGGCCGGCGAGCCGCGCGACGTCCTGGTGACCGACTCCCGAGCGGTCACCTACAAGGCGGGCAAGCCCTTCGTGGACCGGAAGAAACCTGACGGCGGCTACGAGAATATCGGGATCGAGACCGAAGGCTTCGGCTCGGGCCTCGTGCGCATCGTGACCGGCTGCTCGGCGGGCGATCTGCTCAAGATACCCGAGGTCAAGGGCAGGAAATGAGCGACGCGATTGTCCTCGTAGCCGCCTCGCGCCATTACGCGATGGGCGACGTCGTAGTGAAGGCTCTCGACGGCGTGAGCTTCGCGGTCGCCTCGGGAGAGAAGGTGGCCATCATGGGACCCTCGGGCTCGGGCAAGACCACCTGCATGCACCTGATCGGCTGCCTCGACCGGCCGAGCTCGGGCCGCGTACTAGTCGGCGGCGAGGACACGGCCGAGATGGGCGAGGCCGAGCTCGCGAGCCTGCGCAACCGCACCGTCGGCTTCGTGTTCCAGCAGTTTCACCTCCTGCCCCGCCTCACGATCGCGGAGAACGCCGAGGTTCCGCTCGTCTACGCCGGCGTGGCCCCGCGGGAGCGCCGGCGCCGCGCGAAGGAGGCTCTCGAGCGCGTCGGCTTGGGCGACCGACGATCGCATAGGCCCACGGAGCTCTCGGGTGGACAGAGGCAGCGCGCCGCCATCGCACGCGCCCTCGTCAACGATCCGGCCATCCTCCTCGCCGACGAGCCCACGGGGGCGCTGGACAGCGCGACCGGGGCCTCCATCCTCCAGCTCTTCGACGAGATCAACCGGGCCGGCACGACCATCGTGGTCGTCACCCACGACCGATCGATCGGCGACGCCTTTCCCCGCGTCATCAGGCTCCGCGACGGCCGTTTGGAGGAATCGTGCTGAGGGAGGCCTTCCGCCTGGCTCTCGACAGCTTCCGGACCAACCGCCTCCGATCGGCCCTCTCGCTCATCGGCGTCGTCATTGGCGTCGCGAGCGTCGTCACCGTGACCTCGATCGCCGCCAGCGGGACCGCCTACATCCGCGGCATGTACGACCAATTCGCCCTCGACGCCATCCAGGTCTACCCGGGCTGGGACCGCGGCTCGGGGCAGCCCGGAATCGTGTTCGATGCCGCCCTCGTCTCAGACATCGCTCGCGAGGTACCCGAGGTCAAGGCCGTCCTCCCGCGCTCCAGCCTGGGGGGCGAGCTCACTGCCGGGCGCGCGAGCGCCTCAGCCCAGATCTCCGCCGTCGCCTCGAGCTACATCGCGGCCATGGGCGCCTCGATCGAGCTCGGCCGCTCCTTCGACACCTCCGACGAGTATCGCAAGCGCTCGGTCGTCGTGCTCGGATCCGAGATCGCCGCGAGCCTCTTCCCCGAGGGCGATCCCGTCGGCAAGGAAGTCTTCGCTCAAATCTCAGGCTCCACCTACCGTCTCGAGGTGATCGGCGTGATAGCCCATAAGGAAGCCTTCTTCGCCGACGACTGGGACAGGACGGCGTACATCACCTACTCCTACGCCGTCGGGAAGATAGCGGCCGACCTCCGTATCGAGATCCTTACGGTCGTCGCGGCCTCGCGCGAAGCCACGCTGAAGCTCGGCGACGACCTGGAGCGCTTCTTCCTGGAGCGCACGGGCTCGCCCGAGTCGGCTAACGTCATCTCGCCCAAGAAGTGGGCCGAGAGCGACATGAAGGTGACCAAGACCATCAGCCTGCTTTTGTCGGGGATCGCGGCCATCAGCCTCCTCGTGGGGGGCATCGGTATCATGAACATCATGCTCGTCTCGGTCACCGAGCGGAAGCGCGAGATCGGCATACGCAAGGCCCTCGGGGCGACGCCCAGGCACATCAGGGCCCAGTTCCTCGTCGAGTCCTCGGTCCTCACGATGGCCGGGGGGATCATCGGCCTGGCCTTCGGCTCGGGCCTCGCGTGGATAGCCGTGAAAAGCTTCAAGTGGAGCTTCGTGGCCTCTCCGGAGACGGCGGCCGTGGCCTTCGCCGTATCTGCGGCGACGGGGATATTCTTCGGTCTCTATCCCGCCGCCCGCGCGGCCAAACTCGACCCCGTGGAAGCCCTGGCCTCGGAGTAGCGCCGCAGGGGCCTAGACGAAGGATCGGGGCGCGTTGCCCGTGGTCATGAAGTAGATCGCGCGGATCAGGTTATAGCCCCCGCTCAGGAACATAAGGAGCCCGATGAAGCCCATGATCCCGAGGCCGACCCCGCCGAACAGGCCGAAGATGCAGAGGCCAAAGAAGCCCGACACGGCCGAGCGCAGGAAATAGGGCCGGGCGTTGCCGCGAATCATGTCCTTGCGCCGCTTCTCGATTTTGCGGGCGATCTCTTGGGCGGCCTCGTCGGGGCAGCCGCGCCGGATCAGCTCCGCCGCTATGTCGCGCCAGCCCACATTCTGCATCGTGAGCTCGATCGCGAGATTGTACATCTCGTTCATGAACATGCCGGCCGCGTCCTCGCGCGAGAAGCCTTGGGCCTGGCCGAAGCCGCCCGCGAAGCCCCGGCCGTAGGCGCCCGAGTAGCCATGTCCGTAGCCGCCCTGGGCCCCTGCCGCAGCGCGGCCCTCGAGGGCGGCGTCGTACTCGCGCCTCGAAGCCTCGGCCGACAGCACCGAGTAGGCCTCGGAGATGGCCTTGAACCTTTCCTCGGCCTCGCTCGAGCCTGCGTTCCTGTCCGGATGCCATTTCATCGCCAAGCGCCGATAGTTGGCCTTGACCTCGTCGCCCGTCGCGCCCTTCTCGAGCTCGAGGACTTTGTAATAGTCGTCCATACGATCTCCATAGTACTGAAGCGGGTGACGAAGGAAAACACGCCCGCGCCGAAATTACTTCGTTTACATAGGCCTCCGCTCGGGCCTATACTGCCCGGGATGCCCGCCGACGACCTGCTCCGCTCCGGCCTCGACGCCCTCGGCCTGGGTTCGGAGCCGCTACTGATCCAGGGCCTGTCCCGCTACCTGGCCGAGATCGAGCGCCTCAATCCCAGCCTGGGCCTCGTGGGCGCCTCGGGCGACGAGCTCGTGATCAAGCACGTCCTCGACAGCCTCGCGCCCTTCGCCATCATCCGGGACATCCTCGGGCCCCGCCCCGCGCCCCGCATCGCCGACCTCGGCACCGGCGCCGGGCTGCCGGGCATTCCCCTCGCCCTCGCCCTGCCCCGGGCCTCGGTCGCCCTCGTCGACCGCATGACCAGGCGCACAGATTTCCTCCGCGACGCCCTCGAGCTCGTCCCCGTCCCGAACGCCGAGGTGATAGAAGCTCAAGTCGAGCACGCCCGCGGCCAATACGACCTCGTGACCTTCCGCGCCTTCCGCCCCTTCGAGCGCAAGCTCTTCAAGCGGGTCTTCGCGTTATGCGAGCGAAGCGGGGCCGTTCTCGCCTACAAGGGCAAGGCCGACAAGGCCCGCGCCGAGCTGGCTGAGATCGAGGGCCTGTACTCGAGCGCCGAAATCGTCGCCGTCCAAGTGCCCTTCCTGCACGACGAGCGCTGCGTCGTCATGCTTCGTCCCTAGGCGACAAGAACGGCAGGGATCAAGTGCCGGAATTTCGCGGGGGGCACGGCGGAGTCCAGGTCCTCGCCCGCGCGATACTCGCGGACGCGACCGAAGCCATCGCCCTCCCGCCTAAAAGCCAGGACGGATAGATTCTCGGGATTGACGCTCCAATAGGAAAGTGACAAAACGCATCGTGCTTGTCAACGTCGCTGACAGCTCGAGCGAAAAAAAAGGCCGCCCCGGAAGACTCCGGGACGGCCGCTTGGCGCAGGATCGATCGACGGGGAAAGGTATCGCGCTTCAGCGCTGCTTGTAGTTCGCCTCGATCCACTTCAGGTAGTCCCCGGAGCGAATGCTGTCGATCCAGGGCTTGTTGCCCAGGTACCAGTCCACGGTCCGCGCGAGGCCCGCCTCGAAGCTCGATTCCCGCTTCCAGCCGAGCTCCTTCTTGAGCTTGGAGCAGTCGATCGCGTAACGGCGGTCGTGACCGGGCCGGTCCTTCACGTAGGTCACGAGCTTCCGGTAATCCTCCACGCTCGCGCCGGCCTTGAGCGACACGATCTCCATGAGGCGGTCCAGGAGCTTGATGTTCTCCCACTCGTTCTCGCCGCCGATGTTGTAGGACTCCCCAGCCCGGCCCTCGCGCATGACGAGCCAGACGGCCGAGTTGTGGTCCTCGACGAAGACCCAGTCGCGGATGTTCTTCCCGTCGCCGTAGACCGGCAGGCTCTTGCCCTCGACCATGTTCAGGATCATGAGGGGGATGAGCTTCTCGGGGAACTGGTAGGGGCCGTAGTTGTTGGAGCAGTTGGTCAGGGTGATGGGCAGGCCGTAGGTATGGTGGTAGGCGCGGACCAGATGATCGGAAGAGGCCTTGGAGGCCGAGTAGGGGCTGCGGGGATCGTAGGCCGTGTCCTCGCGGAAGTAGCCTTCGTCGCCCAGGGAGCCGAAGACTTCGTCCGTGCTGACATGGTGGAAGAGGACGTCGTCGCGGCCCTTCCAGGCCTTGCGCGCGACGTCGAGCAGGGTGTAGGTGCCCATCACGTTCGTGCGCACGAAGGCTTCGGGGCCCAGGATCGAACGGTCGACGTGGCTCTCCGCTGCGAAATGAGCCACCGCGTCCACTTCGTACTTGTCGAAAAGGCCCTCTACCAGGGCGCGGTCGCAAATATCGCCGCGCTCGAAGAAGTAGCGCTTGCCCCCATGGACCTTTTGGACCGCGGCCAGGTTCTCGGGGTTACCGGCATAGGTGAGGGCATCGAGGTTCACCACGCGGCCGTCAAAGCCGGCCTTGCCGAAGAGGTAATGGATGAAGTTCGTACCGATAAAGCCCGCCCCGCCCGTCACGAGAATGGTGGAGAATTTCCTGTTCATGCTGCCTTCCGATCCTTCATTAGTGTTACGAAGAATATGAGAACAATACTACTCATTTATTTATATGACAATGATTTACTAAAAATAACAAGGGGAAGGCAGATGAGATGGCGTACTTCTCAAGCGTATTCCCTTTCCCAAAAGCCTTTATCGTTCCCCCAGCGTATCCGAAAAAATAAGCTTCGTAACACTAACCGTTATTCGCTAGGTCGGCGATAAAGGCCTCGAGACTAGCTTGCCACGGAGGAGGCGCAATACCAAAAGCCCTTTCGGTTTTTTCCTTGGACAGGACCGAATAGCTCGGCCGCTTGACCTTGGAAGGGTACTGCGCGCTGGTGAGGGGGCGCACGGTCGCGCCCTTTTTTAGGAGGCCGTATT
>DBTW01000178.1:18483-23770 GCA_002307245.1 Spirochaetaceae bacterium UBA1306 | reverse complement strand
TGGCTCGAGCTCAAGGACTTCTTCGGCAACACCTACGAGCTGCCCATGGGCAAGCTCAACTTCCAGGGCTGGAAAAAGCTCTCCGTAGCCATCCCGCCGCAGAACCCCGACGGCCGCACCGGCATCGTGCAGCGGAACTTCCATTATACGAGCCATATGGGCCTCAAGATCACCGGCTTCCGCGTCGAGTGCGATCCCGATGAAGCCTTCGGTACCTACTACATCTACCTCGACGACCTCCGGGCCGTCACGGACCTCTTCGCCGAGGATAGCCGCGATACCGACGACATGCCTGACACATGGTAAGCGGAATCGATCCTTCGGCGCCGGGAGGGTCTATGGCCACCCGCGGCGCCGAAGGGTCGCGCGACGAAACAAGAAGAGCCCTCCCACGGAGGGCTCTTTCCTTACATGAGGAGCTGGGCTGGTTCCCCTTCCTCCGCAGGGCCTACCTGTTCAAGGGCCTCTCGGACGATGAGATCAAGCTCGTAGCCGAGTGCTGCGACGAGGAGGAGCGCGACCCGGGCGACGTCATCTTCGTCGAGGGCTCGACGGCCGACCGCTTCTACATCGTGATGGAAGGCCGCGTCGAGGTCTGGAAGAACTACTACGACCCGAAGCCCGACCTCCTCGCCATCCACGGTTGCGGGCGCTTCTTCGGCGAGATGGCCCTCATCGACGAGCTGCCCCGCAGCGCGACCGTCGTTGCCAAGGAGCGCTCGAAGCTCCTCTTCCTCTATCGCGACGATTTCCGCCGCCTCATCCGCGAGCGTTCCTCCATCGCCCTCTCGGTAATGACCGGCATCTCCTATATGGTCCGCAGCTCGAACGAGGCTTTCGTGGACGACCTGCGGAAGCGCAACGCCGAGCTCGAGAAGGCCTACGCCCAACTGAAAAGCGCCCAGGCCGAGCGCCTCCGCACCGAGCGGCTCTCCACCCTCGGCAAATTCTCCTCCCTCATACTCCACGACATCCGCAACCCCCTCTCGATCCTTAAGGGGCAGCTTCAGCTCATGCAGATGCGCCTCGGGGAGCCCGAGAAGCTCGCGGGCCACGTGGCGGCAAGCCAGGCCGAGGTCACTCGCCTCGAGCGCCTGGCGAGCGAATTCCTCGACTACTCGCGCGGCGAGGTCCGCCTGGACATGGTGGTGACCACGCCCGGGGAGCTCCTCGCCAAGGTCGAGGCCTCGGTCTCCCAGCGGATGACCCAGGGCGGCGTGTCGATCCAAAAGGAGCTCCGCTACGACGAGCCGGTCATACTCGACGCGGAGCGGGTCCATCGGGCCCTGGTCAACGTGGCGGACAACGCCCGCAAGGCCATGGGCCGCTCGGGGGGCACCCTCACTCTCAAATCCTACCGCGACGGGGACAAGCTCATACTCGAGACCGCCGACAACGGCGAGGGCATGAACGCCGAGGTCCTGGCCCACGTGTTCGAGCCCTTCTACTCTGCCTCGGGCCAGGGCGGCACGGGCCTCGGCATGCTCATCGTGAAGAACATCGTCGAGGCTCACGGCGGCGCGGTGCGCCTGGGCTCCAAGCCCGGCGTCGGCACCCGCGTCCTTCTGTCCTTCCCCCTGCGCTCCTAGCTAGCCGAACAGGGCTCGCGCGTTGCGCGATACCGTTTCGGCCAGGTCGGCCTCCTCGACGCCGCGGATCTGGGCGGCGAGGGCGTAGCTGCGCCCCACGTCGCGGGGGCTGGACGGGCGGCCCCGGAAGGGCATGGGGTTCATGTAGGGCGCGTCGGTCTCGAGGAGGAGGCGATCGGCCGGGACCAGGCGGCAGGCCTCGCGCAGGGCCTCGGACTTCTTGTAGCTGAGGTTGCCGGCGAAGGATATCAGGCAGCCGAGCTCGAGGAAGGCCCTGGCCTCCTCGGGCCCGTATCCGAAGCAGTGGATGAGCACCGGCGTCGAGGGCCCGCGCGAGCGCAAGCAGCCGATGGTATCGGCGGCCGCGTCGCGGCTATGGACAATCATCGGGAGGCCGAGGCGCGCAGCGAGGGCGAGCTGGCCCTCGAAGAGCTCCAGCTGCCGTTCGCGCGGCGCCTCCATATGGTGGTAGTCCGGGCCGCCCTCTCCTATCGCCGCGAGGCGCAGTCCCGCCGCCCCGGCCTCGGCGATCGCGGCTTCCAGGTCGGCGAGGCTGGCCGCCGGATCGGCCAGGCTCGACGCCGAGGGCCAGACGCCGGCCGCCAGGCGGAGGAAGGACGGCAGGCCCGCCGCCCCTCCCAGAAGGGCCAGGCGAGGCCTGAGGTCGTCCGGCTCGGTGCCTGGGTCGAGGAGGAGGGGCGGAGTCCGTCCCTCCTCCTCGGCGCGCCGCGCGTCCTCGGCGTAATCGGCGAGGAGGGACTCGAGGGACTCGACCCCGAGCTCCTCCGCGACCGACGAAAGGTGCGCGTGGCTATCGGTGAGCATCACATCGAGGCCGCGTCGGGCTCCTCGGAGTTCCAGCCGAGCTTGTCGAAGACCCAGACCATGAGGGCGAGGAGCATGCCCACCAGGGTGGCGAGGACCATGCCCTTCAGTTGGGCCTTGCCGATGTTCACGGAGATGCCCGAGATGCCGACCACGAAGGTGATCGCCGAGAGCATGAGATTGCGCGATTTCGAGTAGTCGACCTTGGCCTCGACGAGCATGCGCAGGCCCGAGGCCGCTATCACTCCGAAGAGCATGATCGAGACTCCGCCGATGACGGGCGTGGGAAGGCTTTGGATGGCGCCGGAGACATGGCCGAAGAAGGCGACGACGATCGAGAGCACCGCCGCTCCGCCGATGACCCAGACCGAATAGACCTTGGTGATCGCCATGACGCCCATGTTCTCGCCGTAGGTCGTGGTAGGGCCGGAGCCCGTGAAACCCGAGAGCATGGTCGAGATCCCGTCGCCGAGGAGGGAGCGGTGGAGGCCCGGGTCCTCGAGCAGGTCGCGCCCGACGATGTTGCTCGTGACGAAGAGGTGGCCGATGTGCTCGGAGATCACCACGAGGGCCGCGGGGAGGATGATCAGGATCGAGGCCCCGTCGAAGACCGGGAACACGAAGCGGGGCAGGGCGATGAGCTTGGCGCTCGAGACGGCGGCGAAGCTGATGGTGCCCGGCACCCAAATATTCACGAGGACCGCGCAGAGGAAGCCCGCGAGGACTCCGATCAGGATCGGGATCGCCGCGAGGAACTTGCGGAACACGAGGGAGCCTATGAGGACGGTGCCGAGGGTGACGAGGGACACCAGAACATAGCTCGGGACTATGACCCCGCTCGACATGACGCCGTCCTTGTAGAAGGCGTTGCCCACGGCGCCGGGGGCGAGCTCGAGGCCGATCAGGGCGACGATCGGTCCCATGACCGCCGGCGGGAGGATGACCTTCAGCCAACCGCGGCCGGCGAAGCGGATGACAAGGGCGACGAGGGCGAAGACGGCGCCGGAGACGACGAAGCCGCCGAGGGCGTGCTGGAAGCCGAGCTGGGGATCGAGCCCGGCCGCCGTCGCGGCGGCGATGCAAGTGGCGGTTGGCGAGAGGAAGGCGAAGCTCGAGCCCAGGAAGGCGGGAGCCTTGCCGCGGCAGATGAAGAGGTAGATCAGGGTTCCCACGCCGTTCATGAGGAGGACCAAGGCCGGGTCGACCACTACCTTACCAGCCCAGGTATTGAAGAGGATAGGCACGAGGACCGACGCCCCGAACATCGCGAACAAGTGCTGCAGGCTCAAGGGAATGCCCTTCAGTAGGGGTACCTTCTGCTCGACCTGGATGATCTCTCTAGCCATGATGCCTCCTAAACTAACGTGTAGGTATCGACGGCCGACGGGCCGCCGTAAGCGACATAAAAAAGGCCCGCGGGAAAGGCATTCCCGCGGGCCTCGCTATCGCGACGCTTGATTGAAAGACGCTGCCAGCGACCGAGCGGCTGGCTCGGCCAATGCATCCTATCGTGCGGCCTCGGCGTCATATCGGCGGAGCTTATACACCGCCGGAGGCCTCGAATGCAAGTACCCCGGAGCGGACCGCTACCTTTACCTTTTGGCCGTCGCGGATCCTGCCCGCCAGGATCTCCGAGGCGAGGGGATTCTGAAGGAGGGCCTGGATGGACCGCTTGAGGGGCCTGGCGCCGAAATGCGGGTCATATCCCGCATCGGCGATGAGAGCCTTGGCTTCCTTCGAGACCTCGAGTTCGATCTTGCGATCGGCCATCCGCCTGCGCAGGAGTTCGAGCTGGATGTCGACGATCGCTAGGATGCGGTCCTTGCCAAGCCGCTCGAAGACCACGGTCTCGTCGATGCGGTTGATGAACTCGGGCCGGAAGCTCGCGCGCAGGAGGCCCTCGATCCCCTGCCTCACCTGGGCCATGTCTGTCGTGTCGAGGATGAGGTCGGAGCCGAGGTTGCTCGTCATGATGACGATGCAGTTCTTGAAGTCGACTACCCTCCCCTGCCCGTCGGTCAGGCGCCCGTCGTCGAGGAGCTGAAGGAGGACATTGAAGACGTCGGGATGGGCCTTCTCGATCTCGTCGAAGAGGACGACCGAATAGGGCCTGCGCCGCACGGCCTCGGTGAGCTGCCCGCCCTCGTCGTAGCCGACGTATCCGGGAGGGGCGCCGATGAGGCGGGACACCGAGTGCTTTTCCATGTACTCGCTCATGTCGATGCGGGTCAGGGACTTCTCGTCGTTGAAGAGCAACTCGGCGAGGGCCTTGGCCAGCTCGGTCTTGCCTACCCCGGTGGGGCCCACGAAGAGGAAGGATCCCAGGGGACGGTTGGGGTCCGAGAGCCCCGCGCGGTTGCGGCGGATCGCGTCCGACACGGCCTTGACCGCCGCGTCCTGGCCCACGACCCGGCGGGCGAGCTGGGCCTCGAGGCCCACGTACTTCTGCAGCTCGGAGGAGAGCATCTTGGAGACGGGGATGCCCGTCCAGGTGGACACCACGCGCGCGATGTCCTCCTCGCAGACCTCCTCGCGAAGGAGGCGGTTCTCGCCGGAGCCCTTGTTGAGCTCCTCGGAGAGCACGTCGAGCTTCTTCTGGGCCTCGAGCAGCCTGCCGTACTTGATCTCGGCGGCCTGGGCGAGGTCGCCCTCGCGCTCGCGCTTCTCGCCCTCGATCTTGAGCTCCTCGATGGAGGCCTTGAGCTTGCGCAGGCGCTCGATCTTCTCCTTCTCGCCCTGCCAGCGCAGGCGCATCGCGTTCCGGGCCGAGGACAGCTCGGCGATCTCCTTCTCGAGCTTGCCGAGCCTCTCGACCGAGGCGAGGTCGGTCTCCTTGGAGAGGGCCTGACGCTCGATCGTGAGCTGGAGGAGGC
>DBTW01000178.1:17944-18132 GCA_002307245.1 Spirochaetaceae bacterium UBA1306 | reverse complement strand
ATGGCCTTGTCGGGGAGGAAGCGGCTCGTGATGTACCGATCGGAGAGGGTGGCGGCGGCGATGAGGGCCTCGTCCTTGATGCGCACGCCGTGATGGACCTCGTAGCGTTCCTTGAGCCCGCGCAGGATGGCGATGGTCGCCTCGACCGAGGGCTCCGGGCAGAGGACGGGCTGGAAGCGGCGCTCGAG
>DBTW01000178.1:17314-17648 GCA_002307245.1 Spirochaetaceae bacterium UBA1306 | reverse complement strand
CTTGCGGTACTCGTCGAGGGTCGTGGCGCCGATGCAGCGGAGCTCGCCGCGGGCCAGGGCCGGCTTGAGGAGGTTGGAGGCGTCCATCCCGCCCTCGGCCGCGCCGGCGCCCACGAGGGTATGTAGCTCGTCTATGAAGAGGATGACCTGCCCCTCGGCCTTGACCACTTCCTCTACCACGGCCTTGAGGCGCTCCTCGAATTCGCCGCGGAACTTGGAGCCGGCGACGAGGGCGCCCAGGTCGAGGGCGAGGAGCTTCTTGTTCTTGAGGGAATCGGGCACGTCGCCCGCGACGATGCGCCGCGCCAAGCCTTCGACGACGGCCGTCTTGCCG
>DBTW01000178.1:15178-17034 GCA_002307245.1 Spirochaetaceae bacterium UBA1306 | reverse complement strand
CGCCCGGCTCGCCGATGAGCACGGGATTGTTCTTGGTGCGCCGCGACAGGACCTGCATGACGCGACGGATCTCCTCGTCGCGGCCGATGACGGGATCGAGCTTCTCGGCCCGGGCGAGGGCCGTGAGGTCGCGGCAATAGCGCTCGAGGACGCGGTACTTCTCCTCCGCCGCCTGATCGGTGACCCGCCTATTGCCCCGCACCGACTTGAGGGCGGAGAGGATGGCGTCCTTCGTGACGCCGCGGCCGCGCAGGGATTTGGCTAGCTCGCCCTCGCCCCCCACGATGCCGAGGAGGATATGCTCGGCCGCGACGAATTCGTCCTTGAGCGCAGCCGCCTCAGCTTCCGCCTTGGCGATGGCCGTGGATGCGTAGGGAGAAAGATACAGCTGGGAGCCTTCCCCGAAGACCTTGGGCTTGACGGCCAAGGCGGCCTCGGCATCGGCCTCGATCGCGTCCCTATCGACGCCAATGCGGTCTATGAGGGCGGGGACGACGCCTTCCTCCTGCATTAGCAGGGCGAGGAGGAGGTGCTCCAGGTCCACCTGGGAGTGGTCGCGCTTACGTGCCTCGGCAGAGGCGTCCTGGATGGCTTCTTGGGCTTTTAGAGTATACCTGTCGTAATCCATGCCCCAAAAGTACTCATTGTCCGCGAATCGGGCAATGGGCCTGGGGCCCGGCGCGATGGGCGCCGCTCCCCCGCGTTCACTTCCGGCCGGAGAGCTTGAGCTTCAGCACCGTCACTACGGGCGGGATGAAGGAGATCACGATGATGCCGAGCGCCACGACGCTGAAATGATCCTGAACGAAGGGCAGGCCGCCGAAGAAGTAGCCGACCAGGAGGAAGAGGGCGACCCAGCTCACCGAGCCGATCACGTTGAACAGGGTATAGCGGCCGTACTTCATCTTGCCGATGCCGGCGACGAAGGGCACGAAGGTCCTGATGATCGGCATGAAGCGCCCGAGGATGATGGCCATCCCGCCGTACTTCTCGTAGAAGGAGTGAGCTTTGTCGAGGTACTCGCGCTTGAAGAGGCGGGAGCTCTCGGACCTGAAGACGGCCGGCCCGAGCTTGTAGCCGATGGCGTAGTTGACGACGTTGCCGAGCACGGCCGCGGACATGAGGACGAGGGCCAAAACGCCTATGTCCAGGCCGCCCTCCGCCGCGAGGGCGCCCAGGGCGAAGATGACCGAGTCGCCGGGGAGGAAGGGCGTGACGACCAGGCCCGTCTCGCAGAAGAGAAGGAGGAACATGAGAAGGTAGGTCACTCCGCCGTACTGCTGGAGGATCGGGGTCAGGTATGTATCCACGTGCAGGACGATATCGACGAATTGAAGGATCGCGCTCAAGCTGCCTCCCCTGGCCATCCCGCGTCCCGAAAGGCGAGAAGGCGCGCGGGAGATGAGTCTACGCGAGGCGTAATGCCGGGGTCAATCGAGGCCTTGGCCCTTGCCCGGCTCCCCGCCGGGGATATACCTTTGGGGCATGGACAATCAGCAGAAGATCGTGATCCTCCATGGCTTTTCCCCCGAGGAAGCCCTCGCCGCGATGCGCGCCCTGAAGGCCGCGATCCCCCAGGCCGCGGACGCGGCCTTCGCGACGAGCACCGAAACCAACCTGGCTTGGAAGCTCGCGGAGCTCATCGAGCACGTGGCGGAGGAGCATCGGCAATACAAGGAGCTGGCGAAGGTCAAGAAGGGCTAAAAGGCGCGGGCGGGGTTTACCTGCCGCTCTATTCAGTCTACCTCGAGCTCGGGGATCTTCTTCTTCATGGCGACGACCAAGTCCTCCCCGGTGGAGCCTTCCCGCAGGGCGATGAAGACCATGTTATCGCGGCCCGAGATGGTGCCGAGGAC
>DBTW01000178.1:8108-14936 GCA_002307245.1 Spirochaetaceae bacterium UBA1306 | reverse complement strand
CGCGGCCCGAGATGGTGCCGAGGACCTCCTCGAGGCCCATGTTGTCTATCGCGAGGGCTACCGAGTCGGAATGCCCCGAGAAGGTGCGCACGACAGCCAGGCTCACGTTCCAGTCGATCGAGACATAGCCCCGAAGGAAATCCTGGATATAGTGCCGCTCGGACTCGCGCCGCTCCTCGTCGGAGGGCACGGTATAATAATACCCGGAGTGGCCGTCCGACACCTTACCGACCTTGAGGTATTTCAGGTCCCGCGAGAGGGTGGCCTGGGTAACCGAGTAGCCGGCATCCTGCAGCAATTGAAGGAGCGTCTCTTGGGAATCGATCCTATGCGCCTTGATGATGCTGCGAACCATCTTTAGGCGCTCGAAGCGTTCTTTCATCGTTTCTCCGGGAATGGATAAAAATGCATTCTTTAGCCATTATTCGCCTAAAAATGAAAAAGAGCAAGGGCCGAGCTTTACTCGCCGATACATAAGACAGACATGGGCGAGCAGAACGATACACCAGAGGACGCGGTCTCTTTCCACAGCTCGGGCGGGCTCATCGACGGAACGGTCGAGGTCGCGATAGCGCCGGACGCGATGTCGGCGACGGCCACCTTCTACCCTCCCCGCGGAGACGGCCTGCCCATAGATCCGTCCTTCGTCCATGAGCTGCTGCGTCGCATCGGCGTCGTCTCGGGCGTCCTCGAGGAGGAGATCGCCCAGGCTACGATGAGCTGCAACTTGGACAGGCGGGTCCTGAAGGACGTGGTTGTGGCCAAGGGCGCGTCGCCTGAGCCCGAAGTGCCCGAGTACGCCTCGATCGAGCCAAAATTCCAGCACCACGGCCTCCAGATCGACGATAGCGTCCAGCGCGTCGATTTCCGCGAGATCGCGGCCCTCTACATCGTGCACAAGGGCGAGACGATCGCGACCATCATCCCGAGGCGCCCCGGCGTCCTCGGAAAGGACGTACGGGGCAAGGAGACGCCCTTCGCCCGCGAGTCCCCCGGGACCTGCGTCGCCGGACGGAACGTCGAGCGGCGGGACGACAAGCTCGTGGCCCTCGTGGACGGCCGCCTCGCGCTCGAGGCGGGCAAGGCCGACATCGACGAAGTCCTCCTCGTCAAGGGCGAGGTCGACTTCCATACCGGCCACATTCTCTTCCCCGGGGACGTCGTGATCGAAGGCGTCGTGCACGACGGCTTCAAGGTCTGGTCGGGCGGCAGCATCGTCTGCAAGTCGACCGTGGACGCCTACGACGTCAACGCGAAGAAGGACTTGATCTGCGCCCAGGGCATCATCGGTCGAAGGCGAGGCCAGGTCCGCGTCGGCGGCGAGCTGAAGGCCAAGTACATCCAGAACTGCCGCGTAGCCGCGCGGGGGGACGTGAAGATCAGCTCGGCCCTCGTCAACTCGAGGCTCTATACCCTCGGCACCCTCGACATGGGCGACAAGGGCGTCATTATGGGCGGGGAAGTCTTCGCGACCCACGGGGTCCGCTGCGGCAGGCTGGGCAACGAGGCCTTCCAGGCGACCCATATCCACGCGGGCATCGACTTCACCGTGCAGCAGCGCCTCGACCAGGCGAACGAGCGTATGCGCCTCGTCACGGGACGGTCGCGGCAGGTCGACCAGGCGGCGGCGACTCATCCGGGCCCCGAGCTGGATAAGGCGAAGGCCGAGATCGCCAAGGCCGCCGCCACCCTCCGTGGCCAGATCACCGAGCTCCTGGGCGCCCTCGACGCCGACGACGGCGCGGTCGTAGACTGCAAGGGCGAGATATTCCCGGGCGTCGTCGTCGAGATATGCAGGGTGAGCATCGTCGTCGAGGAAAAGCTACATGCCTGCCGCTTCCGCCTCGACAAAGCGGCGGGCCGCATCCTCATAGATCGCTAGTCAAGCTCTATTCCCATTCTATGGTAGCCGGCGGCTCGCGAATCGCTTTATATCCCGATGGCGATTCGCGCGTCGAAGCCCCCGCCTTCTATTCCCATTCTATGGTAGCCGGGGGCTTCGACGAGATGTCGTAGACGACGCGGCCGATGCCGGGCACGCGATTCGTGATCGCGCTCGAGATCTCGAGGATGTCCTTCATCTCGAAGGGATAGACGTCGGCCGTCATGCCGTCCTCCGACACCACCGCGCGAAGGGCGAGCACGGCGCCGTATTTGCGCTCGTCGCCGGCCACGCCGACGGAGTTGATGGGCAGGAGGACGGAGAAAGCCTGCCAGATCTCGTCGTAGAGGCCGCGCTCCTTCAGCTCGGCGATGTAGATCGCGTCGGCCTCGCGGAGGAGCTCGCATTTCTCCTTCGTGACTTCGCCGAGAATGCGCACGCCGAGGCCGGGGCCCGGGAAGGGATGGCGCCTGACGACGCCCTCGGACACGCCGAGGATACGGCCGAGGGCGCGCACCTCGTCCTTGTAGAGCCGGTCGAGGGGCTCGATGACCCGCCCCGCCTTGCGCTTGGCCTCGACGAGGGGGCTACGCACGTTGTGATGGCTCTTGATCACCTGGGCCTTGGAGCCCACGCCCTTGCCCGACTCGATGAGGTCGGTATAAAGGGTCCCCTGGGCCAGGAAGGCGTCGGGGATGCCGAGGGCCGCCACCTCCCGCTCCTGAATCGTGATGAAGAGGTCGCCTATTGCCTTGCGTTTGGCCTCGGGATCCCCGAGGCCGGCGAGGGCCGCCAGGAACTCGGCCTCGGCGTCGACCATCTGTAGGTGCGTCGCGCCCAGGGCGCGCAGGTTGCGCATCACCTCGCCGCTCTCGGCCTTCCGCATGAGCCCCGTGTCGATGTAGAGCAGGTGCACTTTCTCGCGCGGGAGGATCTTGAGGAGGAGGGCTCCGGCCACCGTCGAATCGACACCGCCGGAGATGAGGAGGAGGGCTTCCCCTCCCCCAACCTTCTCGCGGATCTTCGAGCCTACCTCGTCGAGGTAGGCCTCCATGCTCCATTGCCGCGCGGCGCGGCAGATCCCCACGGCGAAATTCTCGAGGATGCGCATGCCGCCCTCGCAATGGCTCACCTCGGGATGGAACTGCAGGCCCCAGGCGCCGCGCGATCGGTCGCGGAGGACGGCGGGTATGCCGCCATCGGAGGAGGCGAGGACCTCGAAGCCGGGCGCTGGCGACTCGATCGAGTCGCCGTGGCTCATCCAGCTCGAGAACTCGGCCGGCATGCCGGCGAGCAACTCGTCGTCGCGGAGGACGCGGACGCTCTTGCGGCCGTACTCCCGCTCGCCCAGGCGCGCCACCTTGCCGCCGAAATCCATGGTCATGCTCTGGATCCCGTAGCAGATGCCGAGCAGAGGCAGCCCGGCCGCGTAGGCCGAGGGGTGGGCGCGCGGGGCATCGGGCTCGTAGGCGCTACGCGGCGAGCCCGACAGGATGATCCCCCTCGCGCCGTCGAGCATGCCGGCGTCGAGCGCCGAATCGCCCGGGGCTATCTGCGCGTAGACCCCGAGCTCGCGCACGCGCCGGCCGATGAGCTGGGTGTACTGGCTGCCGAAGTCGAGTATCAGGATCTTATCCACGGGCTCTCCCTGACGATGGTGGCGTTGCGGTCCGAGCCGACCGAGACCATGGACACCGGCGTCTCGGCGTACTCCTCGATGAAGGCGACGTAGTCCCTCGCCTCGCGGGGGAGCTCCTCGTAGGCCCGGACCGCGCCGATCGGCCGCTTCCAGCCGCGGAACTTGCGCAGCACCGGCTCGGCCTCGGCGAGGTCGGCCACGGAGCTGGGGAAGTCCTCGACGAGGCGGCCCCGGACGCGATAGGCGACGCAGGCCTCGAACTCGTCCAGCTCGTCGTATACGTCGAGGTGGGTGAGCACGAGCCGGTCGATCGAGTTCGCCGTGGCGGCGTAGCGGAGAGCCACGAGGTCGAGGTAGCCGCAGCGCCGCGGCCGGCCCGTCGTAACCCCGTACTCCCTGCCGGTCTCGCGGATGTAGGAGTCGAGGGCGCTCTGCGAGGAGGGGTTAAATTCCGTCGGGAAGGGGCCGTTGCCCACGCGGGTCGTGTAGGCCTTGAAGACGCCGAGGATCCGGTCTATGGAGCGGGGCCCCACCCCGCCCTGGGCGGCCGCCCCGGCGGCGCAGGACATGCCGCTCGAGACGAAGGGATAGGTGCCGGTATCGATGTCGAGGAGCGCGCCCTGAGCCCCCTCGAATAGGACGTAGGCGTTGCGGTGGGCGCGGAGATAAGGCACGAGGTCGACGGACATCGGGGCGAGGCGCTCGGCCCACTGGGCGAGCCAGGCGCGATCCTCCTCGCCGAGGTTCTGCAGGCGCTCGGGATCGCCGAGGTCGGCGAGCCGCACGCCGTCGCGGGAGGCCTTCATCGCGTAGCTGACGCCGATGCCCCGGCCCGTGGTCCCGATGGGTTTGCGGCGGGCGGCGTCGAGCTCCTTGTCGATCCGGCGGTAGCTCGGCAGGACGATGTGCGCCCGATCCGAGATGAGGACCCGGCCCTTCCAGTCGACGCCCTTGGCCTCGAGCCCCGAGAGCTCGTTGAACAGGGCCTCGGGGTCGATGACCATGCCCGTCCCGAGGATGACGGTCTTGTCGGGATAGAGGATGCCCGAGGGCACTAGGTGGAGGGCGTACTGCTCGCCGCCGAGGACGATCGTATGGCCCGCGTTGGCTCCGCCCGAGAAGCGGACGATGAGCCTGGCGTCTCCCGCCAGGTAGTCGACTATCTTGCCCTTGCCCTCGTCGCCCCACTGAGCCCCTATGACGACTATGTTCACGCTTCCCCCTCGCACGCCTCGCGGCGGCCTAGCCGGCCCCGCGGGCCGTGTCTCTGGATCGAAGTATACCGGAGCCGGGACCACAGGGTCACCGGCTCGTGAGCCCTTCCGCTATGGCCGTGAATAATTCGGGGCTTCCTGGGTGATGGCCACGTCGTGGGCGTGGCTCTCGCGGAGCCCGGCCGAGGTTATGCGCACGAACTTCTTGTACGCGCGGAGCTCGGAGAGGTCCTTGCAGCCGCAGTAACCCATGCCCTTGCGCAAGCCGGCCACCAGTTGATGGAGGAAGCTCTTGAGCTCGCCCTTGTAGGGCACGCGCCCCTCGATGCCCTCGGGCACGGGCGCTTCGTCCTTGGAGATGCCGTAGCGGTCGCCCGAGCCGTCCTTGAGGGCGCCCATCGAGCCCATGCCCCGGTACTCCTTGTAGATCCGGCCCTCGTAGAGGACCTCCCGGCCCGGCGCTTCCTTAAGACCCGCGAAGAGGTTGCCGATCATGACCGCCGAGGCCCCCGCCGCGATCGCCTTGGTTACGTCGCCTGAGTACTTGATGCCGCCGTCGGCGATGATGGGTATGCCGGACTTGGCGGCCTCGTCGGCGCAGCGGAGCACGGCGGAGAACTGCGGGACGCCCACGCCGGCCACGACGCGGGTCGTGCAGATGGAGCCTGGCCCCACGCCGACCTTCACGGCGTCCGAGCCCGCGTCGATGAGCCGCCTCGTGCCCTCGGCCGTCGCCACGTTGCCGCCGATCACGGGCACCCCGGGAAAGGATCGCTTGATGCCGCGTACGGCCTCGACCACGTTGCGCGAGTCCCCATGCGCCGTGTCCAGGACGACGAAGTCGACGCGCGCCGCCTTGAGCAGGGGCAAGCGGACCTCGTAGTCCTGCGGCGAGACGGCGGCGCCCACGATGAGGCGCCCCGACTTGTCGGTGGCGGCCTTGGGGTAGCGCTCATGCTTCTCCATGTCCTTTACGGTGATGAGGCCGGCGAGCCTCCCGGCCGCGTCCACGACGGGCAGCTTCTCGATGCGGTGCTCGTCGAACTTCTCCCTCGCGCTCGCCGGCGTGGCGTCGGGGCTCTCGACCACGACCCGGGAGGTCATCGCGTCGCGGACGAGGGACATGTCGTCGCGGCGGAAGCGCAGGTCCCGGGCGGTGATGATGCCGACGAGCTTGCCCGCCCCGTCGACCACGGGCAGGCCCGTGACGCGTTGCGACTCCATGATGGCGCGCACGTCGCGCAGGGTCCGGTCGGCCTCGACCGTGACGGGGTTCTCGATGATCCAGTTGAGGTGGCGCTTCACGGCGGCCACCTGCTCGGCCTGGACGACCGGCGAGAGATTGCGGTGAATGACCCCGGCCCCGCCCTGGAGGGCGATGGCGACGGCCATCCGCTCCTCGGTCACCGTGTCCATGGCCGCCGAGATCACCGGCGCGTTCAGCTGGATATCGCCCGCGAGGACGGTCGACACGTCGGTGTCGCGGGGCAGCAGGTCGGAGTAGCCCGGGACGAGGAGGACGTCGTCGTAGGAAAAAGTCTCTTCGAACATGATGAAGGCCTTCCGCGCCGCCCAGCCGGGCGGGCTTGCGGGCGCCTCGGGGGCGCCCCGTTTCCGCATCCACGTCCGACCGCCGCCGGCCCCCAGCCGGCGATCGCCGGTCGGACCCTATATCAGCCCGCGGACATCCCCGACTGGGACTGCGCCGCGCTCATCGCCTTGGCTCGATCGCACGCCGCCACGGGCCCCAAGAGGGCCCTGTACTTCTCGCCGATGGCGCGGGCGCGCTGGGAGGCCTTGCCCCGATAGCGCGCCGGCTCGTCGAAGAAGGACAGGGCGCCCTCGACGCCCAAGGCGCCGAGCCGCTCCGTCATGGGACCCAGGACCCCTTCGCGCTCAAGGGCGGCGCGCAGGGCAAGCCCCTCCCTCTCGCAGAGGAGCGTTATGCGGCGCATCCTCTCGTGGGCCTCGGCCTCCCCGCACTCGGCCAGGAGGATATAGGCCGGCTCGGCCAGCACCGCGCCGCCCGTTATCCCGAGGTTCGAGGCCATCCGCTCGCGGTCGACGTAGAGGCCCTTGAGCACCGAGAGCAT
>DBTW01000178.1:0-7735 GCA_002307245.1 Spirochaetaceae bacterium UBA1306 | reverse complement strand
AAGAAGGTCGCGACGCGCGGCGAGAAGGCCTTCCAGAGGCTCTTCACGTGCTCGCTGTTCCAGGGATTGCGCTTCTGCGGCATGGTCGAGGAGCCGACCTGCCCCGAGGAGAAGGCCTCGCGCACCTCGCCGATCTCGGTGCGCTGCAGGTTGCGCAGGTCGTCTGCCAGGTTGGCGAGGACGCCGAAGGCCGCGTTGAGCTCGAGGAGGAGGCGCAGGAGATACTCGGGCTCCACGAGCTGCGTGGAGTGCTCGGAAGCCTCGAGGCCGAGGCGCGCGAGGAAGCGCCGCTCCACGGCCTCGGGGTCGGGATAGCTCATCGAGAGGGCGTTGTACGAGCCCACGGCCCCGGCGAGCTTGCCGCGCAGGTCCTGCGCGAGCTCCCGGGCGCGCAGCACCGACTTGCCCAGGCGGCTCGCGTACTCGGCCATGGCGAAGCCGAAGGTCAGGGGCACGGCGTGCTGCCCGTGGGTGCGGCCCACCTGGGGCGTCTCCGCTTCGTCGATCGCGAGCCGGCAGAGCTCGAGCTCGACCTTGGCCAGGAGGGGGAGCACGACGCCGAGGGCCGCCTCCTTGATGGAGAGGGACTTGGCCGTATCGAGTATGTCCACGCTGGTGGCGCCCAAGTGCACGAGGCTCGCGATGTCGGACGGCACCTTGCGCTGGAAGACGTTGACGAGGGCGCGGATATTGTGCCTTGTCTTCTCTTCCTCGGCGTATACCTCGGAAGGATCCATGGATTCGGCCGCGGCCGCTATAGACGAGAAGAGCTCCGGGTCGGAACGACCGCGGAGCTCCAGGTGGGTGGCGAGAAGGGCCGCCTCGACCCTCGCGCACCAGCGCACTTGCGCCCTCTCGGATAGGATCCCGGAGAGCGAATCGAATATTTCCTTATTGGCGATCCAATAGCGATGATCGAGGGGAGATAGGTTCTCGAAGATATCGCGCGTTTCCATGCCGAACTATGCCACGAGCCGAATCCGAAGATCAAGCCCCGGAGGAGATCGAGGCCCCGCGTTCTCACACAATGTCCGCGTAGCTCGCGCGGCCGTCCAGGGCGTCCATCAGCGCGCCGGGCGCGAGGATGGCCTGAGCGCCCCTCGCGCCCGCGCTGACCGAGATCTCGTCCCAGAGCTGCGCCGTCTCGTCGATGAGCACGGGGTAGGCCCGCTTGGTGCCGATGGGCGAACAGCCGCCGCGGAGGTAGCCCGTCGCCGCCTGCAGCTCCTTCAAGGGGAGCATCAGGACGGACTTCTCCCCCGCGGCCTTGGCGGCCTTCTTGAGGTCGAGCTCGGAATCGCCGGGAACGCAGCACAGGAAGATCCCGCCCGAGGCCCCGCGCAGGGCGAGGGTCTTGAAGACGCGCTCGGGCGGCAGGCCGACCTGCTCCGCGGCATGGGCCGCGGTGAGGTCGGAGAGGTCGACTTCATAGGTCGCGACGCGATGGGCGATCCCGCGCGCCTCGAGGAGGCGCGTGACGTTCGTCCGCTCGGGACCGGTCGGCATGACCCCGCCGCCCTAGCGCTTCTTCCGGAACATCCGGTAGTTGATCGAGGGGAAGAGGTTGTCGCGCTTCTCGAGCTTCGTGATCCATTCGGTGCTGACGGTGTTGGAGCAGAGCATGTCGTAGATGCGGGTGAAGTTGGCGATGGGCTCCTCGACCTGCTTGCGCCCGAAGGCGGCGGACTTGCCCGTGCGCATCATCAGGGCCCAGTCCGAGCACATCGAGAGCATGACCTCGCGGGCCGCCTGGTCGAGGATGCGCTCGCGCAGGCCCGATTCGTCGGGGAAGCGCTCGGCCAGCTCGGACATGCGCTCGACGGCCTTGGTCGCGTGGCGGTATATCCAGTCGTTGGAGCCGTCGAGCCAGACGTCGGCGTAGCCCCCGTCGCCCCAGGAGGAGAACTCGGGCGTGGATTCCTCGCAGTCCGGATGATCCTTGAGGTAGTCGCCGAGGGTGACCAGGCGGAGCTCGCCCGAGCCGGCGGCCCCGCGGAAGAGGGACTCGAGGAAGCTCGGGCCCTCGAGCCACCAATGGCCGAATAGCTCGGCGTCGAAGGGGCAGACGATGAGCGGGAGGCGGTCCATGAGGGGGGCCGCGGAGCGGACGGAGGCGAGGCGATCGGCAAGGAAGCGATCGGCGTGCTCGGCCGCCTTGGCGCGGGCGGCGGCGGGGTCGTAGGGGACTTTCTCGTTGGTCCGCCCGGTGACCGCCCAGTACTTGAAGCCCGTGAAGATGCGCTCGCCCGACGCGTCGGTATGGGCCCGAAGGTATTCGGCGGGCAGGTCGAAGCCGATGTCGCGGTAGAAGTCGCGGTAGACGGGGTCGGCCGGATAGCCGCTCGACTCGGACCATACGGCCTTCGTGGCCCCGGCGTCGCGGATGAAGGCGACGAGGCCCGAAGGGGTCTCGACGGGGGCGAAGGATCCGCAGCGCGGCGTAGGGTCGCCGAGAACCGCTCCCCTGGTCGTGACCACGGTGTATTGCACGTTGTAAGAGCGGAGGATCTCGGCGATGCCCGGATACCAGCCGAGCTGGGGTAGCCAGAAGCCAGCGGGGTGCTTCCCGAAGGCCTTGCGGTGGGAAATGATGGCGGTCTCGACCTGGGAGATCACCGCCTCGTGGTTGTCGCGGAATAGGGGCAGGAAGGCATGGGTGGCCCCGCTCGTCATGAGCTCGACGCGGCCCTTCTTGTAGTAGTAGTCGAAGGCGCCCAGGATATCCCGATTGTAGAGCTGGAGGAAGTCGTCCTTATCTGTCCGATAGAGGGCATGGTACATCCTCGCGAGGAGCCCGAAGGCGGGGTCCCCGCCTATCCGAGCCTCCTCGGCCGCCGCGAGCAGGAGCTGGGCGTCGAGGTATTCCACGTAGCGATCGCCGAGCAGCTTGTCGGAGAGCATGGCGGCGAGGGTCGGGGACACGTTGAGGGTGAGGTGGAAGGGGATGCCGTCGGCCTCGAGGGAGCGGAAGACCCGCAGCAGGGGGAGGTAGGTCTCGGATATGGCCTCGAACAGCCAGCGTTCCTCGAGGAAGCTCGGGTATTCCGGTCTGCGGACGAAGGGCATGTGCGCGTTGAGGACGAGGGCGAGGTATCCCGTTTCCATGGATCGTCCTTTAATCCGCGCGGTCTTCCGACCTTGCGAAGCCGGCTTGGATGATGCGGAGCGGATTCGACTCTGGGCCGTCCTCGAGCGCTATATCCTCGGCCCCTGATAGGGCCAAGAGCTCGTAGGCCCGTTCATCCAAGCCGACGGCCGGCAGGGCCAGCGATTGCCGCGGCGACTGAACCTCGTTGGACCGCGCGAGGACTCGGAGCTTCCCGCCCGCCCCCCCGCGCCTGGCGCAGAGCTCGATACGGAACCTTAGTCCCGAACGCGGCAAGTTGATATACCACTGGAGATCGTCATCGGCGACCGGTATGTCGAAATATTCGCGCCGGTAATCGGCGTTGGAGGATTCGGACGTCGCTTGCGCCGACGCCGTCGAGGTCGGGCCCGATGGCGCCGCCCCCCCGGGCGACGCCTCCGCCACGCGGAGGAAGAGCCCGGCCGAGGGCTCGTCGCCCCGGAGGGAGGCCATGTCGGCGTCGGACACGTCCCAAAAGGCGAAAGCCCAGGACGGGTCGCGGACCACCGCCTTGATCATCGTCTCGTTATAGCGAGCGACGATGAATTCGTTGGCTTCCGGACCGATGTCTATCTCGTCTATTCCGATGCCCGAATATTTTTTCACCTCGATATGGAGGACGTCACCCTGCGAGGCGAGGAGATCCTCGGAGTCATCCTCCAGCACTTCGAGGATCTCCTCGATGACGAAGGGCCGCTCCAGGCCGGGCGGGAGATCGAGACCGGTCCTATCGGCGAGGGCGTAGAGCTCCTCGAGAGACAAAGCCTCGAGCCTATCGGTCTTCACGGAGGCCATTTTGGGAAATATCCCGAAGACTTGTCAAGCTAGGGCGATCGATGCCGCGGGGGATGGCATCACTCGCCTTCCGCGGAAGCCCTGGGATCCTGGCCGCCGGAGGGCTTATGCCGCCTACGCCTCCGCCTGCGTTTGGCCGAGGAGCTTTCGCCGGGCGCGGCGTCCCCTTGGATCGGGGCGCGCTCGGCCTGGCGCGGCGCCTGCTCGCGCATGGGCTGCTCGGGCACACCCGTGGGCCGAGGCCCGCGAGGCTCCCGGCGCTCCCCGGTCGCGGCCCCCCCTCGCGCTGGCCCCTGCCGCCTCGGGCGCTGGCTGGGGGAGAGGCCGCGCTTCTTGAAGGCCATGAGGACGGCGGCCTCGAGCTCGACGCGGGGCGGATTGAGGGGCGAGAGGAAGAGCCGCGCCTCGTGCACGGCGTCCCGGTAGGCGTCCGGAATATCCGCGAAGCGCTCGGGCCTGTACTCGAGGAAGGGACGCAGGTAATGGGAGAGTAGGAGGGCAAGGCCCCGTTCGCGGGAGGGAGAGGCCGCGCAGGCGTCCAGCTCGCCGAGGGCTTCCTTGAGGGCCGAGGCGTAAGCCTGGCTCGTCCCCATCAGAGTGGCGGTCCCGGGCGCGAGGTGCCGCAGGAGGTCGAAGCGAGCGAGGCCTTCCACGATGGCCTCGGACTTGCCCGAACCGAGGATCTTGAGGAATTCCTCGGTGAGGCGCGAGGGGCTCGCCCCGCCCAGGAGCTCGGAATCTCGCTTGAGGGCGAAGCGGAGCTTGAGAGGGATGCGGAAGCCAGCGGTGGACGCGTACTTCACGCAGCGGATCATCCTGACGGGATCTTCCTTAAAAATCGTCTTGAGGGGGATCACCGGCTCGATTTTCTTGGAGGCGATGTCCTTGAATCCGCCTACATAATCGACGAGGGTCGAGTCGTGGGGATCGAAATACAGGGCGTTAAGGGAAAAGTCCCTGCGGTGGGCATCCTCGTCGATGGTGCCGAATTCGTTCCCGACCGTGCCGTTGGCTATGGAGCGGAAGGTCGAGACCTCAAAGATCTTGGGACCGGCGTAGACATGCACCAGGCGGAACCTCCGGCCGATGACGCGGGCGGAGCGGAAGATCCGCTTGATGCGCGCCGGCTGGGCGTCGGTGACGATATCGAAGTCCTTGGGCCTCCGGCCGAGGAGCAGGTCGCGGACGGCGCCGCCCACGATATAGGCCTCGTGCCCATTCTCGCGAAGCCGTTCGACGATACGCAGAGCGTCCGGATCTATACCGGAGCGTTCGATCTTATGCTCCGCCTGGGTGTACACGACGGCCTTCGCCACGGGCTTGCCGTTTTCTGATCTGCGATAGCGGATGAGCAATGCGGAGCCTCGCCGGGGAATCGGATGAAATGCGATGCATTATACAATCGAAGGCCCTCGTCCGGTCAAGATCGGGCCTCGAGCCACTCCTTCACGTCCTTCTGCACCTCGTCGCGGTTCGTCTCGTTGAGTATCTCGTGGCGGGCTCCCGGATAGAGCCGGGTATCGACCTCCTGGAGGCCTGCCGCCTTGAGCATGGCGGCTAGGCGAGCCACGAAGCCGAGCGCCCCGCCCACGGGATCCTCCGCCCCGGACAGGATGTAGACCGGTAGGGACTTGGGAACGCCGGCGAAGGGCGCGGATCGCCCGTAGAGCGAGGAAAAACCGGCGAAGAGCTCGCGATAGAAGCCGAAGCTGCAGACAAAGCCGCAGAGAGGATCGGCGACGTATTTATCCACCTCCGCCGGATCGCGCGAAAGCCAATCGAACCGGGTGCGAGCCGGCTGGAAATCCTTGTTGTTGGCCCCGAAGCCCATTTTGTCGAGGAGCTTGGCGGGAGACCTTTGCCCCTTGCACGCGGCCCCGACCGAGGCGATCAGCTTCCCGGCGGCGAGGAGGGCGGCCGGCATGGGGGCCACGGCGCCCGAGAGGACGCAGCCTGAAATATCCTTGCCGTAGGCTGCAATGAAGGATTCCGCGAGGATCGAGCCCATCGAATGTCCGAGAAGAAAGAGGGGCAAACCCTCGTACTCGGCCTTGGCGAGGAGGCCGATCTCCCGCAGGTCGTCGCGCACGTGGAAAAAGCCGCCGCGGTCGCCGAGCCAGCCGAGCTCGCCCTCCCCTGCCGTCTGGCCATGCCCGCGATGATCGGGAACGTAGACTGCCCAGCCCGAGGCCGTCATCATGGCGGCGAAGCGCTCGTAGCGCGCCGAATGCTCCGCCATGCCGTGCGCGATGAGCAGCAAGGACTTGGGCGCTCCCGTCGGGAGCCATTTCCGCACGAATATCTTTTTGCCATCCGAGGCGCTATGGAAAAAATCCGAGGATCTCATGGCTTCCTCCGCGACACAGACTATTTGCATTGTACGTCTTCACGCCCAGCCCAGCAAGCGCGGACTTTATGCGTTTTTTATGGAATTGCGATTGAGTGAGCGTAAGGGGCTCAAGAAATAGACTGAATATGCCGATACCAAGGGCGAGGGACCGCGAGTGGACATGCCTTTTTTAGGGCGGATGACTCCTATCCCTCTCTTACAGTGTCGGACGCGGGTGGCTCGACTTGAGCTTTTTCTCGTCGCCCGACGCGAAAGGAGGAGGTCGGGGGATAGAGGCAGTGTGCGCCTTTACCCGCGGCCACGCCGCTAGGCGGTCGGAACTTGGTTTCCGCGAGCCCTGCGGGCGTCCGCGAAGGCACATACGGGGCAAGGATGCCCCGTGAGAATATTCAAGGAGGATTCCAGATGATCATCAACCACAACCTCAGCGCCATGTTCGCCAACCGCTCATTGAGCGTGACGAACGACACTGCCGGCAAGAACATGGAGAAGCTCTCCTCGGGCCTGGCGATCAACCGCGCAGGCGACGACGCCTCCGGGCTCGCCGTATCCGAGAAGATGCGCAGCCAGATCCGCGGCTTAAATCAGGCCAGCCGGAACGCCGCCAACGGCATCTCCTTCATTCAGACCACCGAGGGCTACCTCCAGGAGAGCCAGGACATCATCCAGCGCCTCCGCGAGCTCTCCGTGCAGGCCTCGAACGGCGTATATACCTCCGAGGACCGGATGCAGATCCAAGTCGAGGTTTCCCAGCTCGTCGATGAGATCGACCGCATCGCCAGCCACGCCCAGTTCAACGGCATGAACCTCCTCACCGGCAGGTTCGCCCGCGACAACGGCGAAAACGTGGTGACCGGCTCCATGTGGTTCCAGATCGGCGCCAACATGGACCAGCGCAAGCGCGTCTACATCGGTACGATGACCGCCAGGGCCCTCGGCGTCAGGAATTCGGGCAACGACGGCATCATCTCCATCGACAGCGCCGACGGCGCCAACCGGACCATCGGCGTCCTCGACGAGGCCCTCAAGAAGGTCAACAAGCAGCGCGCCGACCTCGGCGCCTACCAGAACCGGCTCGAGCACGCCATCAAGGGCATCGACGTCGGGGCCGAGAACCTCCAGGCAGCCGAGAGCCGCATCCGCGACACCGACATGGCCGCCCAGATGGTCGAATACACCAAGAACCGCATCCTGGTCCAGACCGGCAGCGCAATGCTCGCCCAGGCGAACCAGAGGACGCAGACTGTCTTGCAGTTGCTCCAGTAGCGTAGTATTATTACGGGGAGGGCGAGCCTTTGGGGCTAGCCCTCCCCGTCGGTCTTTGACAAATACCCTCCCGCGCGTACAACAGGCATAGAGGGCGCCCTTCAGAAGGGGCGCGCTCCTTGCCGCACGGGGACTTGAACGGAATGGGGGCGGCGCGAAATATCGCCCCCTCCCCGGTCGGCGTGCGCGCAAGGAAC
>DBTW01000054.1 GCA_002307245.1 Spirochaetaceae bacterium UBA1306 | reverse complement strand
AGGAAGGGCGCTTCGCGGGAGCGCCCTTCCTAGTACAATACTGATTCCGCCGGTTGAATTAGGCTCCAGGCGCAGGCAGAAGCAGCATTATTTACCGTATGGTGTCCATTCTTTGCTAATCCAGACGACGATAAGCGCGCGCGAATAGACCATAGGGCCATGGGCACTAGGGGAAATTGGATCTTGCGGCGCAGCGCCGTCATGGCGCTCTGCGCGATCTTGGCCGCGTTGTCGGCCTGTAAGCTCGACCTGATAGCTTCTTCGACCTTGATCCGCGCCAAGGACTCGACGGCTCCCGTCATTACGATCAGTTCGCCGCAGGAAGGCTTCCTCTGCGCGAATATAGTCGAAATAGACGGGAAAGTATCCGACGCGGCCGCCGACGGGCAGGCTGGCAGCGTCGCCAGCCTGAGCTACGAGATCCCCAGCTCGACGGTCGGCGGCGACGTGGCGGTGGCGGCGGACGGCAGCTACTCTTTCCAATTCGCCACCGACACCCTGGGCGCGAGCTTCTACCTGAAGCTCAAGGCCGTCGATTGGAATTCCAACGTCTCGAGCTCGAGCATAAACCTGAAGAAATCCTCCACCGGCAGCTCCCTGCCTTCGTTCGCGGCCGTGGCATCAAATAAGAAAATAGTCCTCAGCTGGGACGATGTGCCCAATACGGACAGCTATACTCTATACTATTCGGACACAGGCTCCCTGCCGTCGGACACGGTGGGCAGCGTGATCAAGAATGTCACCTCGCCCTATAGCCTGAAATGCGCGAACGGCAACCTCTACGTAGTCAGGGTAAAGGCGAACGCGAAGAGCGGCTATCCCGATAGTTATTCGGACTACGTCAAGACGATACCGCTCTCGGCCCGGACTTTGATTCCGCGCCTGTACGGCATGCGCGGCAAGATCGACTTGAACTGGAACGGCATAGTCGCGACCGACGAGTACACCATCTACCGCCGGATCGGCGATACGGGTACATTCGACGAGTTCCGCACTACCACGGGGACGAGCTTCTCCGATACGACGGTCGTGAACGGATTATACTATTATTATAAAATTGCGCCGAAGTCCGATTGTAATATTTTAAGCTCGGCCGTGGGGGGCCAGACGGACGGCTTCTTGACCAGTCCCTCGGTCACAAGATGCGAAGCCCTCGGCGAGGTGCGCGAGCTCGCCTGGCTGGGCGACTACCTGTATGCGGTCAATATCAGCTCTGGTCTCAAAGTCTACAATGCCAAGGATAAGGCCAATCCCGTCCTCCTCAAGACCATCGCGATGCCCAGCGGCGGTTTGGCCTACCAAGTCATCGTACACGGGAATTACGCCTATGTCGCCGCCGGCGCCGCAGGTCTCCTGATCTACGACCTCTCGAGCCCGGGTAGCCCCGCAAAGCTTGGCCAGTATGCCGCTGGCATCGCCTGCGCACGGGGCCTGGCCGTCTACGGATCGACGGTCCTGGTGGCGGACTTCTCCTTTACCAACGTAGCGAACGCGACCTACGGCTATGTCACGTACTACGCATCCAGCGTGAAAATGATCGATGTCAGCTTGGCTAGCGCTCCTGTTTTGCGGAAATCCTTCATCCTCGATAGAAACAGCGACATGTTGAGTAACGGATATATTCTGACGAGCGAGGCTAAGGCCCTGGGCATCGCAGTATACGGTGATTACGCGATAGTGGCCGATCGGGGCGGAGGCCTTAAGGTCATCAGGCTCGGCGACGCCGACGGCAGCGGGGCGATCCAAAGCTTCAGGGCCTCGGACTTCGACTCGACCAGCTCGGCGGTCTATTCCCAGGCCTTGAGCGTCGCTATTTCCGGCGACTACGCCTACGCGGCGATGAACAACAATGGCATCATGGTCGTGGACCTTTCCGGTCTCGCAGCGGGATCTACGGCCGTCCTGAAATCCTGCCAGGCCTACGGCGCCAACGGGAGGATCCAGGACCTCGCCGCCTCAGGGCAGTGGTTATTCACAGCCAATACTGACCTCGGCATCCAGATCTATCGTCTCGATGATCCGTCGAGCCCTTCGCTGCAGAAGAATATCCCGACCGACTATCCCTGCTCCGTTTCGGTCAACGGGCCCTTGGCCTTCGCGCTCATCGATTTGACCGATCCCTGCCAATGCGTAATCGATACGAACCTGCCCTTGAGCCTCACCAAGCTGGCCGTGGCCGCGACGAGCGGGGGAGCCTGCGATGTGGCGATCGGCGGCAGCCATGCCTATGTCGCCGAGAACACCGCCGGATTGCGGATATTCGATATAGGCGATCCTGCCAATCCGGTACAGACTGCCCTGCTGGCGACCCCGGCATACAAGGCAGCCATGGTAAGGCTTTCGGGCGATCTGGCCTTCGTGATGGCGGCGTCGACCGATATCACGAGCCCCTTGCAAGAGGTCCTTGTCGTGGATGTCTCCGATCCCGCGAAGCCGACGATCATGGCTAAGATGAGCACTTCATACCTTCGCGGTATCGCTATATCGGGCAGTTATCTTTACTTTACAACCCGATACTCCGGCTTCGAGATATACGACATCTCTAATCCGTCATCGCCGGCCTTTATTAAGACCATCCTCGCCAGCAATGGCATCCAAGACATCTCGATCTCCGGCACCTATGCCTATATCGCCGACTCCAATCAGGGCGTGAACGTTTACGACATCAGCAGTCCGAGCGCTGCCTTCTTTTGCGCGACCATTCCGGTCGCGGGCGCCCGAGCGATATGTACGAGCGAGACGGGAGCCTTCACGAACGGGGATTCTTACGGTTTTTCCGCCTGCGATATCAGCGATCCGCTCTCGGCCACGAAAGTGGCTAGCTTCTCGTCGGCCAATGAAGTAGGCAAGGGCCTCGCCCAGACCGGGCATTACCTGTTCGCGAGTAGCGCATACAATTCCTCCTCGGGCCTCTGCAGGATCAGGATCGTGGATCTCAGCAAGGCAGGGAAGGCAAGTCTCCTGGCGAGCTGCGAATCCGACTATGATTCGACCCTCAATAACGAGAACGGCAATTTCTACGCATCCGCGAACGGACTTGCCGTCTCGGGCCCCTATCTGTATTCGGCAGTCGGGACTAAGGGGCTGTACGTCTACAAATTGAAGCCTTGACTAGTGTCACGAAGCTTATGGATCCAGATGGATGATGCGCTCGGGGCAGTAACAAAATACTCGTGCACATTATCCGTCAATTGATGAAAGCAAGTAATTCATTTTAATAGAACGGTATCGGTTTTTTATTCAATAAGCTTCGTAACACTGAAAGAGTTAAGGAGAAAGCATGAGAAGTCTACGATTACCGTTCATGGCAGTTATCGCCGCTACCGCGCTCTGCGCATGTTCTTCGGGATCGAGTTCATCGACCCTCTCCGACGACGCGAGCATCGTTAGCCTGTCCGTGAACTCTAGTGCGGTCGCCTTGAGCGATGGGGCCTTCGCCATCACGCTCGACGACGCGACTACCGAGGCCGAGATCGCCATCGTCCTCCCCGCGGGCGCGAGCGCCTCGATCAACGGCGGCTCGGGGACGAGCATGAAGATCGAGGATCTCGTCTATGGCGACACAAAGGCGACCATAATCGTCACCGCCGAAAACGGAAGCGCCACCAAGACCTACGTCCTCACGATCACGCGATCCTTGCCCCTGAAGGTATCCCTCGTCTCTCCCGTGAATTCCTCGGTCAAAGTCGAGGCCCAGCCTAGCTTTTCATGGAATGCCTCTTCGGGAGCGGTGAGCTGGCTCATCTATATCGTAAAGGGAACGAGCGTATCCGATGGCGCCACGGCCGAGTATGCGGGCGCGAATAATTACAAGCCCGATGCCTTGGATGCGAATTCGACCTACGCCTGGAGGGTCGTGCCCGTAGACTCATCCGGTAAGGCGATTAGCGAGGGCGCGAGCGATACCTGGATCTTCGGCACGGGTTCCATACCGGCCGCGCCTTCCTTGTCTATCGCGGCTAATGGCCTCCATCCCCTCCTTTCCTGGCCGGCCTCGGACGGAGCGGCTTCCTATTCAGTCCACCGCAACGGCTCCAGCGCGGCCGTCTGGAAGGGCTCGGCCCTTTCCTGGGCGGACCCGAACCCCGTCGCCGGGCAGACGAATACCTATACGGTAATGGCCTCGAACGGCTTCGGCTCTTCCGAGGCATCGAATGAAGCATCGATCTCCATCGACGACGGCGGCCAAGTCGCCATCACGATTGACTGACGGGGGAAATGGGATGAGAAAGCAATCCGCAATAGCGCCGATTCTATTATCCGTCTTGCTCGCCCTATCCTGCGCGAACGCAACGCTCGGAAAGCCAGCGGACACGAGCTCAGGCCTTAGCGACCCGACGAAGGGAAAGGTGAGCATCAGCATCCCGACCCTCGGCGCGGCCTTCCTGCGCTACGCCGCCGAGTTCGCCGACGGCTCGGGCGTCGGCGAAGGCTCGCGAGGCCTCGTCGGCTCGCCCAGGGCCTTCATCGCGGCGAGCTCCGCCCGCCTCGAATTCTTCGCCCAAGGCTCGACTGCGGCCTTCTATTCCTGCGACGTCGAGCTATCGGCCAACGCCGTCGCGGACGAGGCCATGGGAAGCAACTCCTACGCGAGCTGCTCCGCCACGCTTCCCGTCGGGATCGGCTATACGGCCAAGGTCACGCTTTATAACAAGGCGAATGGCGTTGACGCTGCCTCTCGCGCGACCGTATCGGGCGTATCGGCTAGCTTCGACATAAGCTCGCGGGCGGAGACTCCAATATCCATCACCTGCCTGCCGATCGATCCTGAGCCCCTTGCGCTCGGAGTCGAGAGCGCCGCGGCGACGCTCGTGCCTTATGAAGGAAGCTACTATAGCGGCATGACGATAGGCAGCGAGAAATGGTACAAGCTCACCGCCGATTCCAGACAAACCCGCATCCTCGCGCGCGCCTCGAAGGGAAGTCGCGCGGTGCTGGCCTTGTTCGTCTTCGACTCTAAAGGCAAGGCTTGCGATAGCTCTGGCGGGGGAAGCGCCTCGTATGTCGTCTCAGGTTCGGGCAACGCGGCCTATCTCGACAGCGTTTCCGGCGATACGTATTACGTCGCCGTAGTCGACGTGGGGACTTCTCTCGCCACGTACCATTCGGAGGTGGGCGTCTTCAAAGGAGGCGAGCACGGCTTCGTCTTGTCCTTCGCCGACGCAGCCGCGGATTCCCTCGAGGCCGACGGAACCATGGCCAAGGCGGGAAGCCTCGAGCTGGGCAAGACGCAAGAGCATTCGATCTATCCTGCAGGCGACGTCGATTACCTCCAGCTGCCGGTCGAGGCGGGGCAGGGCTACGATATCAGCCTCGTATCGGTCGACAGCAGCCGGCCCAATCTGGAATTCAGCATCGTGGACCTCGAAGGGAAGGCCGTCGCCCAAAACTCGAGCAACGGCGATTCGCTTGACAACATCGAGCAATGGGTATGCCCGGCCGAGGGCGGCAGCTATTATCTCAGGATTCAGGGCGCGGCGGACTGGTATAGCACGACCTCCTCGGTCGTGGGAGCCTACGGCATCAATGTCACGGCGAACGGGGCGCCTCAGAACCTTGCGGTCGTGCCGGGTTCAGCCGATCCCTATCACAGCCTCCTCGTGACCTGGAGTGGCGTCGGAAATGCGGCGAAGTACCGCCTTTATAGCGTGACTAAGGCTAGCGACGACGATTATTCCTATTCCGAATCCTACTCTATCTCTCCCTTTACGGATCGAGTCGAAGCGGAGGAGGTGCTGAGCATTCTGTACGAGGGCGCGGATATGAGCTTCTTGCGGACCGGACTGAAGTCGGGCTACCCCTTTAGCTACCGCGTCTCCGCTTTCGTTGATGGAGCCTGGACTCCGCTATCGGCGATCGTTGCGGGTACGACCACGACCGAGACATCAGTCTCCATTTCGCTACAGTAGAAGGAGCCGCACGATGCAACCGACCAGACGAATCATGCTTGCCGTTGCGGCCCTCGTAGTCGCGTTTTCCGTATCCTGCGCCAATGCGACGGACGGCGCGAGCGCGGCGACGGCTTCGCCGTCGCTGGACGAGACGAGCGTATCCATAGCCATCCCGCGCCTTTCGCCGGCATTCGCCGAGCTCTTCTCCGCCACCCGTTCAGGCGGCGGAAGCTCCCGCGCCCTTATCGGGGCCTCCAAGGTCGAGCTCGCCCTTTACAAGGGCGACGCGACCGAGCCCTTCATGTCCTGGACCGTCGACACGCCGACGCTCCTCGGCGACGGCAATACGAATGTTTCCACGAGCAAGATCATACCTGACGATACCGGGATCTGCTCCGTTGTAGCCAAGGTCTACAATTCCGCCGTTTCGGAAATCGAGCCCGTCGCACAGGGCCAAGCCACTCAGACAATCGCCGCGAATCGCTCCAACTCCATCTCCGTGTATTGCCTCCCCACGGCTTCTGTGTTGGCCTCCTTGCCCTTTTCCGGGACTCCAAGCCCGACGCCCTTCGCGATCTCCGCGAACTCGAGCGTGACGGCGATGGGACAGGAGCTCTGGTATAAGTTCGTCCCCAGCGGCTGCAGCGTCACGGTTTCCTGCCAGGCGGCCGCGGGCAACGGCAATACCATAGGCGGCATCATCTACGACGCTAGCGGTAAGGCCCTATCCGCCAACTTCGAGACCATCGCGATAAAGGCGAGCGCCTCCGCCCCCTACCTCCGATACATCTCGGTGACGCCTGGCGATACCTATTACATCGGCCTCGCGCAGAGCTCCGGGCAGGTCGTCGGCTCGAACGATTTTTCGATCGGCATCGCAGATGGCCCGGACAATCCCGCGGCGCCGACCTTGACCGTGCCCGTCGACAGCGTCGGGGAGATAGACCTCGCCTGGACTCCCGCGGCTAGGGTGAGCAGCTATGACCTCTGGTACAAAGACAGCCATGACACGTACGGCAGCGGGAAACTCTACGGGAACTACCCCGCGAGCTCTGCCGGCTGCAAACTCACCGATCTCGACACTACCTTGGGCTACGCGGTCTGGCTCGTGGCGAGGGTGGCGGACGACAACTGGGCGAGCGGCGCCGGGACCGCCGCGACGGCACTTCCCATGCACGTGAAGACCCTCTTGAGCGCAAATGGCCGCTCCTGGAAGGGCGAGGCAGTAGGTCGCATTCCTGACGGCAGCGCGAGCTACTCTGCCGGGACCTTCTCCCTCACCGGCGGCGGACTCCTCGGCCTGGGATCGGGCGAGCTCCCCATGGAGTACGTCCACGCCTCGGTCAGCGGTAACTTTACCCTGATCGCCCATATCGCAACGGTCTCCGCCCAGTCCACCGGGCATCAAGCCTTGGCGGGCATTTCCGTATGCGAGGCGGTCGCCGCCATCGCCAAGGATTGCATCCTCGGGATCAACTTCACGGACAAGGGGAGCGGTGCGGCCCTCATGCCGGGCGGGGAAATCCGCTACTTCGACGAAGGATCGACGGGCTGGGGGGGCGCCGTACCCATCACTCCCTGGCTCAAGATGCAGAGGATAGGCTCGACGCTCAAATGCTGGGTATCGACCGATGGTATTGCCTGGACGCAGCAACAACTCACTTCCTATACCGTAAGTACGGATACCTGGGAGTACTTCGATCCGAGCTTCTCCGCGGCTACGCTCGAGGTCGGCTTCTTCGTCAACGCCAATGCCTGGTATGACCAGGCTACGGCGAATTTCGACAATGTAAGCCTCACGACGCCCTAGCGGCAAAGGACTCTTAGCGAGTCCGATCGGGGCCGCCCTCGCGGGCGGCCCCCCTTTTCCCAGGGTCTCGCCTCCTTTTCGGGAGCCGTGTTATAGTGCCGCATGGCTCCCGGCGGCGGTATGGTCCTGTTCGACGCCCTCTACGGCTATTTCCACGGCGCCATAGGCCTTTCCCTCGGCTTGTCGGGCCTATCCATCCTGATCGTCCATCGGGGCGAGCGGGGCTTGGGCGCCTTCGGCTACCTTTACTGCTCAATTGGCGCCCTCTACGCGATGAGCGCCCTCGATTCAGTGGGGCAGCTTCCCGTGGACCTGGACAACCTGCTGTTCCAGGGCCTCATCCTGATCCTCGGCCTCTCCCTGATCGACATCTCCCTGTATATCTTCGGTAATGAGCGCAGCGTGAAGGGCCGCAAGGCCCTCGTCCTCGTCGGCATCGGCTACGAGCTCGCCCTCGTGCTCCTGCCCCTCCTCGATTACGCCTTCGGCTTCGATGCTCGCTTCGGGAACGTCGAGGACAGCTTAGTCCGCGGCCCCATCCACGCCGCCGCGATCAACGCCGCCTACGCCTGGCCGCTGGCCGCCGCCGGCATCGCCCTCTTCATCGCGCGCTGGAATCCGGTCGACATCTCGGGCAGCCATGCCGAGACGAAGAGGCTGATTCACGCCTTCTTCGTCCTGATCCCCTGTATGGCCTTGCTATTCGTGTCTCTCGCGCTCTCCTGGAAGGTCTCGTACAGGATCGCGCAACTCTCGCTCCAACTGCTCCTCGTGGCCTGGTACCTCTACGTGGTGAAGCATCCTCGCTTCCTCATGAAGCTGCGCGTCGAGATCGGGGAAGAGCATGCGCAGCGGCTACGCCTCGGGGATCAGGAGCTTGCGCTCATGCGCAAGCGCCTCGAGGCCCTGGCCTCGGGACGCAAGGCCCTGCTGAAGGAGGACCTGGACCTCCATAAGCTCGCCAAGCTGATCGGCGTCCCCGCTTACCGCCTTTCGATCTTCTTTAGCGACCATCTCTCCACGACCTTCATCGCCTGGCGCAACCGCACCCGAATCGAATACGTGTGCTCGCGCCTGCTGGAGAGTCCCGAGCTCACGATCCTCGACGTTTCGATCGAGGCGGGCTACCGCTCCAAGGCATCTTTCAATGCGCAGTTCGCCCGTATAGCCGGCATGAGCCCGAGCGAGTACCGCGCGCGCCGGGGGGCGGGGCCTAGGCCCGGGCCCGGCCCCTAGCCGATCCCGCCGGCAAGCTAGAATAGCCGGCCGAAAATCCTCCCGCTGAAGATCTGCTCCGCGACGATCGCGAGGCCCAGGGCGAAGACGTAATAGGCGAAGTACTTGAGGCTGGCCTTGGAGAATACCTTGATCATGAAGCGGATCGCGAAGTAGCCCGAGACAGCCGCGGCGACCATGCCCGCGGCCAGGGGCAGGACGGGCATGCCCAGTCCCGCGCCCGCCTGGACAAGATCCTTCGCGTCCAGGAGCCCGGCACCGAGTATGGGCGGGATGGACATCACGAAGGAGAACTTGAGGGCGAACTCCCGCTCCACGCCGCAGGCCAGGGAGCCCGCGAGGGTGAGCCCCGAGCGCGATACGGCGGGCAGGATCGCGACGCCCTGGGCCGTGCCCACGATGGCGGCGTCGAGGTAGCTCATCTCCTTCTCGCCCTTGGCCTTGCCTTGGCGCTTGGCGAGGGCTTCGGCGGCGATCAGGGCCAGTCCCGTGAAGATGAACTCGAGGCCGAGCGTGCGCCCCGACTCGAAGAGCGAGTCAATGAGGTCCTTGAAGGCGAAGCCGATGATGACCGTGGGGATAGTGCCGACGACGACCAGGAGGGTCAGCTTGGACGTCGGGTGGGAGATCATCCGCCAGATGTCCTTGCGGAACACGACGAAGACCGCGAGGAGGGTCGCGAGGTGCACGGCTATGTCGAAGCTCAAGACCCCGCCGGAGATCCCGAAAAGCTTCTGGAAAAGGACGAGGTGGCCCGAGCTGCTTACGGGTAGGAATTCGGTGAGGCCCTGTACGAGGCCCAGGATGATGCCCTGTATCGTGTTCATCTATTCGACTCCTTTATCCTATGGTCGCGACGATATCGTTCTCCGCCCGCAGCAGCCGCGCGGGCGCAATGTTGCCGGGGATCCTCTGGCCGTTCAGCTCCAGCTCCGCGACGCCCTTGCACAGGCCCTTCGGATTGCGCACTTCGATTCGCAGGACCTTGCCCCTGAAACGGCGCTCAGCCTTGAAGCCCTTCCATGTCGAGGGGATGCAGGGATCGACGCGGAAGCCGTCGTATTCCGGGCGGAGCCCCAAGACGTAGTGCCCGAGACTGTAATAGGCCCAAGCCGCGGCCCCCGAAAGCCAGGACGTACGCGTATTGCCCGGCCTCGGCGAGAACACGGAGTAGCTGGTCTGGCCCTGGACGTAGGGCTCGCTCTGCCTCACTTCAGCGCGGTCGTTCCAGGCGGCGGGGAGTGCGGCATGGCAGTACTCGAAGGCTCGGTCGCCGTGGCCCAGCATGGCCTCGGCCATCACGCCCCAGCCCTGGGTATGATTGAAGATCCCGGCGTTCTCCTTGATGCCCGGGTTGAAGACGACCGCGCGCATGACCTCGATCGAGGTCTTGGCGAAGGGCGGGGCCGAGAGCATGAGACCGTAGGGCGTGGCCAGTCTCTCCTTCACCGAGGCCATGGCGCTCGCCGCCTGCTCCGGGCTCGCCGCGCCCGAGATCACCGACCAGACCTGGGTGTTGAAGTAGACCTGGCCTTCCTCGTAGCTATGGGTACCGTAGACCGTCCCGTCCTCGGCTATGGCCCAGATGAACCACTTCCCGTCCCAGCAACCGGCCTGGATGCTCGCGTCGAGCCTGGCGCGGCGCTCGAGGGCCCAGTCCGACTCGGCCTGGTTCCTAAGGCGTTGAGCGATATCGGAATAGACCGTGAGGCCGAGCCGCAGCTGGAAGGCGACGAAAAGGCTCTCGCCCCGGTAGCCCAGGCGCAGACAGTCGTTCCAATCGGCCGAGAGCCCGCAGGGCAGGCCGTGGGCGCCCATGCGCTCGAGGTTGAAGTCGAGGGCCCGGCGCAGGTGGCCGAAGACCGTGGCCTCACCTGAATCCGCATAGGGCAGGACCTTCTCGTAGAAGCCGAAGTCGCCCGTCTCGGCCACGAGCTCCGGCACGGCGTTGAAGAACCAGAGGCAGTCGTCCGAACGGAGCTCGGAATCGGGCGGCGCCTTCTCCTCGCCCGGCCTATGGGAGAAGGGCTTGATCACCGGTATGGCCCCGCCGCTCGCGAGCTGACCCGTGAGCATGAGCTCGAGGCGGGTCCGAGCCTCCTCGGGTATGGCCGCGGCCACGCCCAGGATGTCCTGCACCGAGTCGCGGAAGCCCAGGCCGTCGCGCTCGCCGTTGTACACAAGACTCGCGGCCCGCGACCAGGCGAAGGTGACGAGGCAATTGTACAGGCCCCAGACGTTGATGGTATGGTTCACGTCCTCGTCGGGCGTATCGACGACGAGGCTTCCCAGCTTGTCGTGCCAGTAACTTTTCAGCCGGGCCAGCTCGGCCTCCGCCCGCTCGAGGCTGCCGAACTCGGCCATGGCATCCCTGCCCTGAGTCCTCGCCTCGCCGATGCCGAGCATGACCATGATCTCCCGGCTCTCGCCGGGCGCGAGCTCGAGATCGGCCTGGAGGCTGCCGCAGGCATTGTCCCCGAAGGCCTCGCTGCCCGAGCATCGGCCCGCCTCGAGGGCGGCCGGCCTGTGGTAGCCGCCATAGGTCCCGATGAAGGCCGAGCGCTGCGTATCGAAGCCCGCGACGGGCGCGCCGACCAGGCCCATCCAAGAGAGCATGGCGTCGTCGCCTGAGCCCGCCCCCGGCTGGCTCGCGAGGTTATCCTGGATCGCGATGCGCAGCCTCCCGTCCTCGAGGGCGCCCTTCACGATGAAGAGCGAGTACTGGAGGTTCACCTGGTCCTGGAAGGTATCCCACTGGTTCGTGAATTCGCAATAACTGAAGGCCGAGAGCCTGCGCGGCCTGCCCGACTCGTTTTTAAGCTTGAGCCGCCAGTACTCGAAATGCTGGCCGAGAGGGACGAAATACGTGGTCTCCGCCGCGATGCCGGAATACTTCGAGGAGATCTTGGTGTAGGCCGTCCCGTGGCGGCACTCGGACTCGTAGTCGCCCAGCGGCTTGCCCACGGGTTGCCAGCTCGCCGACCAATAGTCGCCCGAATCCCGGTCGCGCAGGTAGAAATAGCGGCCCGGCTGGTCCATGGGGACCGAATTGAAACGCAGGCGAAGGAAGCGACCCTTGGCCCCCGATTTATAGAAGCCGTAGCCGCCCGCGTTATTGGTGATGATGGCGCCGTACTCCGTCGAGCCCAGGTAGTTGCTCCAGGATTGAGGAGTATCCGGCCGCTCGATGACGTATTCCTTGGCCTCGTCGTCGAAGTATCCGTAGCGCATCGGGCAACCTCCGCGTCCCAGAGACTACAATTTTCCATCAGCCGAGGCAAGATAGGCCCTCAAGATCGAGCCCGTCGAGGGAGCGGGCCAGCTTGGTAGCCGAGTCGGCCCACGTTGGGCGATACGCTCGCCTAAGTTGGGGAAGAGCCTTGTCCAACTTGGGCGCGACTGGCTCCCCGCTTGGCCATGGCGGCCCCGCGAGGCGGTCGCGGTCCCGAGGCTTGTCAAGATGTGGCAGGATGCCGATACATATGTATCACATCGAGGAGGAATGCATGGCCCTGACAATCCGAGCGATGAGGAACAATCTCGGCAAGGGCTCGAGCCCCTATTACGCCCTGGCCTCCTGGTCCGGCATAGTCGAGCCCGAGGATTTCATCGACCGCATGGCGGCGATGCCCACGACCCTGTCCAAGACCGACATCGTCGCAGTCTTCCAGCTGGCTCGCGAGGAGCTCAGCGGCCTCCTGGCCGAGGGCTACTACGTCAAGACGCCCCTGGGTTCCGCCATCCCGAGGGCCTCGGGCAAGCTCGCGACGGAGAGCGAGCCCTTCCTCCCCGCTCGCGCCGGCTCGGGCCACGACCTGCGCTTCGATTTCAAGCTCGATCCGGCCATCTCGCGCGATGCCCTGGCCAA
>DBTW01000013.1:907-30127 GCA_002307245.1 Spirochaetaceae bacterium UBA1306 | reverse complement strand
CCCCGGCTCCGCGAGGAGCTCCTCGCCCGCCTGGCCGTGGCCGAGGCCAAGAAGGCCGACGACTCGAGGGAGAAGTCCTTCAAGCCGGTGATCATCGAGGGCCTGCGCGCGCTCGCCGCCTCCTCCTTCGCCCTGGGCGAGTCGGTCGCGAAGCTCGAGGAGAATTCCTCGGCCCTCTCCTCCCTCGACCAGGGCCTCGGGGCGCGGCTCCGGCGCATGATCCGCAAGATATTCAGCCCCGATGACAAGGGTCTCGTCTACCAGATCGTCTTCGTGGATCCAGTGACCGGCAGCCGCGCGACCGAGGCCCTGGAATTCGGCGCCTTCGCCGCCGAGGCGACGGGCAAGGCCCGCTTCCTCTCCAGCCTGGTCCAGCGGGGCGGGGCGGCGGCGCGGCGCTTCGAGGGCATGTCGGACGAGCAGGCCTTCAACTTCCTCCAGCGGAACATCGAAGAGCTGCAAAGGACCCTTCGCGTCCTGTCCGCCCTCGAGGACTATTTCAAGGCCGAGTCACCGACGGAGATCAAGCCGCGCATCAAGAGCATCCGGGCCGAGATGACCACGATCAAGGGCGCCGTCATCAAGGCGAACCAGAAGAAGCACGAGTACGTCGCGCAACGCGAGGAACTCGAGCAGATGAGGCGCCTCGGCATCAAGGACGGGCCGTAGGACTTCGCGGCAACCAAGGAGACAGCATGGATAAGCGGATACGCATGGCGGCGCTCGCCCTGGCGGCGCTGGTCGCGGGCGGCGGGACTGCATCGGCGGCCGCGGCGGCCGACGACGCGCAACCCAAGCCCGAGGAGTTCGTGGTGGCCTTCAACCTGCTGGAGCTCCAGCTCGACCCGCACCACTCCATCTACTCGGCCGAGGCCCAGATCTTCACGGCCCTCTACGAGGGGCTCTTCTCCTACGACCCGAACAGCCTCGACCCGGTCAAGGCCGCCTGCAAGAGCTACACGCGCTCGCAGGACGGCAAGACCTACACCTTCTACATCCGCGACGAGGCGGCCTGGTCCGACGGCTCGCCCCTGCGCGCCCGCGACTTCGCGGACGCCTGGCTCCGCGCGCTCTCGCCGGCCACGAAGGCCGACTATGGCGAGTTCTTCGACGTGATAGCCGGCGCCCACGACTTCCGCTCGGGCAAGAGCGCGGATCCCGGGTCGGTGGGCATCACGGTGATCGGAGAGAAGGTCCTCCAGGTCAAGCTCGAGGCCCGGGCCGACTATTTCACGAGACTCCTCTGCCACCACTCCTTCTCGCCCATCCACCCCTCGATGCTCGCCGCCAAGGACTGGCGTTCTGCCCTGCCCTTCCCCGTGAACGGCCCCTACGTCCCCAAGTCCCTCGACGCCTCGGGCCTCCTCATGGCCAAGAACGAAAAGTACTGGGACGCCGCCTCCGTGCGCGTCCCGCGGATCCGGGCCATCTTCAGCGACGACGACGCCGACGTCACGCGCCGCTTCGACGACGGCGGCATCCATTGGCTCGCGGGCCCCATGGACCTCCAGGCCCTGCTCGACCAGAGCTCCATCCAGGTTGGGCTCATGTTCAGCACCCACTACTGGTTCTTCGACTGCCGGACCGCCCCCTGGAACGACCGCGACCTGAGGCGCGCCCTGGCCCTGCTCCTGCCCTGGGGGGAGCTCCGTTCCAAGGACAGGTACCTCGCGCCGGCCTCCACCCTCGTGCTGCCTTATTCGGGCTACCAGTCCGCCAAGGGCATCACGGCGGCCGACCAGGACGAGGCCCTGCGCCTCCTCGAGAAATCGGGGCACAAGAACGGCTCGGGCCTGCCCAAGCTGACCATCCTGATCCCCGATGGCAGCGATGACGCGCAACGCGTCGCCGGCCTGGCGAAGGAGGCCTGGGAGAAGCTCCCCGACCTGGCCGTCGAGATCAAGACCGTCCCCTCCAATTCCTACTTCGAGGCCGTCCGTTCTGGCCCGGAGGCCGGGGGCTGGACCCTCGCCTCGACGAGCTGGATCGGGGACTTCGCCGATCCCCTCGCCTTCCTGCAAATGTGGGCGGGCGACTCCAACCTCAACGACGCCAGGCTGGCCGATCCCGAGTTCGACCGCCTCCTCGGCGCGGCCTCGCTCAAGACGGGCGACGAGAGGCTCGATGCCCTCGGCCTCGCCGAGACCAGGCTCCTGTCCGGCGCGGCCGTCCTGCCCCTGTACCACAGCCTCGCGGCCAACGTCATCGATACCGACTACGTCGAAGGCTGGTATCCCAACGCCCTCGACATCCATCCCTTCAAGTACCTCGCCTTCGGCGAGCACAAGGTCATGTCCAACGTGGCCGTCCTGAGGTAGCCGATGCGGAAAGCCCTCGCGAACCTGCTCTTCATCTTCGTCGGCCTCCCCCTGACCCTGTCCGCCCTCTTCCTCGCCGCGGCGAGGCCCTGGGCCCTCGACCGCGACACCTACAAGCGCTTCGTGGAGGACGACCGGCTTTATGCCGCCCTCCAGGCGCCCGAGATAGCCGCGCGCGCGCCGAGGAGCGTCGAGCTCCGGCCGGCCGGCTCGGGCGGCGGCGCGGCGATCGCCCTCGACGGCCCCTCGCTCGCGGCGGCGGCCCAGAAGGACCTGCCCTGGCCGGCGATACGGACCGCTGCCTCGGGCGCGGTGGACGCCGTCCTCGACTCGGTCGAGGGCAGGGTCCCGGGCCCGCCCGAACTAGACCTCCGCACCCTCAAGGCGGCCCTCAAGAGGCAGGCGCCCGCCCTCGGCCGCGATTACCTGGCGAACGCCGCGCGAACGGGCGCGACGCTTCCGGCCGCCGCCGACTCCCCCTCGGAGCTCTCCGCCCTCCTCGGCGCCTATGTCGATGCCTTGCCCGACACGGCGACGCCGGGCGAGCCCGGCCAGGCGGCCGCTATCGCCGCGCGTATGCCCCTGGGCGTCCTCTCGCGGGGGCCCGGCGCGGCGGGCGGCCTCACGCAGGCTCTCCTCAACCGCATGACCGCCACCACGCTAGCCTTCTCGGCCCTCGCTCTGGCCGCCCTCGGCGCCCTCGGCGGAACCGGCCTCGCCTCGCGCCTGTCGCGCGCGGGCAAGTACCTCCTCATCCCATCGGTCCTCGTGCTGGTCGCCGGCGCCGTCCTCGCCATACCGGGCGGCCTTATCCTCCAGGGCGCCCTCCCGGAGGAAGCCCGCACGATGCTCATCGGGACCGCCGGCGCCCAGCTGCGCGATTATCTCGCGAGCGCCCTCGGGCCGATAGCCAGGACCTTCTTCGTCACGGGCCTCGTGGGCGCGAGCCTGGGTGGGGTCCTCGCCAGCGCGAGGCGCTACGCCGAGCCCAAGGAGCTCGAGGAATGACGGAGGAATCCGAGATCGCCCGAGCCGGGGCCGAGGCCTCGATGGGCGAGGCCTCCAGCCTCCTGCGGAACCTCGGCTTTCCCCTCCTCCAGGTACACCATCCCTTCAACCACTTCGACTTCACCCGTCCCGGCAGGCGCATCCTCGTGATCGGGCCGATGGGCTCGGGCAAGACCGAGTTCTCGGCCCGCATGTGGCGCGACAGCCTCGTGGCGCGCTCGAAGGGCGACGCGGCGCGGGCGGACACGACGTCCGGCGGGGCGGATCGCCGCGACATCTTCGTCGTGCGCTCGACCCTCGACACCGCCCGCTTCCCCGACTACCCCCCCGACGCCCTGGCCTACCGGGGCGGCTACGAGCGCTGCGGCGACCGCATCGGCCCGGCCGCCGACTCCTTCGCCCTCGAGAGCCTCCTCGCGGAGAACCCGACCGTGGGCACCTGGATCGTCGACGAGGCCTCCTTCTTCGACGAGCGCCTTGCCTACCTCATGCAGGACGAGTCCCTCCGGAGGGGTCTCGTCTTCGTCTGCCCCACCCTCGTGCTCAACTTCCGCCGCGAGATCTTCAACCAGACCGCCCGGCTCCTCCTCGAGACGGCGACCGACGTCTTTCCCCTCACGGCCTACTGCGAGCAGGCCGAGTGCCTCGCCGACTCGCTGTACACCTACCGCTATTACCTCGTCGACGGCGTGGAGTGCCCCGCCCCCTACTTCGACCCCCTCATCATCATCGGGGGCGACCGGACCAAGGAGGACGGCCGCGAGCCCAACTACTGCACGCGATGCGACCGGCACCACTACCTGCCGGGCAAGGAGTACACCTTCTTCAGCCTGAAGCCCATGGGCGAGGCCGCGGCCCGCGGCGACATCAAGCCCCTCCTCGCCGAGCTCGCGGCCGTGGCCGACGGATCTCCGCGCTCGCGGCTCGCGACGAGCCTCGCCTCGCGCCATCTCGAGTGCCGCGCCCCCTGCCCCGAGATGCTCGAGTCCCTGCGCCTCCCCTGCCTCGCCGAGCGCGAGCTCGCCTACCTCTTCGCGGAAGCGAACCTCCTCTCGGCGGAGCAGCTGAAGGCTATCGTTTCGGACTTGGGCCTCGACCGCGACTACCTCATGCGCCGCCTGTCCGACAATAGGCGGCCGATAGAGCTGTAAGGCGGAAGAGCCGTTTGACAAGGCGTCAAAGCTATGTCACAAATTGATTACCAAAATCCGCAGGAGGTATCAATGAAAGTCCTTCGCCTCGCCCTCGCATCGGCCGCCCTCGCCCTACTCATCGCTTGCGCCCCCGCCTCCGTCTCCTCCCTCGGCTCCGTGCCCGCCGACGAGGAGGCCACGAAGGCCGCGGCACAGGCCGACTTCGACTGGGTCATGGAAGTCTGGGGCAGCCAAGCGGCCGTCTCCCGCGCCCAGGCCTTCGACGACAAGTACGATACGGCCCTCGTGGCCGAGGCCAAGGCCGCCCTGCCCGCGACCGCCGGCCGCTTCGGGAGCTCCTCGGGCGACTATCCCGCCCTGACCGACCTGCCCTTCTCAGTCGACGGCGCCGTCTATCTCTCCGGGGGCGGCGAGTCCCTCGTGTCGAGCGTCATAGGCTGGGTGGCGCCCAAGAACCTGCCCGGCGGCTACTTCCACGGAGCCGAGCTTGACCTCGACAAGTTCGACCCAGCCAACCTCTCGGCCCCCGCCCTCCAGACCGCCATAGCCAAGGGCGCCGGCTTCGAGTCCGCGAACGACTGGGAGGCCAACGTCAACGTCTGCGTCCTCAACCCGAATTTTCAGGTCGACCGCGCGAAGCTCAACGCGGCCCAGGCCGCCGAGGACTATTACTGCAATCTTCCCTCCAGCCAGCAGGCCTACGGCTTCTTCAAGGGCTACGTGAACATCTTCAACGTGGTCCCCAAGGACGACACCTATTGGTGGTACTGCACCAAGGTCGTGTGGGACATGTGGAACCGCTACGGCATCGACCTCGACACCAACGACTCCCGCGTGGACTTCACCAAGTCCGGGCTCTACGGCCTCGCCAAGGCCTACTACTCCGCCATCTACTTCTGGAGCTCCTCGAAGGCCAGCTCAGCCCTTGCGAGCTACATCTCGGACGCGAAGTCCAAGATCGTCATGGCCGAGGAAATCATGCTCTCGCCCAAGCTGACCAAGGTTTACGAGGCGATCCGCAAGTGAGCCGCGCGAGGCCCCCCGGGCGATCGGTCGCGCGGGGGGCCTTCTTCCTTTGCGCCGCGTTGTGCGGCATCGACGCCGCGGCCGTACCAGCGTCGGCGCCGCCCTCCCCCGCCGCGGCCCTCCCCGCCAGCGCCAAAGTCGTCTTCCCCTTCGGAGATTCCCTCTGGGCCTATCCCGACGACCAGGGGAATCCCCGCCGCCTCGCGAAGCTGCCCGGCGCCTCCTTCGCCCGGGCCTGGGAACGGGCCCCGGGCGGCCTCGCCGACGGCCTCGTCGCCGCCGACACGAGGGGCGGGCGCCTGCTCGCCCTCGCCCCCGGAGCCCCGCCCCGCGAGCTCGCCCGCGGCGATTGGAGCTGGGCGGGCGCGGGCGCGGGGCGGGCGGCGACGGCGAGCCGAGAGTACCGCGATGGCTTCGAGTTCCGCGTCCTCGCCCTCGGCGGGCCCAGAAGTCCTAGCGGGCTTGGCGCGGCAGCCGTCGGCACGCGCCTCGACTGCTTCGTCTCCGACGCCTTGTTCCTGGGCGATAGTGTCCTCGTCGCGGGCGCGAACAAGGCGGGAAGCGGCTTCTCGGTCTGGGAGCTCGAGCTGGCCCCCGGCGCGCAGGCAGTATTCTCCCTGCCTCGAAAGGCCGGCTTCCTCAGGCTGGCCGGCGACGAGGAACGCGGGGCATTCTGCTTCGTGTCCGCGCCTTCCTCGACGGCGAACTCATCCCTGACCATATGGGGCGTGCCTTCACGCAGTTCCCGATCGAAATCCGGCAAGGCCGAGGCCCGGCTCATCGAGCCTCGCTTCGCCTCGCCCGGCGCCATAGCCTGGTTCGGCTCGGGCTGGATCGACTCCCGGGGCAGGCTCGCGATGCCCCTGTCCCTCGCGGGGGGAGGCAGCGCCCTCTCCCTGCTCGATCCGCGCACTGGAGCCGAGCTCGCCCGACTGGCCCTGCCCGCGCCGCCCTACCAGGCCCTGGGCACAGCGAAGGGCCTCGAGTACGCGATACTCTACGATCACGCGAAGGCCCCCGGCCGCTTCATCCTCGCTGTCATCGATCCCGCAGCCCTCAAGGCGACGACGCGCGCCATGCCCTAGCATCGCCGCGCGGTCCGGCCGTAGAATGGCGGCCCATGCGAAAGACCGACCACCCTCCCCTGCCATCCGTCCTGCGCTATCTCTTCCTCATCCGCCTGATCAACTCGGCCGGCAGCTTCGTGATGCCCTTCATGACCATGCTCCTCACCGTGAAGCTCGGCTGGGCCGCGGACAGGGCCGGGCTCTTCATGACCCTGGTCTATCTCTCGGGCGGTGCCGGCATGCTCATCGCTGGCAAGTTAGGCGATGGACTCGGCCGAAAGAGGCTTATCGTGGCCTGCCTGGCCGGGGCATCCCTCCTCTTTCTCCTGTGCTCCATCCTGGGCTTCGGGCCCTCGCTGCCCTTCCTGGCCGGCGCGGCCAGCGTCCTCCTGAACTCCACCTGGCCGGTCTTTAACGCGATGGTTGCGGACGTGACCCCGCCCGAGCAGCGCCGGCGGGCCTATGCCCTGCTGTATTGGGGCAACAACATAGGCTTCTCGCTCGGCCCCCTGGCGGCGGGCTTCCTCTTCAACAGGGCCGCGACGCTCATGTTCCTGGTCAACGCCCTGGCCCTCGCGATAGTGGCCTCCATGCTCGGCTTCCTCGTGCGGGAGAGCCTCCCGGCCGCGGTGGCGAAGCAGACATCGCCTCGAAGCGAGGCATCGCCTCGAAGCGAGGCGGCCGAGGGCGGCGGCATGCTGGCGGTCCTCGCGAGGAGGCCCATGCTCCTCGTCTTCGCCATCGTCCTCGCTCTGCTCAATCTCGTGTACGCCCAGCACCAGTTCAGCCTACCGCTCTTCCTCGAGGAGGCCCTCGGATCGGACGGTCCCTCGGCCTTCGGCATGGCCATGACGGCCAACGGGCTCACGGTGGTCGCCTGTACGATTCCCCTCGGGTATCTCTCGAGGAGGCTCTCGCCCCTCGCTTGCATGCCCATCGCGGGGCTTCTCTACGCGGCGGGCTTCGGCATCCTGGCCTTCCTGCCCGCGGGCTCGGGCTCGGGCGGCAGGGCCCTCGTCGTCGCCTCGACGGCGATCTGGACCATCGGCGAGATCATCTCGGCCACCAACGTGAACGCCTTCGTCGCCGCGCGCTCGCCCGCGAGCCATCGCTCGCGGCTCAACTCCCTGGTTTCGCTCATCGCGCAATCAGGCTCGATGCTCTGCCCCCTCGCTTCGGGGGGCTTCATAGCGGCCTTCGGCATCAGGGCGATCTGGCCCGCCGCGGCCTGCACTGGCCTGGCCGGGGCCGCGCTCATGCTCGTCCTCGGCGCCGCGGACCGCTCGGGGCGGAGGACGGCACGAGGCTCCGCGCGCGGCTTCGGCGACTAGGCGGGCGTGGCCCGCGCGATGCGCAGGACGAAGGCCGCGCCCCGGCCGCCGCCGGCGCGATCGAGGCCGGGCAGCACCTCGATCGCCCAGCCGTGCGACTCCACGACGGTCTTCACGATCGAGAGCCCAAGGCCCATGCCCTGCTCTCGCCTCGACGAGCTGCCCTTGTAGAAAGGCTCGAAGATGCGCGGGATCTCGTCGGGTGCGATGCCCGGACCGTCGTCGGCTATCGACACGACGAAGGAGCCGCCCTCGGCCCGCGCCGCGAGCTCGATCCGGCCGCCCTCGGCGGTATAGCGGAGGGCGTTGTTCACGAGGTTCTCGAGGACCCTCGTGACGAGGCGATCGTCCATACGGACGGGCGCGGGCTCGGGCAGATCGATGGCCCAGCGGAGGTTCCGTCCGAGGAGGGCCCCGTCGGCCTCCACCCTTTTCGCGAAGGCCTTGAGGAAGGGGCTCAAGTCGAGGTCGGCGAGGCCGCGGATCCACTCCCCCGTGTCGACGCGCTCGAAGTCGATGAGGTCGTCGATCATTCCCTCGAGCTGCTCGGCCTTGTCCTGGATGATGCCCAGGTGCGAGGCCGCGCCCGGGCCCGAGCCGCCGATCTCCTCCTCGAGGGCCTCGGCGTAGCCCTTCACGAGCGCCAAGGGCGTCTTCAGGTCGTGGGAGATGCCCATGATGAAGCGGGCCCTCCTCGCCTGGTCCTCCTTGATCTCCTCGCGCAGGCTGTTGAGGGAGCGCGAGAGCGAGGCGATCTCGTTGCTGCCCTCGACGGATATTGGCAGGTCGAGCTCGCCCGCGGCGACCCGCCTGGTCGCGGCCTCGAGCGAGAGCACCGAGCGCGCGATCGAGCGGACGATGACGATCAGCATGACCGCGGCGAAAGCGAGGATCGCGGCGAGGGCAAGCAATCCCATCTTGATAAAGTCGATCAGCACCACCGAGGGCAGGAATTCCGAGCGCGACAGGCTGGCGATGGAGGAGTAGCCCTCCGGCAGGGGCGGGATGAAGCCGAAGGTGAGCATGCGATCCCGGGACGGCGTCCTCGACGCCAGGGCGAGGGAGGCCGCGAAGTCGGAACCGAGGGGCATCGAGCGGATAGACGAGTACACGACGCGCCCGGAAGGGTCGGCGATGGCCATGTCGATGCCCTTGGGTTTCTGCTGGACGATGCGCTCGATGCGCTGATCGGGGCTCGCGGACTGGCCCTCGAGCTTGAGCATCTCGTAGCGCTTGGCCTCGCGGGCGGTGAAGGACATGCGCTCGACGAGGAAGAAGGATGAGATGACCAAGGCGGGCATGATGGCGATGCCGAGTATGAGTATGAAAGACTGGGTCTTGATCTTCATGCGCCGTCGGTCCTGGTTCGCGGGGAGGGATTGAAGCGATAGCCGCGTCCGTAGACGGTCTCTATATAAAGCGGATCGGCCGGATCGTCCTCGATCTTCTTGCGCAGGCGCTGGATGTAGACGGCCACGGCGGTGAGGTCGCCGAACTCGCGCTTCCATACGGCGTCGTAGATGGCCTGGGGAGACTGGGGCGCGTCGGCGTGGGCGATCAGGTAGGAGAGCAAGCCGAATTCCTTGACGGAGAGCTGGATTGCCTTGCCCTCCTTCTTGAGCTCGAAGACCGAGTTGTCCAGGACGTAGGGGCCGAAGGAGACGAGCTCGGCCTGGGGCTTGTCGGAGGCCACGGCGCCGCGGGAGCGCCTGATCAGGGCCCGGGCCCTCGCGACCATGACCTTGGGGGAGAAGGGCTTCGTCATGTACTCGTCGGCGCCCTGGCCGAGCCCCGCGATGAGATCCTCGTCGGAGCCGCGAGCGGACACGATGAGGACGGGACAGTCCGTGGCCTTCCTCGCCTCGGCCAAAAACTCGAGGCCGTCCATCCCGGGGAGGTTGATGTCGAGGACGATGAGGTCGAAGGACTCCTTGGAGAGGAGTACGAGGCCGTCCTCTCCGTTCTCCATGACCTGGACCTTCATCCCGTCCTTCCCAAGGAAGAGGGCCATGAGCTCGGCCATCTCCTTCACGTCCTCGACGACCAGCACGCTTGCCTGCATACTCTTGATCCCTCATGACGAGTATACGCGGAGCCCCGAGGCGCCGCCAACGACGGTATGGCCGCGGAAGGCCGATTATAACAAGCTTTCATCCCGCTTTCATGGCCGGTTAATTCATCACCAGGGGGCTTTTCAGGCAGAATGCCCCTGCCATCCTGATCCGATCGGGGGAAAGCGACGATGAATCCTAATATGCCGAGGGCCGCCATGGCCCTACTGGCCGCGGCCCTCGCGACGGCCGCGCTCCACGCCCAGGGGGCCGTCGGTGCCGAAGAGGCCGTAACCGCGGCCCTCGCGAACGACGAGTCCCTGAAACAGGCGGCCATAAGCCTGGCCGCCAAGCGCCGCGCGGTCGAGCTCGCCTGGAGCGACCTCCTGCCGTCCTTGAGCGTAGGCGCCGGCCTCGCCGGGAGCAAGGCCCTGCCCGCCAACCTCCTTACGGACGGCCTGTCAGCGAAAGGCAGTCTCTCGGCCGCCCTTTCGCTGTCGCCGGCGATGCGGGACGCGCGCGGCCTCGACGAGCTGGCCTACGAGGCGCAGCTCCTCTCCTACGAGGCCGCCCGCGGCGGTGTCGAGCTCTCGGCCCGCAAGGCGGTCTACGCGATCCTCCTCGACCAGGAGAAGCTGAAGAACGCCGAGGCGAGCGTCGCGCGCTCGGAGGCGGGACTCAGGCAGACCGAGGCGAAGTACAAGGCCGGCCTCGCGCCGGAGCTCGACCTCCTCACCGCGCAGGTGAGCCTCGGGACTTCCAAGCCCGCCGTCGACGCCTGCAGGACCGCCCTCGAAGCCGACCTCGACAGCCTGCGCAGTCTCATGGGCCTGAAGCCCGACGAGGCGATCGAGGCGAAGGGCTCCCTGGAGCTGGCCGAGGCGACACTCGACGCGTTGCTGGCCGAGGCGGCCGCCGCAGGCAAGGAAAGCTCGGCAGTCGCCCTGGCGCGCAAGAGCCTCGAGACGGCCAAGGCCTCGAAGGCCTACGCCGAACGCTCGAGCTTCCTCCCCTCGCTCAGCCTCAGCCTCGCCGCCGTGCCCTCGATCGCGCTCGAGAGCGGGGCCTCGCCCAGCCTGAGCGGGAGCGCGAGCGCCATGCTCAGCTTCCCCGTCGGAAACCTGCTGAAGGGCTCATCGGCCAGGCAGGGCATAGCCGCGGCCCAGGACGCGATCGACCTGGCCGCAGGGTCCCTCAGGTCCGCGCAGGAAACCTCGAGGCTCGCCATGAAGGCGGCCGAACGCAGCGTGGCGAGCTGCCGGAGGTCCCTCGCGACACAGAGCCTGACGGTCGACCTGGCCTCGCGCGCCTATGACGCGACCAAAACCGCTTACGACAAGGGCTATGCGACCTTGGAGGCCCTCGAGAATGCGGAAGACAAGCTCGAGTCGGCCAAGCTCAGCGCCCTCTCGAAATCCTACGAGCTCATCCTGGCCGCGCTCAGCCTCGAATACGAGGCGGGCCTGCCCCTCGATACCATGGGGAGGAAATGACATGTCGAAGAAAAGCATCGCGACGATAGCGATCGTCGCCGTTATTGCGGTCGCCGCCGCCGTCATAGGCGTAGGGGCCTCGCGCCGCAGCGATTCCGCGGGAGCGCCATCGGGCGGCGCCTCGGGAGCGCAACAGGGCGCGAAGGGCGGCCCCGGCGCCATGAAGGGCGGTCCCGGCGGCATGCCCGGCTTCGGCGCCCAGGGCATAACGGTCAAGTCGGTTCGAGCCAAGGCCGCGGCCTCAAAGACGCTCAGGCCGTATATCGACCAGGGCGGGGACGTCGAGAGCTCGGTCAGCATGTCGGTCTACCCCGACATCGGGGGCAGGATCGCGGAAGTCGCGGTCGCCGTCGGCGACGCCGTGCGCAAGGGCGACCAGATAGCGAGCGTCGACCCCTCCAAGCCCGGATCGAGCTACGCGATCAGCGCGGTGTACGCCCCGATCTCCGGCACCGTCACCAGCATCCTCGCGAATCCCGGCGAGACGGTTTCCTCGGGCACCGCCATCGCCAAGGTCGGCGTCATCGACGAGCTAGAGATAGTCGTGAACGTACCCGAGCGGGACTCGGCCAAGATTAAAAAGGGCATGACGGCCAGGATCGCCCTCGAGGCCCTGCCCGGCGAGAGCCTCGCCGCGACCGTCGTCCGCGTGAGCCCCGTACTCAACCCCACAAGCAGGACGCGCGAGGCCACGCTCGAGCTCGTCGCCAAGGACGGGCGCGTCGCCGCCGGGATGTACGCGAGCGTGAGGATCTTCACGACTCCCATTTCCGGCATAGTCGCCGTACCCGCGGCCGCCGTCGTCTCCCGCGACGAGGAGAGTTTCGTCTACGTCGTGGGCGACGAGTCCGGCAGGAAGCTGGCCCACAAGCGCACCGTCAAGGCCGGCACCGCCGTCGACGCCGATATCGAGATCAAGGAAGGCCTATCCGCGGGCGAGCTCGTCGTCTACGAGGGCCAGGACCTCATCTCCGACGGCGCCGAGGTGATCGTCATAGGCGAGGGGGAAAAATGACCCTCTCGCAGCGCGTGGTCAACCGGCCGGTCCTCATCCTGGTGCTCTTCGCCCTCGTGATCATCGTCGCCATCTACTCTATCCCCTCGATCCCCCTGGCCCTGATGCCCTCGACCGACATGCCAAGGATGATGGTGACCACCACCTACTCGGGCGCGGCGCCGGAGACCGTCGAGAAGACGGTCACCAAGGTCCTCGAGTCGAGCCTTTCCAACGTCCAGGGCATCAAGAGCATGACCTCGACCTCGTCGGACGGATTCTCCATGATCAGCCTCGAGTTCGACTACGGCAAGGACCTGGACAAGGCCACCAACGACATTCGCGACAAGATCGAACGCACGACTTCGTCCCTCCCGGACGACGCGGACACGCCGACCATCATGAAGATGGACATGAACTCCCAGCCCATCATCCGCGTCGCGATCCGGGGCAACCGCAGCTCCGAGGAGCTCAAGCGCCTGGCCGAGGACACGATCTCCCCTAAGTTCGAGCAGACCGAGGGCGTTTCCTCGGTTTCCGTCCTCGGCGGCAAGACCAACGTAGTCCGCGTCGACGTATCGCAGAACAGGCTCGAGGCATACGGCGTCACGATCAGCGGGATCACGAGCGCTCTCGCCACCCAGAACGTCGAGCTCGGCGCGGGCAAGGTGGCCGAGCGGCACACGGAGTACACCGTGCGCATCACGGGGGCCTTCAGCTCCGTCGGCTCCGACATAGCCAACACCCTGGTCGCAACCAAGGACGGCGTGCCGGTCCGCCTCAAGGACGTGGCCTCCGTCTACTCCGGCAACGCGGACGTCGACACCTCGGTCTTTATCAACGGAGAGCCGGGCATCTACCTCTCCGTGATGAAGCAGTCGAGCAAGAACACGGTCACCGTCTGCAACGGCATCTACAAGGCGATGGAGGGGCTCAAGTCAACGATCCCCTCCGACGTGCAGCTCGTCACCATCGACGACAACTCCAAGCAGATCCGGACCACGATCACCGACCTCATCAAGGCCATTGCCGAGGGCGCCATCCTGACGATGCTCTTCGTCTTCCTCTTCCTGCGGAGCTGGAAGAGCACGGTCATCATCGGCCTGGCCATCCCGATCTGCGTCGCCGTCACCTTGCTGGCGATGTACTTCTCGGGCTTCACCCTCAACATGATGACGATGACCGGCCTCTTGATCAGCATCGGCAACATCGTCGACTCCTCCATCGTCATCCTGGACAACACCTTCAAGTACCGCGAGCGAGGCGCAAAACCCAAGGTCGCGGCCGTCCTGGGCAGCCAGGAAATGATGGTTGCCATCACCGCGGGAATCCTCGCCTCGATGTCGGTATTCCTCCCCATCGTGATCTTCGCCAACAAGCTCGGGATGATGGGCATCATGTTCAAGGACATGATCTTCACCATCATCATCTCGCACGTCGTCAGCTGGGTCGTCGCGGTCTTCCTCGTGCCGGTCCTCGCCAGCACCTACCTGCCCCTCACAACCCGCGCGGAGAAGCCCCTCCGGGGCCGCGTGGGCGCCATGCTCGACCGCGGCGTCCAGGGGGCCATAGACGGCCTGATCGCCGTGTACAGGAAGGCTCTCGCAACCTGCCTCAGGCACAGGATCGCGACCGTCGGCGTCGTCGTCCTCGCCCTCGCCGGATCCCTATACTACTTCCTGCCCCGGCTCACGATCGTGTTCTCTCCGCCCATGTCCCAGAACTCGGTGACCCTGTCGATCACCTTACCCCTCGGCACCGAATTCGCGACCACCGAGACGGTGGTCAAGGGATTTGCGAGTATCGCCAACAAGGAGCTCCGGGGAGTCAAGAACGTAATCGCGACCACGGGATCCTCGGGTGGTTTCTCGATGAGCTCCTCCAGCAACTCGGGCTCCCTGACCATAGCGCTGCCCGACAATGCGGCCGACGGCGACGGCTCCATGGCCGTCCAGACCAAGCTGCGACAGCACTTCAAGGAATACCCCTCGGCAACCTTCGCCTTCTCGCAAGGCTTCAGAATGGGCAACCGCAGCGACATCGAGATCGCCATCACCTCGAACAACTACGTTGCCATGGGCAAGACCGCCAAGGAGATCATGGCCCTCCTGAAATCGGATGTGCCCGAAATCCTCGAACCCTCCAATGACTACTCCGACGGACTGCCCCAGGTAGAGGTCGCGATCGACCGCGATCGCGCCGCCGAATTCGGCGTCTCGGTGCAAACCATCGCTTCGGAGATCCGCGGGGCGGTCAAGGGCAACACCGCCACTGTCTACCGCGAGGGAGGCTCGGAATACGACGTGATCGTGAGGCTCCGTCCTTCCGACCGCAAGGACACCGTCGACCTCGAGCGCGTGTTCGTGCTCGGCTCGAGCGGGCAGAAGGTCCCCCTATCCAGCCTCGCGACGGTTACGAAGGGCCTCGGTCCCGTGCAGATCAACCGCACGAGCCAGGCGCGCACGATCTCGATCACGGCCAACCTCGCCTCGGGGGCGCAGGCCAACGTGGTCGAGGCGAAGATCCGCGGCCTCATCTCGACGAAGATGACCATCCCCAGCGACGTCTACCTCAATTTCCAGGGATCCTGGAGCGAGATCACCGAGACCAGCGGCGCCTTCGGCATCATCATCATCCTGGCCATCCTCCTCGTCTTCTGCGTCATGGCCGGTCAATACGAGTCTTTCAAGGATCCGATCATCAATCTCTTCACGATACCGCTGATGCTGATCGGCGTCCTCGTTGCCTACGCCCTCATGGGGCAGAACCTCAGCATGTTCACCTTGGTCGGCATCGTCATGCTCACGGGCATCGTGGTCAACAACGGCATACTCCTCGTCGACTACACGAACCTCCTGCGCGGGCGCGGGGCGGGGCTCATGGAGGCCTGCCTCGAGGGCGGCGCGAGCCGCTTCCGGCCGGTCATAATGACCGCGGGAGCCACCATCCTGGGCGTCATTCCCCTCGCCTTCTTCCCTTCCTCGAGCTCGAGCATGACCCAGCCCATCGGCCTCGCGGTCGTGGGCGGCCTGACGAGCGCGACCTTCATCACCCTGCTCCTCATCCCCGTCATCTACTATCTCGTGAACAAGCGCCAGGCGCGCAGGGAGGGCAGGCTATGAAGCGGCTCGAGGTCATCGCGAACCAGTCCGTCAGGGAGGAGCTCATCGACGCCCTCGAGACTTCCCTTCCGGGAATCCAGTACACGCTGATGCCCATCGTCCACGGCAAGGGAGGGCACAAGGAGAAGCTCGGCACCCGCACTTGGCCCGAGACCAATTTTCTCCTCGTGAGCTACATGGAGGACGCGGAGGCCGGGAAGGCGGCCGATGCCGTGCGGGCCGTCGTCCGCCGCTTCCCCGCCGAGGGCCTCTGCGCCGCCGTCTCCGAGGCCGAGATGATCTAGCAGGCTGTTGAAAAACTCGACGCTTTTCAACAGCCTGCTAGTGAGGCGGGTGGCGGCTTACTTCAGGGCGAAGCGCACGGGGTAGCGGAAGCGCACGGCGACCGCGCGCCCCTCGGCCCGCGCCGGCGCGCAGCCGAGGCCCCGGAGGGCGGCGACCGCGGCCTCGGCGAAGCCGTAGCCCGGGTCCTTGAGCACGGCGATGCGCCGGATCGTCCCGCCCTCGTCGATGAAGAGCTCCAGGTAGACAGTGGCCTCGATGCCCTGCCTGGCCGCGAGGGACGGGTACTCGATCTTGGCGAGCGCTTCCTTGATGGGGATGACGGGTAGCTCCGTGATTCTAAACTGTGGTAGGTAATCGTCCTCGCCAGCCGAGTCCGCCCGCCCAGCTGCGCTCGCAGGCGGCCCCGCGACGGGAGCTCGCGTCGCCACCGTCATGCCGCCGCCTGAACTCGTCGCCGGCCCGAGATCGGCGGCGAGAGCCGGTGGGGCGCTCGCGCTTGCCACAGCCGGGGTTTCAGGCTGCGCAGACGGCGCCTGATCGAGCGCTGGCGCCGGCGGCTCCTCCGCCGCGGCCGGTACGCCGAACTTGCCCCAGGCGAGCAGGGCGAGGATCAGGGACGCGTGCAGGGCGACCGAGAGGGCGAGGGCGATCATCCTCGGGTCGCGGGCCAGGGCTCGGCTCATCGCTTGGGCGGCTCGGTGATCATGCCGAGCTGCTCGACCCCGGAGTCCTTGATGATGGAGACGACCTTTACGAAATCGCCGTAGGCCACGCCACTATCCGCCTTGAGGAAGATGGACTTGCTCTTCCGATGGGCGTAGACCAGCTTGAGCGCGTCGCCGAGCTCGGCCAATCCGACCCGCCTCGAGTTCAGGTAGACCTGCAGCGACGCGTCGATGGTGACGGTGACGATCTCCTCGGAGACCGGCAGGCCTTCCGATTTCGCGCGGGGGAGCATCACGGTAATGCCCTGCTGGGCGACCGAGGCCGTCACCATGAAGATGATGAGGAGCACGAGCATCACGTCGACGAGGGGCGTAACGTTGATCTGCGACATGGGCGCGCCCTCGCGGCCCCTCCGATTACCCGTATCCATGGCCGCTCCCTTCACTTCTTCGAGTTGAAGATCCTCTGGACGATGTTCAGGAAATCGTAGGAGAAATTCTCGATCTCGCTGACCTGGGCGCGGATCTTGCCCTGGATATAGTTGTAGCCGATGACCGCGGGTATCGCGACCGCGAGCCCGATGGCCGTCGTGATGAGGGCCTCCGATATGCCCGGGGCGACGATGTCCAGGGAGGTCGAGCCCGAGAGCCCGATGTTCCTGAACGCGACCATGATCCCCCAGACGGTGCCGAAGAGGCCTATGAAGGGAGTGGTGGAGGCCGTCGTCGCGAGGAAGCCGATGTTGCTCTCGATCTTGTCGATCTCCTGGGTGGAGATCTTGCGCAGGCTCCGCGTGATGTTCTCTATCGCGCTCGAGTCGGCGCTGAGGGAGACCGACCCGCCCGAGCCCTGGCCGACGGCGAGGAAGCGCTCGGTCTCCCGGTAGCCTTCCTTGAAGAGGCGGGCGAGGGGGCAAGCCTCGAAGCCGTCCAGTCCACGATTTACGAGGGCGAATTCCTTCGTGCCCCAGAAGAAGTCGAGGAAGGATTTCGTCTCCTTCTTGACCTTGCGGATCTGGAGGAGCTTATAGATGATGATCGCCCAGGACAGGATCGAGAAAAACACGAGGGCGGCCAAGACGAAGAGGATGACGGGACTCATGCCGGTCAGGTACTTAAGCATCGCTTCTCCTTGCTAGGGCTTTTTCCTTTGCTCTCTCTCGAACGAGACGGACTCGAGCCTGAGCCCCCATAGATTTTCCCAGGCGAAATCGAGGCGCATGAGGCCGGCGCCCTCCTCGAAGTCCCTCTGCATGCTGCCCGAGTCCCGGATCGAGCGCAGGGCCTCGGGGAAATTCGCCCGCGTATAGGCCGAGTTCCAGCGTATCGACTCGCCGAGGACCAGGTCGCGGCGATCGACCGGGGCCGAGCCGCTCGGGTAGCCATAGAGCTCGGGAAAAAGGAAGGAGCCTAGCTCGGTCTGGAAATCCGCGACGCCTCGCCTGAAGAGCCTCGCGATCGCGCGGAACCTGGGGGGCGCCGAGTAATCGTACCAGGCATCGGGGAACTTCTCGCGGAGCAGCTCGTCCACCGCCTGGATCCTGTCCCAGCGGCGCGAGAAGAACGCGAGGGCTTCATCGCCGGCGTAATACTCGCCGTTCTGGCGCATCGAGGCCGAGAGAGGAGCCTCGATCCTCGGGGCGGAGACCGCAGCGAGGGCCCAGCCGCTACCCTCCGGCCTCAAGGAGAGCTCCCCTTCCATCGCGAAGCGGCACTCGGTCCAGCCCTCGGCCCAATTGCCGAACCAGTCCAGGCTCCGGGCCTCCAGGGCCCAGCCTTCGCCGTCCCGCCTCGCCTCGCCGGAGACGGTCGCGCCCTCGAGCTCCCCTCCCCGTATCGTGAACGAGGCGAGGCCCCCCGCCTCGCTCCCGATCTCCACGGCCAAGCCCCTGGGAAGCTCGCTCCCCGTCGATCGCCACGCGGTCCCGGCCGGCAGGCTCGAGCAGGAGGCCGCTAGGACGGCGGCGGCGGACAGGCCAATGATGGCGCGCAACGTGTAATTATTTTGTTCCATGGTATGCCTCAATAGCTGAGCTTGTACCCGAAGGAGGGTATGGGAAAGCCGATCGAGAAGTCGGCCTCGCCGGATCCCGAGAGCTCTTCGCCCGTGAAGGGATCGAAGGCGCTATTCGTCTTCGGGGAATAGAGATTGGCGAGGATGTTCTCGACGCCGAAGTAGCACTCCCAGCGGATCTTGCTGCCCGTGTAGAAGCCCGACCAGGCGAGCTTCAGGTTGATGGGGCAGGAGAGATCGTTGCGGAGCTCGTCGTCGTAGGAGCTCGTCCTCGCGTAGCGCTCTATCACCTGGGATTGCCCCGTGTCCGGGTCGGTATAGACCGTGGCGTAGGAATAGCCCTCGCCCACGCTGGCCTTGGGCGCCCCGCTCGCCAGGCTCGCGGTAATGGTCGCCGCGAAGCCCCGCGAGGGCCTCCAGTCGAGGACGAGGTTGGCGGTGTGGAAGCGGTGGTAGCTCGGGTAGTACCAAGCGCCGAGAGGCTCCCCGGCGGAACTGGTCTGGCCGGGATAGGAGGCTTGCGCGGGGTTCAAGTACCGCGCGAGGGAATAGGAATAGCTGATCCAGCCGTCCCAATAGCGGCCCAGGCGCTTCGAGACGAGCAGGTCCTCGCCCAAGGCGTAGCCCTTCCCGTCGTTCATGGCCCGTAAGCTCGTCTCGGCCCCGAGATCGGTCACCAGATAGAGCCGGTCGTAATAGCGCTTGTAGTATCCCTCGAGGCTGAGCTTCCAATTATCCTCGCCCTCGAGATGGACGCCGAGGAGGTTGAACCAGCTGCGCGTCGGCGCGAGCTTGCCGCCATCGAGCCGCAGGGAGGAGGCGAAGAGGCTCGAGTCGGAGGGCATCTGGGAGTAGAGCCCCGACCCGACCGAAAAGCCCAGGCTCCGGACCCATCCGCGATTGACCCAGGGCGTGATCTCCAGCCGCAGCCGTGGATCGATCGTGGGCAGGGCCTCGATGCTGCTATCCCCGTCGTAGAGGCGGCCGAAATTGGCGCGGACTCCCGCCTCGCCGGAAAGGAGGCCCGAGAAGGCCTTGAACTCGCAGAGCCCGAAGGCGCCGGAGCTCAGCTTGCTGCTCGTACCGCCGTCCATCGAAAAATTGCTGAGCGCGAATTGGAGGCTGCCGGAACCCGAGGCTGTGTCCGTCCAGACGCTTTGATCCGTCTTGTACGCCGACTCGTCGAGGACCGCCTCGGCCCCGAGAGAGAGAAGCTGGCCCTTGAGGAATTCCCAGTCCCAGCTCGCCTTCCCCTGATAGGTCTTCGTGACCATCTCGGTGTCCACGTCGGCGAAATGGAAGTCGCTCAAGCTGAAGCCCGTCGCCGTAGGATCGCTCGCGCCCGCGATGAGGGCTTGGTTAGCCGCGTCGGCAAGGAAGGACGCCGAGTAGGCCTGTGTCCCGTTCAGGGTCTCGCTGAGCTTAAGCGTCGTCTTCCCGTAATTATACGAGGCGAGCAGGTCGAGGATGCTCGACTTCGAGGCGAAGAGCTTGAGGCCCGCCGTCTCGATCAGGCTCATCTCGTCCCAGACGAAATCCCCCGTCGTCGCGATGCCGGCGGCGTCGGCGGCCGAGTCCATCTTGGTGCCGACCCCGTCGTTATTGACATGGAGAAGGCCCCGCCCCACTCGTAGGGGTTGCGGACGTAGGCCCCGTCGAAGACGGCGGTCGTCTCGCTCGGGTCGCCCCCGCGGATCGAGGGCATCGCGTTCCAGCCTCCCGCGTAGCCGACGCCGGGCATGAGCTTGATCGTCGACATCAGGTCCTCGACGATGCCGAGCTCCGCCGTGCCCTTGATCTCCTCGCGCGTCGCCACCTGGGACACGCCCGCCTGCTCGTCCGTCTGCTGGGGCTTGGCCCTCTCGACGACGAGCTCCTTGCCCTCCACCACGCCGGCGATCGCGAGCTTTAGGGCAAGAGCCCCGTCGCCGGCCTTGACCCAAAGCTTGGCAGGCTCGTAGCCGGGCAGGGAGGCGGTGACGGCGATCCGTCCCTTGCCCTCGGGCAAGGGCAGCCTCGCGCGGCCCTCGGCGTCGGTCCGGGCGCTCTCGAGCCCCGCCCCCTGGAGCGACACGCCCTCGAGGGCTATGCCGAGCTCGGCATCGATGACGGTTATGGCGACCTCGGCTGCCCATAGCGAGGGCAGGCAGAGGCCCATGACGAGGGCCATGACGGAAACCATGGCGGTTTTTTTCATGTTGCGTCCTTATTGATGCCGGTTCTGACCATTGAACACGGCGAAGGCGCCTAACTGTCCTTATCCCAGCTCCGAAAACGCCGCGGCGAGAAAGGACTCGAGCCCGCTTGAGTCCGCGAAGACGGCGCGGAAGGATTCGCGTCCCCCGCCTCCCCTGCCCCCCGAAGCCGCGAGGAGGCCCTTCAGGCTCTCGCCCAGCCGGGCCTCAGGCCTGGGGGCGAGGACCTGCACCGTGAGCTCGGGCAGGGAGGCGAGGAGGGCGGTCATCCCGGCCGAGGCGTAGGCCTTGGCCGTCTCCATGAGGGAATCGGCGCCCCGGTCGGAGTAGCGGCGCAGCGCGACGCGGCCCTCGGCCCGCTCGGGCGCCGCCGCGGCCTCGTTCGCATTCCTCTCGCGCTCGAGGCCGGCCAAGGACAGTTCGAGCCCTCGGCGGCGCTCGGCCTCGCGGGCGGCCGCTCCGGCGAGGCCCGCCTCGGAGCTGCCCAGGGCGCGGGAAGCGTCCCTCGCGATGCGCGACAGGGCCCGGTAGTCGGCCGCGGCCCTCGCCCCGGCCGCGAAATAGACGCGGGTCATGCCCTTATACCTCTCCCCGCCGAAGAGGCGGACGAGGCGCAGCGCGCCCGTGGAGGCGAGGTGCAGGCCGCAGCAGGGCGTGAAGTCGATGCCGTCGATCTCGACCACGCGGACGAGGGACTCGCCCTCCGGCGGCTTCCTGCGCAGCGGGAAAGAAGACAGGTCCTCGGGAGGGCAGAGGTGGGTCCGGATCGGGTAATCATCGGCGATGATCCGATCGACCTCCTCCTCGACTGCCGCGAGCTCATCCTCCGCGATCGAGGGCAGGTCGAAGTCCACCAGGGAGCGATCGGCCCCGAAATGGACGGACACAGCCCTCGCCCCGACGAGGCGCAGCGCGGATGAGGCGATGAGGTGCTCGGCCGTGTGCTGCTGGGAGTAATCAACGCGGCGGGCGGGATCCACGATGAGGCTGACCCGGTCTCCCGGCTCGAAGGCGCAAACGCCTTGCATCCTATGCAGCAGGCGCCCGCCCTCCTCGACCACCGAGGCCACGGGAAGGGCGGGCGGCCGATCAGCCCGGCCGCCCGCGGCGCCGACGGCCGGGCCGATCGTGCCGAGGTCGCAGGCTTGGCCTCCGCCCTCGGGGTAGAATATAGTTCGATCTAGGACGATGGATCGCCCCTCGACGGCGAGGACCGTGGCCTCGGCGGCGAAGAGGCCTGGCTTGTCGTAATAAAGCTTCTCGGTATCGAGCATGGCCGTCATTGTAGCGCAAGGGCGCCGACCGATGTAGTATCGATCGCGCGATCGCACGATCGCGAATCCTCCGCGGAAGGGAGCCATCAGGCCATGAGCGACGATTTCACCTCGACCCGCGACGAGACCGACCTGATCCGGGAAGTCTTCGTCTACGCCCACCGCTTCCAGGGCTCCGTCTTCGTGTTCCGCATCGGGGCCAGGCTGATGGCCCTGCCCTCCTTCCCCGGCCTCGTGAGCGACCTCGCCCTCCTTCACGAGAACGGCATCAAGATCGTCCTCGTGCCCTCCGGGGGGGCCAGGATCGACGAGCTCCTCGCGATCTACGGCATCGAGACCGAGAAGGCCCAGGGCCTGCGCATCTCCACGCCCGAGGCCATGCCCCTCATCGAGATGGCCGCCTTCGACACGGCCACGCGGCTCATGAACCAGCTCGCCCGCAACAAGGTAGAGGCCGTGGTCGGCAACTGGGTCCGCGCCCGCTCCTACGGCGTGCGGGACGGGATCGATTTCCAGCAGACCGGCGTGGTCGACAAGGTCCACGTCGAGCTCATCATGCGATCCATGGAGGACGACTTCGTCCCCATCCTCCCCTGCATCGGCTGGAGCGCGATAGGCGAGCCCTATAACATCTCCTCGATCGAGCTGGCCACGGCCCTCGCCGTGGGCATGAAGGCGCGCAAGCTCTTCTTCCTCACCGAGGGCGAGCTCTTCTCCTCCAGCTTCACGGGCCTGCGGGGCGAGGGCCTCACCGTCCGGGAAGACCCGGCGACCGGCGCCTCCCGCGTCAGCCGATTCACCGTCCAGGCCGCCGAGCGCATCCTCGCGATCCCCGGCCTCGAGCTGGGCAGGCCCGACCGCGACATGCTCGAGCACTCGGTGACCGCCTGCCGCAACGGCGTCGAGCGCGTCCACTTCCTCGACGGCGACCAGGAGGGCGTCGTGCTCAAGGAGGTCTTCTCCACCCTCGGCACGGGCACAATGGTCCACGCCGACCCCTTCGAGAACATCAGGCCCATGCGCGAGGCGGACATCCCAGACGTGCTGCGCATCATGGAGCCCCTCATCCAGGAGGGCAACCTCGTGCGCCGCACCCAGGGCGACCTCCAGCGCAAGTGCTCGGACTACGCCGTCTTCGAGACCGACGGCACGATCCGCGGCTGCGGCGCCCTGCACCGCTACGGCGAGAACTGGGCCGAGATCGCCGGCCTCGCCGTGGACGGCAGCTACAAGCACCTCGGCATCGGCGCGCGCATGGTGGGCTACCTGACCGAGGAGGCCAAGAGGCTCGGCCTCGAGGGCGTCTTCGTCCTCACAACCCGGACCTCGGACTGGTTCCTCAGCCTCGGCTTCCAGGCAGCGACCGTAGACGAGCTGCCGGCCGAGAGGCGCGAGACATACGACCGAGACCGCAAGAGCAGAATCTACATGAAGAGGCTAATATAAGCCGAAGACCGGCCGTGGCCGACGGACTGTCCCCATTTACGCACGAACGCGAATTTCGTACCGGAGAGGACAGTCAACTCGGCGGATAGTAGTAGCGGTCAATGACTCACAGAAAATGCTTATATTGCCGATTATCCCTAGAGTTTTCAGCGGATCTCGAAATAGTGCCGCTCGATGTACGAAGCCCTGGCGTCGGCCTCGTCCCAGAAGGCGCTCTCGGGATATTCGTCGCGCAGCTTCTTGTAGTAGGCGTAGGCCCTCTTGATGTCCTTTTGCGGGCCGTTCTTCTCCAGGGCACGGGCGTAGAGGACGTAGGCCTCGTCGGTTCCCGCGGGGGCGAGGGCGATGAGCCGGTCGAGGGCTTCGAGAGCGCCCTGGGGCCTATCGGCCGCCAATTCCGACCGCGCGGCCGCGAGGGCCGCCTCTGGGGTCGTTAGGGAAGCCGCATTCACGAGCAGGCCGGCGGGCGCGCTCGCCGTCGTGGTAACCGCGTTCGCGCTCGAGGGCGCCGTCGTCGCGCTCGAGGGTTTTGCGACGACGCTCGCGCCCGTCGCTGTAGCGTTCGCGGGGTTTACGGCTGCGCTCGCGCTGGTCGTGGATACGGTCGCAGGCGATGCGGCGGCGCTCGCGGTCGTCGCGGCGGCGACAGGCGAGCTCGCGACAGTCGCCGCGGGTTTGGGCGTCACGGTGACCCCGATGAGCTCTTCGTAGGACAAGCCCCTGAGGGCATCCTGCCTCTGGAAGCGCAGGATGTAATCGCCGGCCTTGATAGGATTGAGGATGAACACGAGGGAGGAGCCCTGGTAACGCCTCGAGTCGTAGCTTATCCCCTCCCGCAAGGTCTTCTCACCCAAATAGGTCCAACCCGTCCCATCGAAGGGCACTTCGAAGCGCTTGCCTTCGACGACCGTATAATTGCGCCCTATATCGGCCTTGGTCTGGGGGACAGGATCGGCGACGACCGAGAGGGCGAGGCTCGAGGGGGCGTTGGCGACAGCCGTCTCCTTGGGCTTCTGTGCGGTCGCGGGCGCCTTGGTCGCGCTGGCGGCCTTAGGCGATACAGTCGCGGCCTTCGGTGATGCGGCGGTGGCCTTCGGTGTCGCGGCGGCGATGGGCTGGGCTTCTTGAGCCGGAGCGACGATCGCCGCAGGGGCGGCCGCGGCCGTAGGCGCCGGCGTCACAATGGCTGCCGGCTTCGGGGCCGCGGCGAGTGGCAATTCGGGCTCATGGAGCGAGGCGATGATGAAGAAAGGCTTGATCGCGCGGTGATAGGGAAAGGATATTTCCGGGCGGCTTGAGTCGGAGGAGGAGGAGGAGGAGGCGGCGGCGGAGGCCGGAGCCGCGCTCGAATCCAACGGCGCCGAGGACTCGTCCCAGACGATATCTGCGGGCTTCGCCGCCGGGACCGGACCCGAAGGCAGGGCGGCCGTGGGCGCTTGCGCCGCGGGGGCCTGTGTGGCGGGAAGGGGCGCCGCGGGCGCCTGTGCCGCGGGCGCCGAGACGCAGGAACCCAAGGCGAGGGCCAGGCTCGCGACGACGACGGTAGCTCGGCTCGGGCCTCTCATGGCGCCGACCCGTAGAGCGCCTCGATCTCGGCGTCGTTGCCGTCGGCGATGGCGGCGAGGATGATCGGGGAATCGGGAAGGCCGAGCTTCGCCGCGTCGGCCGGCCCGTACCTGTACGAGCCATCGCGCTCCGTCGCAATGCGCGGCTCGAGGGGATCGCCGGGAGGGGGAAGCCAGGCCTTGATGACGGCCAGGCCCTCCTTCGTGAAGGGAGCCTCGGACTTCACGACCTTGGGCGGCGCCGACACGATAATCGACACCGCCGCCACGAGGAGGATGAAGCCGAGGACGACGAGGCTGCCGATGAGGACTGCGGGCCTCTTCAGCAAGCCCTCGACGAGGCCGCGGACATCGATGGACTCGCGGCCTTCATCCTTGGGGACGACGGGAGCGGCGTTCTGGGCCGAGAGAAGGTCCCCCAGCGGAGTATCGTCCTCGATCGCCGAGAAGGGCTCGGGCGAGGGGGCAGGAGCATGCTTTAGGAAGGGCAGGCGGGAGCCGAGGGACGCGAGCTTCTTGGGCGAAGCGCGCTTCGCGGCCTCGATCGCCGAACCGAGCAGGCCCTTCTTCGCCGCCACGGCTTAGCTTTCCTTCTCCGACGCCTCGACGCCGGCTGGGCTCTCGGCCGCGGCCGACGCCTCTGCCGACGCCGCCTTGTCGATCGCCTCGGCCTCGGCCTCGGCCTTGTCTATAGCCTCGGCCCGCGAGGCAGCGCGCGCTTGGCGCTTGAAGGGGCCGTTCTTGCCGGCCACCTCGTCATCGGGCGGCAGCTCGGTGCCGCTCTCGTACTCGACCTCCTCCTCGTCCAGTTCGTCGATAGGACGGACGGGCGCGGGAGTCTTGCCGTCGGAGTGCTCGAGGCGCACGGCTATGACCTTCGTCACGCCGGACTCCTCCATCGTGACGCCGAGCAGGGCGTTGGCCCCGGTCACCGTCTTCTTGTTGTGCGTGATGACGACGAACTGGCTCATCCGCCCGAACTCCCGCAGGAGGTTCACGAAGCGCAGGACGTTCTGCTCGTCGAGGGCCGCGTCGATCTCGTCGAGGAAGCAGAAGGGGCTGGGCCTGACCATGTAGGTCGCGAAGAGCAGGGCGATGGCCGTGAGCGTCTTCTCGCCGCCCGAGAGCAGGGCGATGGACTCGAGCTTCTTCCCGGGGGGCTGGGCGTAGATCTCGATGCCCGACTCGAGGATGTGCGAAGGATCGACGAGCCGGAGCTCGCCGCGGCCCCCGCCGAAGAGGCGGCGGAACATGTTGTGGAAATTCTTCTTGATCTTGTTGTAGGTCTCGAGGAAGAGGGCGGCGCTCTCGTCGCGGATCTCGTCCGTTATGCGCTTGAGGTCGGAGCGCGCCTTCTCGAGGTCCTCGAGCTGGCCGGAGAGGAAGTCGTAGCGCTCCTTGACCTCGGCGTACTCCTCGGGGGCCATGAGGTTGACCGAGCCCAGGTCCTTGAGCCGCTGCTTGAGCGCGGCGAGGGCCTCGCGCAGGCCCGCCACCGGCGTCTGGAGCTCGAACATGCGCGTCTCGAACTCCATGAGGTCCCGCGAGTACTGCTCGGAGAAGTTCTCCTTCACGTTGCGGATCTCGGTCTCGGTCTGGGCCAGTCCGAGGTGCAGGCGCTCGAGCTCGCCCTGGAGGAGCCCCAGCCGCTCCATCTTCCGCTTCAGCTCGTCCTGGCGCTTCGTGAGGTCGGAGTTCTTGAGGGCGATGTCCTTCTCGAGCCGCTCGAGCTCGGCGTTGAGCTCCTTGCCCCGGCGCTCGATGTCGGCTATCTCCTCGTCGATGCCGCCCAGCTCCTCCTCGCCTTCCTTGAGCCGCTTTTCCTCGAGGAAGGCCTCGTTCTCGAGCTCCTTGAGGTAGCCCTCTTGCCCCGCGATCTCGCGGCGTAGCAGGCCGAGGGCCTCCTCCGCGCCCGTCGCCTGGGTCTGCATGCGGATGCGGTTCCCGCGCTGGTCCTCGAGGGTCCTGCGGTACTCGTCCACCTTCTCGCCCAGCGCCTTGCTGTCCTTCTGCAGCGCCGCGATGCGGCCGCGCCGCTCGGCGACGCCTAAGTCGCACTCGCCGATCTCGCGGTCGATGCCGCGCTTCTTCGTGATGATGCCCTCCGGGGAGAGGAACTCGTCGATGAAGGAAGGCGTGGTCTTCTTGTAGTCCTGGTAGCGCAGGGCCAGCTCCTCGAGCTGGGCGGCGGTCTCGGCCAGGTCGGAGGCGGCCTTCGCGACGATGCCGTCGCGGGCCTCGTTGGCCGCGGTCTCGCGCAGGGTGCGCAGGTCCTCGAGGATGGCGCCCTTGCCCGACAGCCGCGCGCGCACGGCGCTGATGAGCGACTCGATGGCCTCCTCGGCCTTGTGCCGTTCCTGGGCCGAGTAGCCGCTCTCTTTCAGCCTCGCGTCGAGCTGGGCGACGATGTCCTCGGTGATCGCGTCGAGGCGCTTGCGGGCCTCGGCCCGCTTGTCCTCGAGGGCTGCGATGTCGGCCTCGGCGCGGGCGACGCCCGCGTCGTTATCGCGGATGCCCGCCTCGGCCGCCTTGATGCCCGCCTCGAAGTCGGCGATGTTCTTCTCGATCTCGCGCAGCCGCGCGCGGAGGCTCGACAGCTCCCCTTCCTTCTCGGCCTCGTCCTCGCGCAAGCCCTCGATGCGCTCGCGAAGGCCCTTGGCGCGGAGCTGAGCCTGCTGCATCTTGCCGCGGGACTCGCCCACGCGCTCGACGAGGAACTTGCGCTTGTCCTGCTTGCCCTTGACCTCGACAGCGAGGCCGAAGACCGTCTTCTGGTGCTCGACGAGCTTGGCCTCCATGCCGTTCACGACGTCGAAGTTCTCCTCGAGCGAGAGGTTGATCCCGTCGATCTCGGCCTTGACCTTGTCGCGCTCCCGGGTCTTGACCGCGATGTCCTCGTCGCGGCGGTCCTTTTCCTGTACGAACTGCCGCAGGCGCAGCAGGTGGAGGTCCAGCTCGGCGGCGAAGATCTCCTCGCGGAGGGCCCGGTACTTGAGTGTCTTCTCGGACTGAGACTTGAGGCTGTCGTGACTGCGCTTGACCTCGGCGAGAACCCCGCCGACCTGCTTCATGTTCTCTTCGGTCTTCTCAAGCTTCTGCTCGGCCTCGCGGGAGCGCACCTTGTGCTTGGTGATGCCCGCCGCCTCCTCGAAGAGGTAGCGCCGGTCCTCCGGCTTGGAGGAGAGGATCTGGTCGATCTTGCCCTGCTCCATCACGGAGTAGGCCGACTTGCCGATGCCCGTGTCCCAGAAGAGCTCGCGCAGCTCCTTGAGCTTGACCTGGGTATTGTTGATGAAGTACTCGGCCTCGCCAGAACGGTAGAGCCGGCGCTTGATGGCTATCTCGGGGGCGTCTATCGAGCTCAATAGCCCCGCCTCGTTGGAGATGGTGACAGTCACCTCGGCCACTGAGAGCGGCTTGCGGGTCTCCGTACCGTTGAAGATCACGTCTTCCATCGAATCCGCGCGCAGGGAGCGGGCAGACTGCTCGCCGACTACCCATTTTATCGCGTCGACGACGTTGGACTTGCCACAGCCGTTGGGGCCGAGCAGGGCCGATATGCCATCTGAGAATTCTATTAATGTACGATCAGCGAAGGACTTAAAGCCAAAGATCTCGAGACTTTTTAAGAACACTAAACTGCCCTCGTTTGCCAAAAATCCTAGCCTAGGACTGTAGCACGCGAAGAGCCGAATTCGCAAGGCTCGGGGGGAAATGAGGGATATTGGCTTCCGATTCAATCGTCCCGGGCGACGGCGCGCGTATCTGCTATACTGGAGGAATGGAACGAATGGGAATCGGTCAGGACCGCTACGCGCTCCTGACCAGCAGTTTCGCTCAAATTTATGTAGGCGAAACTGCATGAAACCAAATCCCAACGAGCGCTTTACCTATCGCCATTATCGCAGCTGGCCCGACGAGGAACGCTGGGAACTCATAGACGGCCAAGCATGGGCAATGAGCCCCGCGCCGATGCGAGAGCATCAAGAGCTCAGCGGCAAGCTATATGTAGAGATCGGCCTCTTCTTGAAGGGCAAACCTTGCAAGGCCTACGACGCTCCCTTCGACGTGCTCCTGCCCGCCTCAGGGGAAGAGGATGAGGAAGTCGATACAGTCGTGCAGCCTGATATTGTCGTCTTCTGCGACAAATCCAAGCTTACCAAGCGCGGCGCTCGCGGGGCTCCCGACTGGTCAATCGAAATACTATCCCCC
>DBTW01000013.1:0-518 GCA_002307245.1 Spirochaetaceae bacterium UBA1306 | reverse complement strand
GCAAGTATGGAGAAGAAAGAATCTACGAGGACGGCGAAGCCGCGCCATCGTCGGTGCTGGAAGGACTTGTGATAGACACAAGAGAGCTCTTCGCGGATATGGAATAGTCCCGAACAGAGGCGCTCTCACTCACTTGTCGATCTGGGGAAGCACGAGCCGGAAACCGAAGCCAGTGTGGCCATAACCAGGATCGGGACTGTCCCGGTCGGCCGAACGCAGATCCCCCAGTTCTTGGTGGCTCTCAAAGAAGCCGCCCCGGATAACCCGCCTGTCGCCATAGGACGGACCCCGCGGATCGCCCTGCTTTCCCGCGCAATAGTCGCCATACCAATCTACTGATTAATGCCCACCAGAAAAAAAGCGCCCTCCGCTATCAGCGGGGGCGCTCCCAGGCTTTGCTTGCAAGCCTATTATTTTTCGTCCTGGCTCACGAGGAGGGAATAGACTTCCTGCGGAGTCTTGGAGGCGAGCAGGGAGGCGCGCAGTTCGCCGTTCTTGAGCTTGGAGCTGAAGAAGGA
>DBTW01000042.1 GCA_002307245.1 Spirochaetaceae bacterium UBA1306 | reverse complement strand
GGTCGTGGAGGGGGTGAAGAAGCGGCCCATGCCCCAAAAATAGGCGTTCATCCTCTTGGTGTTATCGGCCTCGTAGCTGGAATCCCTCGTGAAGGCCGCGCGCAGGTCGAAGCAGAGCCCCAAGCCCGCCGATATGGTGTAGGAGTCGCTTAGGGGCAGGCTGTAGACGATCGGCACGTTGAGGATGAGGCCCATCACGAAGGCCGAGCTGAAGGCGTCGTCCGTGACGACGGGCTGGCCATCGTTCGAATACTCGGCATTGTAGAAATAGATGTCGCCCGAGGGCGCGAAGGCCCAGGGAGATCCTTCCGACAAAGGCATGCTGACGCCGGCGCCCAGATTGAAGTTGATGCTCAACGGCGAGGTCCGCACGCTGTTGCCCTTGGTCGTCAGGGCGGGGTCGAGGAAGCTTTCGAGGAGGACTCCCCAGGTGGTGCGGAGGTATTCGGGCTTTTCCAAGGCCGAGAGGGGCGAGACGGCGGCGAGGGCCAGCCCGAGGGCGGCGGCGAGGAAGGGACGGCAGGGCTTTCCTGTTTGCACGTCCATCATTGTATCGCGCCCTGGCCGTGATGCAAGCGCCCGATCGTCAGGCCGGCCGAGGAAAGGGTCGGGAACTCCCCGCTCTCCCAGGCCGCCGCGACGAGCTCGTCGATGGCCGCCATGGCTACGAAGATGGCATCCTCGCTCGGCTTGGGCAGCTTGAACACCTCCGTCCCGCCTTTCTCGTCCGCGCGCGCGATCCAGCCGTCCGAGCGCAGGATCGTCACTTCGGCCAGGCTCCCGCCCCCGCTCGGCGAGGCAGCTTCCCGAGACCAGGCGTAGGCCGGCGAGGCTTCCTCGGCCATGCCCGAGCTTAAGTACCAGGCGTCGGCGCCCGTGCAGGAGCGCAGCCGCACGAGCCAGGGCCCTTTTCCTAGTGCGGCGAGGGCGGTGCGTAGGGCTTTTGCCTCCGCCGGGGCCAGGGCGTCGAGGGAGCGTGGCTTGAGGGCCGCCTCGAAGTCGGCCCTGCGGATTTCCCGTATCGCAGCGGCCGCGGCCACGGTCGGGTTTGGGCTAGCGGCGGTCCGAGCCCTATATGACTTGACCGGGTCGTCCAGCGCGAAAAATTTCAGGTCGACTCGATCCTGAGCGTCCTTGCGCAGCTCGGAGTACCAGGTCCCGGAGGCGGGCAAGAGGGCGAAAAGCTCGTAGCCGAGCCCGGTCTCTCCCGGCAGGGGATCGAAGCCGACTGTCCCCGAGCCGCCCATGAAGAGGAGGCGGGCGGGCCCCGCCTTGCCCGAATCAGCGCCCTCGGCGAAGGGATCCCGATACAGTTGGATGAGGAATCCACCGTCCAGAGGCCAGGCGCCGGCCGTCGCGAGCCCCGCGAGGCCAGCGGGCAAGGGCGAGCCGACGATGCGGTAGGCCTCTCCCGAGGCGGGGCTAGGCTCAATGCGGACGAGGCCCCAGCCGTTCACGGCCGCGGCGATGGCGCCCGAGTCGGCGCTGAGGACGGAGGCGTTGGGCGACTGCGAGGCGAGCCGCGGCTCCGCCTCGGCGCCCGTCCCCGAGGCCCCGGTCCCCGGGGACTCGGCGAGGCCGGAGGCCGTCGCGTAGAAGAGGCGCGGCGCCTCGGCCGAGTAGGGATAGGCGACAGCGCTCGATTCGGGCGCCTGAGCCTTTCTCGCGCATCCCGCGAGGAGGATGGCCGACAGCAAGACTGCGCCGAAGGCCGCGGGACGAAAATGCGGACACAGAGATAACGGAGAACACGGAGGGGAGCTGGGGGAAGGTCGGGAGAGTGAACAAAGAGGGTTAATCCCCTTATTTCCCCTCTCTCTCTTCTCCGTTTCCTCCGTGTTCAAACGCTCGCTGCGCTCGCTATGGCGCAAGGTATGGGTTGTCGGTCGCGGCTTCGCCGCGTGCGCCTCCGTGTCCATCTTGCGTCCAGTGGCTCTTTAGTAGTTTCTCGCGAATACCGCCAGGTGCTTGGCCGGTTTACCGCAGAGACAGCAGTTGCCGTTCACGCCCTCCTGCCTATCCAGCGGCAGGCAGCGGATCGTCACCTTCGTTTCCGCCTTGAGCGCGGCCTCGCATTCGCGGTCCCCGCACCACAGGCCTTCCGCGAAGCCGCCCGTCGCCCCTTCGGTACCCGCGTCCTCGCCCTTATCCTTGCCGTAGAAGGCCAGGAGCTCCTCGCGGCTCGCGACGCCCTTCGTGTTCTCCTGGCGGAAGGCCAGGGCCTTGTCGTAGAGGTTCTTCTGGATCGCGTCCAGGAGTTCGAGCGCCTTGGCCGGCAGCGAGGCGACCTCGTAGGGCGCCTTCTCGCTCGTGTCGCGCCTTGCGACCATGGCCTTGCCCGCCTCCATGTCGCGCGGGCCGATCTCGATGCGCAGGGGCACGCCGTTCATCTCGTGCTGGGCGAACTTCCATCCGGGGCTCTGCGTGTCGTCCGCGTCGAGGAACGCCCGCACGCCCGCGGCCTTCAAGTCCGCGAGGACCTCCTCGCAGTAGGCGAGCACGGCTGCGGCCGTGTCCTTCTTGAGGATGGGGACGATGACCGCCTGGTCGGGCGCGAGGGCCGGCGGCAGCACGAGGCCCTTGTCGTCGGAGTGCGTCATGATCACCGCGCCGATCAGGCGCGTCGAGACGCCCCAGCTCGTCGCCCAGGCGTACTCGAGCCTGCCCTCCCGGCTCTGGAACTGCACGTCGAAAGCCTTGCCGAAATTCTGCCCCAGGAAGTGCGAGGTGCCCGCCTGCAGGGCCTTCTTGTCCTGCATCATCGCCTCGATGCAGTAGGTCGCCACCGCGCCCGCGAACTTCTCCGCGTCGCTCTTGCGGCCGGCGATCACGGGCAGGCAGAGCACGCGCTCCGCCACTTCCTTGTAGACGCCGAGCATCCGCATCGTCTCCTCGACCGCGTCCTTCTCGGTCTCGTGGGCCGTGTGGCCCTCCTGCCAGAGGAATTCCGCCGTGCGGAGGAAGAGGCGCGTGCGCTTCTCCCAGCGGAGCACCGAGCACCACTGGTTATACAAAAGGGGCAAGTCGCGGTAGGACTGGATCCAGTTCTTGTACATGGACCAGATGATCGTCTCGGAGGTCGGCCGCACCACGAGAGGCTCGTCCAGCTCCTCGCCGCCGCCGTGCGTGACCACCGCGAGCTCGGGCGCGAAGCCCTCGACATGCTCCGCCTCCTTCTTGAGGAAGCTCATCGGGATAAGCATGGGGAAGTAGCAGTTCTGGTGGCCCGTCTCCTTGAAGCGCTGGTCGTAGGCGGCCTGGATGCGCTCCCAGATCGCGTAGCCCCGCGGCCTGATCACCATGCA
>DBTW01000184.1:15390-30273 GCA_002307245.1 Spirochaetaceae bacterium UBA1306 | reverse complement strand
GCGATTCGGAGAGTTTGGGGAAGACATACCCTGCCGATGGCTGAGCATCTGAAGTCGGATCGCAGATAAGCCTAATCGCGGCATCGGTCAGTGGTATGGAGACTACTTTTTTTGTCTTCACCTGCCGCTTTAGTATCTGCCATGGCTTTCCTCGATTTATCTCCTCCCACGAAAGGCTCTTGAGATCAGAAATTCGGAGCCCTGTGAGGCAACTAAAAAGAAACGCCCGCTTAACCTCGCCGCCTAATTCTCCGCCGATCGTAGTATCAGCGAGAAGCACTATCTCATCGGGTACGAGGTAAACTTGAATCGTTTCTGGTGCAGTTATACCTTTAACATCCTTCGCGGGATTCCCAATAAGGATGGAGTCGCTTACTGCCCGCCGTAGAACCATTTTCAAGGCTTCCAGGTACTTCCCTGCCGTCGATGCTCCTAATGCCTCCTGAGCAAGCAGGAACCGCTTGTAGTCCTCGCACCACTTGGGTGTTATCCCCTGAAGCTGAATTCCCCCGGCAAACTCGCGCAAGTAGCGAAGAGACTTTGGAAGGGGGTTCTTGGGGTGCTGTACATCAGCAAGGGACTCAGCATACGAGACAAGGGTGCGCTTGCCCTCAACGGGGTCTAGCATCCCATTCTCTACTGAGGCAAGTTGGAGCATTTTCTTTACTCGGATAGCCTCGCCAAGACGCCAAATTTCTCGATTGGCTTTGTCGTCCGAAGTGAGCTTCAAGTTCAGGGATTCGGTATATCGATGCCCATTGTGTCGATAATCGAGATGAAGATATCCGTTTTTATTGCGGAGAAAGACGCCCATCTGTCCCTCTGTGTAGCATGTTCTATTCTACACCAATATGACACCATTGCGACACAAAAGGAAGGGAAAACAGGTGAAAAGAGCGGATCAAAAGAAAACGCCCCGGATTGCTCCGGAGCGTTATCTAAAGGCTTCATAAGGTTTTACCCTTATTGCTGTTGAACAAGTATGCCGTACAGAAGCCTATAGCAGGGGTAGGACTCGAACCTACGACCTCCGGGTTATGAGCCCGACGAGCTGCCAACTGCTCTACCCTGCGACGTGGTAGGAGGAATCTACAGAAAACGGGAAAAAATGTCAAGAGATGTAAAAATAATCTATTCCCTCTAGTGCCTTTAGCACCATCTCCCGACCAAATTGTAACTTCCTAATCAAAGAAAGGTTACATAAGGCATAGCGAGCACGAAAAGTACGGTAAAGAGGAGGGCGGGGACGAAATCGCCGGTCTTCATCTTTTTTATGTCGAGGAGGCTGAAGCCTATCATAATCACGAGGGCTCCGCCGACGCCGGTCAGCTCGGCGAGCATGAGTTCGGAGACATAGGATTTCACCCAGATCGATAGAAGCGTGAGCGCGCCCTGATAGGCGAGTACGGAGACGGCCGAGAAGGCGACCCCAATGCCCATGGCGCTCGCGAAGAGTATGGAAAGCGTTCCGTCGAGGATGCTCTTGGTAAGGAGAAGGCTGTAGTCGCCTTCGGTTCCCGCCTTGAAGGAGCCAATGATGGCCATGGCGCCCGAGCAGTAGAGGACCGAGGCGGTGAGGAAGCCTAGGGCGAAATTGCCCGAGTCCTCGTTTCGGGCGAAGCGGTTCTTGAGGCGCTCGCCGAGGCCGAGCACGGCATCCTCGATCTTGATGGCCGTGCCGAGGAGTCCTCCGAGGATCAAGGCCAGGGCGAAGGCCAGGACGTGGCTCGTCTTGAGGGCCATTTGTATGCCGATTACGAGGGAGGTGAGGCCGGCGGCCGCGTAGATGGCCGTCTCGAAGCGTTTAGATAAGCCTTTTTTTAGCAGGACGCCGATTACGGAGCCCAGGACAATCGCGAGCGCGTTGATGACTGTGGCGAGCATGGAGTACTCCGGGGAGCGTGCGCGGCTAATGCCGCGCCTTGACCGCGCCGATGAGAGTATAGCATAATCGTGCCATGAGGAGGCAAGCGGGCATGGAAGGCTACGAATACCTCTCTCAAGTCAGCGAGGCTGCCGCGCCGGAACTCGGCGAGGAGCTCGAGGCCTCCGGCCGCGTGTTCTGCGCGAATTGCATCCACTGCAAGCTGGTCCCCGCCCCGGCGGACGCCGAGGGCAGCTATCGCCTCCGGGTACGCTGCGACGCGGGCAAGTGGCGCAAGAAGCTCGGGGACGAGAAGGTCTACAAGTACTTCACGGTCGCCCGCCGAAGTATCGAATCCTGCGACTCGTACGAGGACATGGGCGACGCGACGGAGTTCATCAAGGACTTGCGCAAGCTCCTGCCCACCACCGACGAGCTATACTCGACCTGACACGGAAGGTCCCATGAAAGCTAGATATGTCTTCTACGCGGTTATGGCCGCTTCTCTTTTCGTAGCCTGCGCCGGCGCGCCCAAGTCCATCCCCGAAGACCTCTCGGCGCGAGAGCTCGTGCAACGCGCCCAGGAAGCGACGGACGCCTACAACTACCAGGCCGCCACCGCCTACTACAAGGCCTTGGGGGAGCGCTTCGCCTCCGATCCGGCCAGCAAGGCCACGGCGGACTACGAGATCGCCTTTATCGCCTACAAGCAGAACCATTACGCCGCGGCCAAGGAGGGCTTCGAGGCCCTGTTGGCGCGCTACGCGGGCCCGGATGGCGCTTCGCTCCCTCCCCGCTACGCGATCCTCTCCAAGAAGGTCCTGGAGTCCATCGCGGAAAAGACCAAGTCCGATCCCAAGAAGTAGGAACCGGGCGCCCCGAAGCCGGGACGCCTGAAAAACCCGCAGGGGCATGAAAAAGGCCGCCCGAACCCGATGGGGTTCAGGCGGCCTTCCTTATAGGCCGATCCTAGGATCGATACCGCATTACCACCAGCCGAAGGCCGTGCCGCAGCGGGTGAGGTACCAGACGAAGACGATGGAGACGAGGATCGCCCAGGTATTGAACCAGACGCCCAGGGCTTCCCCGTTCGTCCTGGCCGTGTAGCCGTTGAAGAGCGAGGCGGAGATGACGACGACGTAGCCGATGAGGGCGAGGATTCCGTACTCCGTGTTGGGGATGGCGAGGGCATCGAGGCAGAACACGAAGGTGAAGGCCGAAAGCAGGACGAAGATGGCGAAGGTTATGAGACCGTTCCTGGTTTCCATACGGTTACTCCTTGGGCTCCGAATTCCTAGTTATTGTGCGTAAGTATAGACCGCCCCTCGAAAAATGTCCACATTCGAGAAAAAGAATTATAGGCGGCCCGGCGTCGACTAGCCGAGCTCCCGGGCGACTGCCTCCCACTCCGCGTTGAGCGCTACCGCCTCCCTCTCCAGTTCCTCCACGCCGTCCGAGAGCCGCCGCATCTTGCCGCCGTCGGAGTAGTTGGCGGGGAGGCCCATCTCGCGCTCGGCCGCGGCCTTCTGGGAGCCTATGGCCTCGAGCCGGGCGAGAATCTCCTCCTCGCGCTTCTGCAGCTTGCGGACTCGCGCCTTGCGCGCCCGGTCCTCCTCGTAGCTCGCGGCCCGGACGCCCGCGGCGTCCGGCTGAGCGGTGCCGGCGCCGCGGTCCGGCTCGCCCCGGCCGAGGGCGTCGGCCTCGATGGAGGCCTTCTTCTCCAGGTAATAGCGGTAGTCGCCCACGTACCAGCGGGGGCTCGCGCCGTCCTCGAGCTCGAGGACCCGGTCGGCCAGCTCCTCGATGAAGGCGCGATCGTGCGACACGAAGAGGACGGTGCCCTCGAAGGACTTCAGGGCCTCGAGGAGGACGTCCTTCGAGGTCAGGTCGAGGTGATTCGTGGGCTCGTCGAGGATGAGAAGGTTGGCCGGGTGCAGGAGCATCTTGAGCAGGGCGAGGCGGGAGCGCTCCCCGCCCGAGAGCACGCGCACCTGCTTCTCGATGTCGTCGCCCCGGAAGAGGAAGGCTCCGAGGAGGTTGCGGATCTTGGGCAGGAGATCGGTGGGGCAGAGGGACTCGGCCTCCTCCTCCACGCTGCGGTCGCTCACCATCTTCTCGGCCGTGTCCTGGGCGAAATACGAGGGCGCAACGCCCGAGCCGAAGCGCACAGCGCCCTCGAACTCGCCGTCGACGCCGGCCAAGACGCGCATCAGGGTGGACTTGCCGGCGCCGTTCGGGCCCACGAAGGCGACCTTCATGCCCCGCTCGATCTCGAGGTCCAGGCCCTCGATGACGCGATGGGCGCCGTAGGACTTGGCCAGGCCCTCGACCTTGACCGTGGTCTTGCCCGAGTGCGGGGCCGCGGGGAAGGAGAAGTGGATCTTCTTCATCCCCTCGGGTATCTCGATGGGGACGATCTTCTCGAGCTGCTTCACGCGGCTCTGCACGAGGGATGCCTTGGTGGCCTGGTAGCGGAAGCGGCGGATGAAGTCCTCGAGCCTCTGGACCTCCTCCTGCTGCCGCTCCCACAGGACGAAGGTGGCCTCGAGCTCCTGGGCCCGCCGCTGCTCGTAGGCCGAGTAGGTGCCGGGATAGCGCGTGAGCTTCCCGTTGAAGAGCTCGTAGACCTCGCGCACGGTGGAATCGAGGAAGTAACGGTCGTGGGAAACGACGAGGACGCCGCCCGAGTACTTGGAGAGAAAGTCCTCGAGCCAGGTCCGCGCCTCGATGTCGAGGTAATTCGTGGGCTCGTCGAGGAGCATCACGTCGGGGTTCTCGAGGAGGACCTTGGCCAGGGCTACGCGCATCTGCCAGCCGCCCGAGAACTCGGCCGCCGGCCGGTCGAGGTCGCCCTCGCGGAAGCCCAGGCCCATGAGGACCTCGCGCACGCGATCGCGTCGGCGCCAGTAGCCCGAGCCCTCGACCGCCTCCTGGATGTGGGCGTGCTCCTCGACCAGGCGCGAGGTCGAGCCGTCGTCGGACTTGGAGGACTCGAGGAGGCGGCCTATCTCCTCCTGCCTGGCGAGGAGGGAGGCGGCGAAGCCGTAGGCCTTCTCGGCCTCCTCGAAGACGGTGTTGTCGCCCACGACCACGTCGGTCTGAGGCAGGTAGGAGACGCGCGCGCCCTTGGTGATGGCCCGCTCGCCCGCGTCGGGGGCGATCATGCCCGCGGCGATCTTCATGAGGGTCGATTTGCCCGCCCCGTTGGGGCCGGCGAGGGCCGCCCGCGTGCCCTCGGCGAGGTAGATCGAGGCGCCTTTCAGCAGGTCGCGGGCGCCGTAGGCCAAGCTGACCTCGGTGAATTGCACGAAGGCCATGCGCTACTCCGCTGCCGATTGTAGGATGAGGGGAGCCGCGCCGGCGGAGGCGGCCTGGGCGATGAGGCCCGACACGGAGGCTGGCGCGAGGACGAGGCCCGCGGGGCTCCGGCGGTAGAGGAAATCGGCCCAGTCCTGGCGCGGGGAATTGGGCGCGGCGGGATCGAAGCGCAGGGAAAGCGAGCCGCTCCACTCCGCGGCGAGGGCCGGGTCCACATAGGCCCGGAAGGAGATCTCGCCGCCCTCGCCCGCGCCCTCGGGGACGAAGGCCGCGGCGGCCGCGCCGCGCGCCGCCCAGGTGAAGCGGCCGTTCTTGTTGAGGACGAGCCTGCCGGCCTCGGGGGCGGACCAGGACGCGCCCGCCTCGTCGGCGAAAGCGGTGAGGAGCTTCTGGCGGCGCAGGGCCTCGAGGCGGATAGCCTCGCGTGGCTCGACGGACAGGACGACGAAGGCGGCGCTGTCGCCCGATCCCGAGCGGTCGACGGAGCCCCGCCGATCGCTCGGCGCCGCCTGGGCGGCGGGCGCGGCGATCGCGTCGGCCTCGCTCGAGTCGGTCCGGGCTTCCTCGCCCTGGGCGGCGCCCCAACTGCAGACCATGCGCGAGTCGCTCTCGATCTTGATGCGCAGCGGGCTGCCCTCGAAAGAATAGGTGCCCTTGGACTCGGAGATGCCGGAATAATTGAAGATCTCCGAGGCCGCGGGGAGCTCGAGCCTGATCTGCCTGCGGATCGCGTCGACGAAGAGGCCGTAGCGGAGGGAGAAATAATCGAGGTCGACGCGGTCGTCGTCGATCATCTCCTGGAAGTATTCGGGGCGCCAGGATCGGGAGAACACGAGGTCGACCCGGCCCGAGAGGGCCTCCTTGGCGGCGGCCAGGACGGGCGGCCCCTCCTTGGTCTCGTCGTAAAGGCGGTAGTCGTGGCTGAAGGTATAGCCTATAGCGCCGTCGTCGGTGAGCACGCGGTACCAGGAGCCGGAGAGCGACTGGCCTCCCGTGCTCACGGGCACGCCATCGACCTTCTCGAGGATCTTCACGGATTGCCCTTGGCGGAGGCGGTATACTCTAGCGCCGGTGACGTTATCGGGCTTGTCGCGTACGAAAAGCCCGTCCCGGGCGGCGGTCATATAGAGACTGACATTATCGCCCATGGCCTTGACCCGCGCGATCGCCTTGGACTTGGACTTGAAGAGCTCGATCTGCCAGAGCTCGATCTCGACTTTCTTGCCCTTTACCTTCGAGCCGGGCACCCCGACTACGTAGACCTTCTCGATATTGGATTTGATGTAGACCGGGACCACGGAGCCCGCGGGCAGGGGGCCGTCGGGCTCAGTCCAGAGGACGACGCCCCAGCCCAGGCGCGAGGAGCAGGAGGAGAAGATGGTAAGCAGGGCGGCGAGGCCCACTGCCACCGCGGCTCGGAAGGACCGGCGAGTCATAGGTATCTAGTGTACACCGCTCGCCGCGCCCTCGACAAGGAAGCGATAGGCCAGGACAGGCCCCTTGACGGCGCCGACAGGTGGACGAGCCTCATGCCCTGTCCGTATAATCGAAGGCCCCGGGAACGGGAAGGAGACGAGCATGCCCAAGGATGAGCGCATCTATATCGGAGTCGATCTCGGCGGTACGAAGATTCTGGCGGCGGCCTTCGATTCCAAACTCAAGTTGCTCGCGACGGAGAAGGCCAAGACCCCCCGCGAGGCAGATGCGACCTCCGTCGTCCAGGCCCTCGCCGATGTCGTCCGGCGGCTCGTCGCCCAGGCCGAGGCTTCGAGCGGCCGCGAGATCGGCGGCGTGGGGGTGTCGGTCCCCGGCCCCCTCGATCGCGCCAAGGGCATCGTCCGCTATACGCCCAACATGGGCTTCAAGGACTACAAGCTCGGCTCCGAGCTCTCCAGCCTCTTCGGCGCGCCGGTCTTCCTCGAGAACGACGTGCAGGCCGGGGTCTACGGCGAGCTGCGGGCGGGCGCCCTGCGGGGCAAGCTGAACGCGGTCGGCGTCTTCGTGGGGACGGGCGTCGGCGGGGGCATCGTCATCGACGGCAAGCTCTACCGCGGCTCGACGGGCTCGGCCGGCGAGGTCGGGCACATGATCCTCCAGGAGGGCGGCGCGGCCTGCGGCTGCGGTAACTACGGCTGCCTCGAGGCCCTGGCCTCGAGGACGGCGATGGCCAAGGACGCCATAGCCCAGGCCTCCACGGGCAAGGCGCCCATCCTCTTCTCCGTCGCCGGCTCGGACCTGCGCAAGTGCCGCAGCTCCGTCCTCTTCGAGGCCGTGGAGGGCGGGGACAAGGGCGTCAAGAAGGCCGTGGACCGGGCCGCGTCCTGGCTCGGCGTGGGCCTCGCCAACCTCGTCCACGTCCTCAACCCCGAGGCCATCGTGGTGGGCGGGGGCGTCGTGACCCGCTTCGGCCAGAAATTCCTCGACCGCGCGATAGCTTCCATGGAGGACCACCTCATGCCCGGCCTGTCGGGCACGGCAGAGATCCTGCTCTCGGAGCTGGGCGACCTCGCCGTGCCCACCGGCGCGGCCTGTATCGCGATAGAGGGCTCTCGCCGCGACGAGGACGGCCCGGCCCGCGACGGAGGCAAGCGTTGAGCGATTCGGACAAGGCCCCGGCGCGACGCATCCTCGCGGTGATCGAGATCGGCTCCACGGGCATACGCCTCGTCATCGCCGAGCTCGACTACCAGGGAGGCTACAAGGTCCTGGACCGCGCGGGCAAGCAGAGCCGGATCGGCCGCGACGTCTTCACGACTGGCATGGTCGGCCGAGAGGCCGTGCGCGAGTGCATGGCCGTCCTGTCCTCCTTCCGCGAGCTCATGCGCGGCTACGGCCTCTCGCCCAAGAACGCGCGCGTCATCGCCACGAGCGCCCTGCGCGAGGCGCAGAACCGCGACACATTCGTGGACCGCGTCGCCCTGCAGACCGGTTTCAAGGTCGAGGTCATAGAGGACATCGAGGAGAACCACCTCATGTACCTCGGCGTCCAGCACGCCCTGCAGGACGAGCGCAAGATCCTCTCCCGCTCGAACGCCCTCATCCTCGAGGTGGGAGGCGGCTCCACGGAGATCATGCTCCTGCGCCGGGGCCGCATGGCCGCGGCCCACTCGCTGCGCATCGGCACCGTGAGGATCGACGAGCAGGTCCGCGGCGCCGGCGTCTCGCACGCATACCTCCGTCAGTTCCTCGAGGACAACGTCCGCACGGCCTGCGACCACCTGGACTCGGAGCTCCCCCTCGACTCGATCAAGACCTTCATCGTGATCGGCGCCGACGCGAGGCTCGCGGCATCGCGCATCGCGGCCGCCCTCCCCGAGGCGCCCGCAGGCCAGGCCCCCGCCGGCGGCGACGAGTACTCGGTCGTGGACCGGTCCGACTTCATCGCCTTCGCGGACGAGGCCGCCGGCCTCTCTCCCGAGGAATGCGTGGCCAAGCTCCGCGTGCCCTGGGCCGACGCCGAGGGCATTGGCTATTCCCTCACGATCGAGCGGCTCTTCCTCGAGCGCACCGGCGCCGACTCGGTCGTGGTGCCCAACGTCTCCATCCGCGAGGGGCTCCTCCTCTCCGCCTCCCTGGGGCCCGTCGCCGGCATCGAGGCCGAGATGCGCGCCCAGGTCGTGGCGAGCGCCGCCTCCCTTGGGCGCAAGTTCCACTACGACGAGGCCCACGCCCGTCACGTGGCCGACTTGAGCCTCGCGATCTACGACGCCCTCGTGCGCGAGCACGGCCTCGGGAGCCGCGAGCGGCTTCTGCTCGAGGTGGGCGGCCTCCTCCACGACGTGGGCACCTTCATCAAGACCTCGGGCCACCACAAGCACGGCGAGTACATCGTCGCCAACTCCGAGATCTTCGGCCTCTCCCGGGCCGACCTCACCATCGTCGCGAACGTCGTGCGCTACCACCGCAAGGCGCCGCCGGCGAGCACGCACGTCAACTTCATCGCCCTGCCGCGGGAGGACCGCGTCGTCGTGATGAAGCTCGCGGCCATCGTCCGCGTGGCCGACGCCCTCGATCGCGGCCACGACCAGCGCGTGCGCGACGTCGCGTTCGAGCGGCGCGAGGAGCGTTTTGCCATCCGCGCCCCGGGAGGCGCCGACCTGTCGCTCGAGCGCCTCTCCCTGGCGGAGAAGGGCGACATGTTCGAGGACGTCTTCGGACTCGAACCCATCCTGAGCTGAGGGGCGATCATGCCGAGCATTGAAAGGAACAAAGAGATGGCGCGAGAAAACTACTATTTCAACCGCGAGCTCTCGTGGCTCGAATTCAACGCCAGGGTGCTCGAGGAGGCCCTCGACAAGTCGAACCCCCTCCTCGAGCGGCTCAAGTTCCTCGCCATAGTCTCCTCGAACTTCGACGAGTTCTTCATGGTCCGCGTGGCCTCCCTCAAGGCCCAGGTTCGCGCGGGCGACGCCACGCCCGACGCCTCGGGCATGAGCCCGCCCGAGCAGCTGGCCGCCATCTCGCGCCGCGCGCGGGAGATCGTGGGCAGGCAATACGAATGCCTAGCCGAAATCCTCCCTTCGCTCGCCAAGGAGGGCCTCGCCATCGCCAGGCCCGGCGCCTGGACCTCGGGCGAACGGCGCTGGCTCGAGGACTTCTTCAACGAGAAAGTCTTCCCCCTCCTCACGCCGCTCCGCGTAGGCGGCCCCGGCGAGGACGGCCGGCCGGGCTTCCCCTCCACCGGCTCCCTGCGGCTCCACGCGGCCTTCCTCGTCGCGCGCTCGGTCCCCGCGTCCGCCGTCGATCCCGCGGCCCCGACGCCCGGCGGCCTGGCGCCCGAGGGCGACGCGGGGCTCGCCGTGGTCCAGGTCCCGCCCAATCTCGACCGCTTCGTGCGCCTCCCCGCCGAGGGGCCGACCACGCGGCTGGCCCTCCTCGAGGACGTGGTAGCCTACTTCGGCCCGCGCCTCTTCCCCGGCTGGTCCGTGCGCGAGTCCCTGCTTTTCAAGGTCACGCGAGACGCCGACTTCGCCGTCGACGAGGACCGCGCCGACGACTTCATCGCCGCGATGGAGGAAGTCGTCGTGGACCGGCAGAATTCCTTTCCCGTGCGCCTCGCCGTCTCGGGCGAGTCCGAGGCCATAGCCGAGAGCATCCGCACCGCCCTCGGCCTCGCGCCCGACGACGTCTATACCCTCTCGGGCCCCATGGACCTCCGCGGCCTCATGGACCTCGCCCAGTCCGACTACCTGCCGCCCGAGCGCGCCAGCCGGCTGCGCGACCAGCCCTGGCCGCCCATCCACGGCTTCGAGCCGCGCGAGGACTCCACGATCTGGGACGAGATAGCCGCGGGGGACAAGCTCCTGCACGTGCCCTACGAGTCCTTCGACCCCGTCGTGCGCTTCCTCGAGGAGGCGGCCGACGACCCGTCCGTCCTCGCGATCAAGATGACCCTCTACCGCACCTCGGGCAACTCGCCCCTCGTGCGCGCTCTGACCCGCGCGGCGCGCAACGGCAAGCAGGTCGCCGTGCTCGTCGAGCTCAAGGCCCGCTTCGACGAGGAGCGCAACATAGCCTGGGCGGCCCGCCTCGAGCAGGCCGGCGCCATCGTCGTATACGGCATCGCTCGGCTCAAGGTCCACGCCAAGGCGGCCCTCGTCGTGCGCCGCGAGGAGGACGGCTCCGTGAGGCGATACCTCCACCTCTCCACGGGCAACTACAACGACCGCACCGCCCGCCTGTATTCCGACCTCTCGGTCTTCACCGCCGACGAGGAGCTCTGCCGCGAGGCCTCGATCTTCTTCAACATGATCACCGGCTACTCGGCCGTGCAGGAACTACGGAGCCTCGCCGTCGCGCCCTTCGACCTCAAATCGCGCATCATCGCCATGATCGCCCGCGAGGCCCAGCGCTCCACGCCCGAGTCGCCCGGCCTCATCATGGCCAAGCTCAACGCCTTGGCCGATATCGACGTGATCAACGCCCTCTACAAGGCGAGCCGCGCCGGCGTGAGGATCCAGCTCAACATCCGCGGCATCTGCGCCCTCGTGCCCGGCGTGAAGGGCCTGTCGGAAAACATCGGCGTGGTGAGCATCGTCGGCCGGAACCTCGAGCACGCCCGCATCATCTACTTCGGCAACGGCGGTTCCGAGGAGATCTACCTCTCGAGCGCCGACTGGCTGCCGCGGAACCTCGAGAAGCGCATCGAGCTCATGTTCCCCGTTCGCGATGAGGGCGCCCGCGCGCGCGTGCGGGAGATCCTCGCGGCCTACTTCCGGGACAACGCCAAGGCCCACCGCCTCGGCTCCAACGGCCGCTGGAAGAAGATCAAGCCCGCGGAGGGCGAGGCCAGCTATTCCGTGCAGGCCGACTTCTACGAGACGGTCAAGCGCCGCAAGGCCCTGGCAGAGGCCCCCGAAGAGGAGCTGGAAGTCAGGCGGCGCCCGACCTAGTCGGGCCCGGGAAGGGCCCGAGAGGCGGCGCTTGCCCGCGCCCCGTACGCGGCCTATCTTTGATCACTGAAGGAGGCCGCGATGAAGACAGCTTGCCTGCTCCTGGCGGAGGGATTCGAGGAAGTGGAGGCCGTCACGCCGATCGATTACCTGCGCCGCGCGGGAGTCGAGCTTCGCGTCATAGGCCTCACGGGCAAGCTCGTCACGGGCTCCCACGGCATCAAGATCGAGGCCGACTCGGGCTCCGAGGCCCTCGGCAAGGACTACGATTGCATCGTAGTCCCCGGCGGTAGCCGCGGCGCCGACAATATCGCCGCCAGCCCCTCGGCCGTCTACCTCATCAAGCGGCATTTCGCGTCCGGCAAGATCGTCGCCGCCATCTGCGCCGCGCCGGTCGTCGTCCTCCACGCATCCTGCGGCATCCTCGAAGGCCGGCGCTTCACCTGCTTCCCCGGCCTCGAGACCGAGGTCGCGGGCGCCGTTTTCAGCGGGGAGAGGGTCGTCGTGGACGGCCGCCTAATCACCTCGAGGGGGGCGGGCACGGCCGGCGAATTCGCCGTGGCGATAGTACGCGAGCTCATCGGGCCCGAAGAGGCCGACGAGCTCGCCAGGAAGGTGCTGCTTTAGCGCATAACGCGCCCATCATTCCCGCTAATCGACCGGATCGCTCTCGGATCCTTCCGGGCCCGCCTCGGCTTGGGGGGCCGCTTCCGCCTTTTTGTCCTCGAGCCTCTCCGCGCAGGGCAGGCGCAAGGCCTCGATGGATATCGCCTTGCCGTCCTCGCCCACTTCGACGAGGCAGCCCTGCAGCTCCAGCCCCTCGACCCCGTCCTTGGCCCAGGCCGAGATCCCCGACAGGTACTCACCGATGCGCGTAGCCGGATCGAGGCCGCCGACCGACTGGAGGCTCCCCGTCCTGCCAGCGTCCGTGATGTAGGCGGTGCCCCGCGTCACGCAAGCGTCCGCGGTGAGGGCCTTCGTGTGCGAGCCGATGATCGCCGACACAAGGCCCGAGGCGTGGTAGGCCATCATCCGCTTCTCGGCCGTCGTGGCCGCGTGGAAGTCCAGGATCACGATCGGAGTCTCCTCGCGCAATTTGCGGGCGAGCTCGACGATGGCCTGGTAGGGGTTCGCGAGGTGGACGCGCGGGAATCCCGCCTGCCCCAGGAGCTGCACCACGGCGACCTTGGCGCCGCCCTTTGCCGGGCAGGCGAAGACGCGGTAGCCGCGCCCGGGGTTGCCGTAGGGATAGTTGGCCGGCCGCAGCAGGTAGGGCGCCTTGGGCATGTGCTCCACGATGTCCCGCTTGTAGTACGCGCACTCGCCGGTCGTGATGACCTCGAGGCCGAGCTTACGCAGGTAGACCGCGTGCTGCCTGCCTAGGCCGGCGCCGCCCGTGGCCGAGTCGGCGTTGCCGATCACGAAATCGACGCGCAGGTCCCTTATGGCCTGGGGAAGGACCTTCTTGACCGTGAAGACCCCGGCCTTGCCGACGATCTCGGCGACGTAGAGTATGCGTATGCTCACGCGGACACTGTAGCCGCGAGCGGAGCCGGGGTCAATGACGGGGGTAGGAGCGCATCAGACTACTGATTCTCGTACCGCTGAACCTCGTCATGCACGAATTCCAGCTTCACGCCGGCCTCGCGAAACATCTCCTCGCTCTCGGCCCCGGCATGATAGCGCCTCTCGGCGACGACGCGCGCGATGCCGCAGTTGATGATCATCATAGCGCAAGTCCGGCAGGGGGTCATGCGGCAATAGAGGGTGGCGCCGTCGATGGCCACGCCCCGCTTGGCGGCCTGGCAGATGGCGTTCTGCTCGGCATGGACCGTACGGACGCAATGCTGCGTGATGGAGCCGTCCTCGTGCAGCATTTTCTTCATCTGGTGCCCGACCTCGTCGCAGTGCGGAAGCCCCGCGGGCGCGCCGACATAGCCGGTGGCGAGTATCTGATGGTCCCGGGCTATTACGCAGCCCGAGCGCCCGCGGTCGCAGGTCGCGCGTTTTGATATAGCGCCGCAGACCTCCATGAAGTACTCGTCCCAGCTGGGCCTCGCGTACGCTTCCTCGGGCATGGCTGTCTCCTTACGCGACCGATGATCGACCCGAAGCCCGCTCCCGTCAAGGCCCAAGGGCGGGGCCGACGTGAGGGCGTTGCCCACATGGGCCGATTCGGTCTAACCTCAGTGGTCATCCATCTTCCGGAGGGAATATGCGAACCATACGCGCCAAGAACGCCGTCGCCGCCTGCCTGCTCGCGGCGCTCGCCTTCTCCTGCAAGGCCTCGGACCTGCCCGACGGCCTTTACGCCCGCCTCGTCACGGCCAAGGGCAACATCATCATCAAGCTCGAGTACCAGAAGGCCCCGCTCACGGTCGGCAACTTCGTCGGCCTCGCCGAGGGCAAGCTCGACGCCTCGAAAGGCAAGAAGTACTTCGACGGCCTGAGCTTCCATCGCGTTGTCCAGGACTTCGTCATCCAGACCGGCGACCCCAAGGGCGACGGCTCGGGCGGCCCGGGCTACGAATTCCCCAACGAGATCGCGAGCGAGCTCCAGTACGATTCTGAGGGCGTCGTCGGCATGGCCAACGCCGGCCCGGACACCAACGGCTCGCAATTCTTCATCACGATGAAGGCGACGCCCAACTTGAACGGCGGCTATACCATCTTCGGCAAGGTTACCGAGGGAATGGACGTCGTCAAGAAGATCGCCCAGGGCGACAAGCTCGAGAAGGTCGAGATCGTCCGCTCGGGCTCCGCGGCCAAGTCCTTCAAGGCCGATCAGGCCGCCTGGGACTCCCGCGAAGCGCCCTTGGTCGCCGCCATCAAGAAGGCATCTGACGACAAGAAGGCGGCGGACCTCGCGGCCATCAAGCAGAAGTGGCCGGACTTGAGTCCCGACGCCGACGGCATCTACCAGAAGACCCTCCGCCCGGGCTCGGGGGCTAGCCCGAAGACGGGGCAGACCGTCTCCGTGTCCTACAAGGGCATGCTCCTCGACGGCAAGATCTTCGACCAGTCCGACTTCCACGGCGGGCCCGTAGACTTCCAGGTCGGCGTGGGCAGGATCATCCCCGGCTGGGACAAGGTGGTCATGCAGATGAAGAAGGGCGAGAAGCGGATGATCGTCATCCCGCCCGAGCTGGCATACGGCTCGAGGGGCGCGCCGGGCGGCCAGATAGGTCCTAACAGCTGGCTAGCTTTCGAGCTCGAGCTCGTCGCGCTGAAGTAGCCGATCGCGGAACTCCCCACCGGCGGAGCCGGTGGGGCACCGGCCCTGCCGGCGGGCTCCGCCGCGATCACTCT
>DBTW01000184.1:12722-15110 GCA_002307245.1 Spirochaetaceae bacterium UBA1306 | reverse complement strand
CTTCCTTATCTTCTTCCTTCTCTTCTTCCTTCACCTGCCACCGCCCCTCCGCGTGCGTAAAGCGCGAGGAGGGCATATCGAGAAGGCGTCCGTCCTCGCCGGCCATCTTCACCGAGCCGGAGAGGGCGTTCACCTCGATGACGCGGAAGGGCACGCCGTCGTACTGGAAGCGCGCGCCCTCGTTCGGCAGCTCGCGACGGGCGTCGCGATAGAAGCCGAACTCGTAGGCCAGGCAGCAGAGAAGCCGTCCGCAGGGGCCCGAGATCTTCATGGAGTTGAGCGAGAGGTTCTGGTCCTTGGCCATCTTGATGGACACGGGCACGAGTTTGTCGGTCACGCCGTGGCAGCAGAGCACGCGGCCGCATACGCCGCAGCCGCCGGTCACGCGGGCCTCGTCGCGCACGCCGATCTGCCGAAGCTCGATTCGGATCTTGAACACCGACACGAGGTCCTTCACGAGCTCGCGAAAATCCACGCGCGACTCGGCGCTGAAGTAGAAGAGGATCTTCGGTTCTTCGAGGAGGTAGTGCGCGGAGACCAGCTTCATGGGCAGATTGCGCGCCGCGATCTTCTGCTTGCAGGTCTCGAAAGCCTTCTTCTCGCGCTCGTGGTTCGCCTCGACCTTGCGCAGGTCCTCGGGGGTCGCGATGCGCTCGATCGGCACGATCTCGTCCTTGGCCACCTGCCCAGGGTCGTTCACGACGCCCTGGAGCTCGCAGACATCGCGGCCGTAGCGGGTGGGCACGACGACCATGGTCCGAGTCAGCAGCCGCGCCGCCCTCGACTCGGCCGCGGCGGCTTCGTCCCTGCCGGGGTCATCGGTCGAAGGCTCCTCGATCGCGGCGCCTTCGACTAAGGCGGCGCCTTCGACCATGGCGGCGCCTTCGACCAAGACAGCGCTTTCGACTAAAGCGGCGCTTTCGACCAAGGCGGCGCCTTCGACCAAGGCGGCGCCTTCGACCGGAGCGTCGCCCTCAGCCGTCTGCGCGGCACCACCCTTGGGGAAATAGGCGTAGAAGGTCTCGTTCGAGTGTGTAGCCTTTATCCGGTATAGTGGTCGGGGGAGCTCGCGCGGGTCCGCCGCCCTGCCGCGTGGCCGGTCTCTCTCGGTCTCGTGCGAATCGTCGAGGCGGCCTAGGTCCTCCTCGGATTGCGCGCTATGATCATTCCTATAATCGCCCATTATTGTTCTCCTTAGCTCATGAGGTCGACGAGCAGTCCGTTGATCTCGTCGACCCGACGCAGTATCTCGAGATTGTCCCGCTGGTTGCGCAAGATTTCCGCCGCCAGCTTCTCCAGGGCCCCGTCGATCACGGAGACCCGGAAGTATACGTTCCGCTTCAGGATATTCCTGCCTCCGGTCTTCTGCTCGACGGCGAAGGATCGCTCGACCACGTAATGCACGAAGTCGCGCACGGCCTTCTTGTAGTCCTGGACGAGGTCGACGCTCGGGTTCTCCTTGAGCCGGTCCCCCGTCTGGTGCACGCCGTCGAGGAGCTCCTCGAGATCGGCTTGGGAAAAGCCCGCGGGATCGAGGGAACGGGAAGACTCGCTCCCCTTGGCCTCGTCCACGGCCTTCCCGAGGACGGTCCGGAAGAGCCCCTTGCCCTTGCCGGCCTTCTTTTCATCCTCTTTACGCCTCGGGACGTAGGAGGGTCCGAACGGAGTGATCCCTTCCGGGAAATCGACGCCGGCCATGAGCCTAGGCCCCGGGGCCCTTGTCTCCCCGGGCCGGGCCGGCGTCGGGCGCCTCGCGGGAAGGCTCCCCGGAGCCGCGGGGCTTCGCGAAGCCCGAGTCGCGGAAGGGGCAGAGGAAACGCCGGGCGTCGCCGTGGCCGCGCACGAAGGCGGAGAGCTCCTCGTCGGCGCCCTCGAGCCGGCCGGTCACGGCGATGTCGCCATGGACGACCGTGCCCTCCTCGGCCTCGAAGCGAGGGGCGAAGACGTTGCCGATCACGACGCCTCCCGAGAGGATGCGCAGGCGCTCGGAGACGTAGACGTCGCCTTTCACGGTCCCGCCGATGATGGCCGACTTGGCGCGTATCGGCGCCTCGACCCGTCCCTCGGCGCCCACGACGATCTTGCCCGTCACGCGCACCGTGCCGCGGACGTCGCCGTCTATGCGCAGGAGGCCGTTCACGTCTATATCGCCGTCTACGGCCGAGCCCGCGCCGATTATCGAATTAACGAGGGAGTCTCTCGGATCTGCCATTGGATATCGCTCCGGACGCTTCTGGTCTACTCGGCCGCCGTCGAGGCGGCCCTAATATTGAGGAACTTGAGCGGGTCTATGACTCCCGTCCCGAGATGCACTTCGTAATGGAGGTGGGGGCCCGTGGTGAGCCCCGTATTGCCGAGGAGGCCGATGACCTGGCCCTGCTTGACCTT
>DBTW01000184.1:3036-12395 GCA_002307245.1 Spirochaetaceae bacterium UBA1306 | reverse complement strand
CTGTGCTGGACGATCACGTAATTGCCCAGGGAGGAGTCGAAGCCGACGGCCACGACGCGGCCGTCGGCCGTGGAGAGCACGGGGTCGCCAGAGCGGTAAGTCGAGATGTCGACGCCCTTATGGATGTACCACTGGCCGGTGAAGGGGTTCTCGTTCTGGCCGTAATACATCGAGACGTGGCTCGGGCCCTTCACCGGCCAGATGTTGGGCACCTCGGTGAGGATCAGGCTCTGGTTCTGGAGGAGGGAACCTAGCTCCTTGAGGGGGTCTACGGAGCGCTCGAGGTAGTCGGTGACCCGCTGGAGCTCGCCGATCTCGCGGGCCGATCCCGAGCCCGCCGCCGAGGACTCGAAGAAGGAGGCCAGGTCGCCCGTCTGCACGGGCGAGGTCGGGCCCGAGGCCTGGGTGCCTATGCGGCCAAGGGTGCCCGACAGGGCGCTCTCGAAGCGCTTGGCTGCCGTGACCAGCTGGCTCGTCTGGTCGCGGATCGCGTCGAGGTTGGCCTGCGTGGAGGCGAGATCGCTCGAGCGGGACTGGAGCTTGTTGGCGGTATCCGAGAAGCGCGCCGCCGAGAAGACGAAGGCGCAGAATACCAAGGCGGCGGCGAATGCGATGCCCCCGAGGGCGAAGAAGCTCAGCTGGACGTTGAGTATCCGCTTCTCGGTATGAGGAATGAGCATTATCGTTAGCTTTTGGCGACCCGCGACCTTAACGCGGGACAAGAATGCCTTGAAGGACGCGAAGGCGGCCGCTACGCGGGCGGAAACGCGGGCATAGAGGGCGTTCTCCATTTTTTTATATTTCCTAAGGGTAGACACCGTGGTCTCCTTGCCCGTCGGGAATCGAAGACACCGCCTTCAGGATACTGTATCACCTTAATTATCGGAGTGTCAAAGGCCAAAGCCGAGCGAAGCCCTCCCGGGGGCCTTGGTAGCGAAGGCCCCTATCGTGATATACTAACATAAATGAGCACGAAACGGGTCGACAGGCCCAGCGGGCGAGTTTCGGCCTCCATCAAGCGGAAGGCGCTCAAGCTGAGCAACGAAGGAGGCCTCGACCTCAGCTTCGTCGGGTCCGGCGGCGCCTTCTCAAAGGTGTTCTTCCAGAACAACCTGCTCATCGTGAAGGGCCGCTCGCACCTCCTGGTCGATTGCGGGACAAGGGCCCCGGAAGCCTTGACTCGACTCGGCCTTTCCGTCACCGATATCTCCAACTACCTCATCACGCATACGCACGCCGACCATATCGGAGGCCTCGAAGAGGCTATGCTCGTCGGCCGCTTCGGCCTCCATCGCAAGAACGCCATGGTCGTCACCGACAAGCTGCGCAAGGACCTCTGGTCCATGAGCCTCCGCGGCGGCGCCTCCTTCAACGAGATGAAGGACGGCCGCTACCTCGAGTACGGGGACTTCTGGGACCAGGTCAGGCCCAAGCCGATCCGCGGCGCCGATCGGGAACTCTGCGAGGCCCACGTCGGCGAGATCGAAGTCAGGCTCTTCCGCACCAAGCACATCCCCGACTCGGCGCCAGACTGGGCCTCGTCCTTCCCGAGCTACGGCCTCGTTATAGACCGCCGGGTCCTCTACACGAGCGACACGCGCTACGATCCGGAGATGGTACTCTCCCTCGACGCCGAATACGGCTTCGAGGCGATCTTCCACGACTGTCAGCTCTTCACGGGCGGCGTCCACGCCTCCCTCGAGGAGCTCGCCGGCCTGCCGCCCGGGATCCGCGCCAAGACCCGGCTCATGCACTACGGCGACAAGGTCGAGGAATTCCTCCCGCGAATCGCCGAGCTCGGCTTCGCCGGCATCGCCGAGCAATGGGCGACGTATAGCTTCGAATAACGGCGCCACGCGCATCCCGACGCCTTCGGTTTTCCCCCGGCTATTGCCTACGGCTTCCATCTTTCGCTATCTTATGCATTACACCGATATCCACTTATCTCGGAGAGTAGCCCGATGGCCCAGCACCACTTCAAGACCGAAGTATCCCGACTCCTCGACCTCATCATCCACTCGCTGTACTCGCACAAAGAGATATTCCTCCGCGAGCTCGTCTCCAACGCCTCGGACGCGATCGACAAGCTCCGCTACCTCACCGTCTCGGACGAAGCCTATAAACCCATAGCTTTCGAGCCCTCCATCAGGGTCGTCATCGACAAAGAGGCCAAGACCCTTGTCATCGAGGACAACGGCATAGGCATGGACGAAAAGGAACTCGAGGAGAACCTCGGCACCATCGCCCGCTCCGGCACCCGCCGCTTCCTCGAGAAGCTTCCCGATGGCGCCAAGAAGGACTCGAACCTGATCGGCCAGTTCGGCGTAGGCTTCTACTCAGTCTTCATGGTGGCGGACAAGGTCGAGGTCACGAGCCGCAAGGCCGGGACCGAAGCCGCCTTCACCTGGACCAGCGACGGCAAGGGCGAGTACTCGATCGAGGGCGCGTCGCGAGTCTCCCAGGGCACGGAAGTGCGGGCCCACCTCAACGACGAGGGCATGGAATACCTCGGGCGCTGGAGCGTCGAGTCCGTGCTCAAGAAGTACTCGAATCATATCGCCTACCCCATCACCCTCGTCTCCGAGGAACCCAAGTACGACGACAAGGGCGAGAAGTCCGGCAGCGAGCGCAAGGAAGAGGTCGTCAACTCGGCCCAGGCCCTCTGGCGTCGCCCCAAGTCCGAACTAAAGGACGAGGACTACATCGACTTCTACAAGTCCTTCTCGGGCGCCGAGCTCGGCGGCTTCGGGGCCTCGGGCGGCGACGAGGCCCCCTTGCACTGGATCCACACCAAGGCCGAGGGCACGATCGAGTACACGACCCTCTTCTACATCCCCTCCAAGGCCCCCTTAGACCTCTATCGCGCCGACTACAAGCCCGGCGTCAAGCTCTACGTCAAGCGTGTCTTCATCACCGACGACGAGAAGGAGCTCTTGCCCGTATACCTGCGCTTCGTGCGAGGCGTCATCGACTCAGAGGATCTGCCCCTCAATGTAAGCCGCGAGATCCTGCAGCAGAACCGCGTGATGACGAGCATCCGACAGGCCAGCGTCAAGAAGATCCTCGGCGACCTGGCCGAGCTCTCCAAGACCAATACCGATAAGTACGCGGCCTTCATCGGCGAATTCAACCGCCCCCTCAAGGAAGGCCTGTATTCCGATTACGCCAACCGCGAGGCCCTCCTCGGCCTCGTGCGCTGGAAGAGCACCGCAGAGCTCTCGAGCCCCGGCGGCTGGACCTCCCTCGCCGAGTACAAGTCGCGCATGAAGGAGGGCCAGAAGGCGATCTACTACATCGCCGGCGGCGACGAGGAGCGGCTGCGCAAGTCGCCGCTCCTCGAGATGTACCGCAAGGAGGGCATCGAGGTCCTCGTCTGCGCCGAGGAGATCGACGAGATCGTCCTCTCCGGCCTGGGGCCCTTCGAGGGCCTCGAGCTCAAGAGCGTCAACCGCGCGGGCTCCGAGTCCGAGCTGGGCCGCGAGCCCGAGGGCGGGGCGAAGGACGAAAGCGGCCAGGCCAAGAACCCCGGCGCCACCGCCGCGGTGGAGAAGGCCAAGAAGGCCCTGGGCGACGAAGTCAAGGACGTGCGCATATCGAAGCGCCTCGACATGAGCCCCGCCTGCGTAGTCGTCGATTCCGACGACCCGAGCCTCCAGCTACGGGAGCTCATGAAGCAGCTCGGCGGCAGCGAGATGCCCGAGGTGAAGCCCATCCTCGAGCTCAACGCCGAGCATCCCCTGGTCAAGCGCCTGGCCGCGGCCGACGATGCCCAGGCCGAGGATATCGCGAAGGTGCTCCTCGGCCAGGCCCTCCTCGTCGAGGGCGCCAAGCTAGCCGACCCGAGCGACTTCGCCGCGCGACTCACGCGTCTTTTAAAGTGAGTCGCAACGACTCACGCGTCTTTTAAAGTGAGTCGCGAGCGATCGGGGACTAAGGCTCGAGCTCGCGCAGTCTGTCCCTGATCGCCGCCGCGCGCTCGTAGTCCTCTGCGGCCACGGAGCTCTCGAGTTCCATGCGCAGGCGCTTGATCTCGTCGACGGCCGCGGCGCGGGAGGCTTGCCCCGTCCCCGTGCTGTCTGGGTCCCGAAGCCGCTGCCCGAGCTCCCGCTGGAGCTCGAGATTCTCGTCAGCCATGGTTGGGTCGGGCTCGATCTGCGTCCCCGTGACTAGGTTGACGGAGATGCCCGCCTCCTCCACCACGCTCTCGGCGATGAATACCGGGCAGAGGGCCCGCACGGCCATCCCGATCGCGTCCGATGGCCGCGAGTCGATGGCCAGGTCGTCCCGCTCCCCGGCCTTGACGATCAGCCTGGCGTAGAAAGTGCCCTCGCGAAGATCATGAATCTCCACGCGCTCGAGCTCCGCCCCGAGTGCGGAGAGCAGACTGAGCGCCAAGTCGTGGGTGAGCGGCCGCGGCACTTCCACGCCGCCCATGCCGATGAGAATGGCCTGGGTCTCGAGCTGGCCGATGAAAATGGGGACGGCCAGGTCCGAGCCTTTGGGCCTGACGAGCACGACATTGCCATGGTCGGTCTGGGCGACCGTCCATATCTCGGCCTCGACGAAGGTCTGCCCCTCCACCTCGCCCCCCTCGGATCCCAGTATAACCTTCTCGCGGGAGGATGCAATGCGCCCGCCCCCTGAGCCGAGTAACGGCCCGGCAAGGCGACACCTTGCCTATCACGAGACGGGTTCCCTATACTCGCGAGCGGAGGCTCGATCGGTGTCGACTTACGAAAAACCCGATTTCTGGGCGCAGAAGGCGAAGAAGGAAGGCTACCCGGCCAGGTCCGTCTACAAGCTCATGGAAATCGACAAGAAATTCGGTCTGATAAAAAGCGACTCGCGGATCCTCGACATCGGCGCCGCGCCGGGCTCCTGGAGCCTCTGGGTCCTGCAGCGCCTCGCTGGCAAGGGCTTCCTCGCCGCCGTCGACCTCCAGGACATCGGCATGCAGCCGCCCTACGAGAACTTCCTCTTCGTGCGCGGCGACCTCTACGACGATTCCGTCCGCTCGCGGCTCCTCGCCGTGAGCCCCTTCGGCCTCGTGCTCTCGGACGCCGCCCCCGCCACCACGGGCAACCGCTTCGTCGACCAGTCCGCCTCCGAGGGCATCGTGGAGGCCGTCATCGACTACGCCGAGGCGTCCCTATCTCCCGGCGGCGCGATGGTGGCCAAGATATTCCAGGGCGGGGCCGAGGCGGGGCTGCTCAAGCGGCTTCGCAAGAGCTTCGCGCAGGCCAGGGGCTTTAAGCCCGAGGCCTGCCGATCCGAGTCCTTCGAGACCTACCTCGTGGCCACGGGATTTAAAGGGCGAGCGAAAAGCTGAGCCCTTCAATCAGGGGCCTCCGTACGGAGAGCTCATTGCGCTTTATTAAAATACTTACACAGAGGGCCCGAAGATCATGGTGAAGGAAAACAGCGATCTGAGGAATCACGCCCGGCAATTCCACCCCTTCAGCGCCCTCCGCGTGGAAAATTCTTCGCGGGACTCTAGCTACTCGAAAAAACCGATATTGCTGATGCCGTCGGTATTGTCCGTCATCACGCTCACGGGGCTGTAGGACTCGCTCTTCCCCTCGGCATCGAATACGTAGAGATAGTTCTTGTTGCCGGTCTTGGTATAGTTGGAATCATAGGTCACGAGATTGACCGGCACATAGACGAGCCCATCCCTGTAAGCGATATCGAGGGCGCCGAAAGCCGCATCGTTGACCTTGATCTCAGCGACAATCGCGTTCGATCCCGAGAGATCCACTAAGTACGTATGGTTGATCCAGGAAGTATCGAAACCGGTCGCGGCGAGATTGCCGTTCGCCAACTGGATGAGGCGCGCGGGATAGATCGGCGAGTCGCCCGTAGCGGCGGCAACCGTGACGATCTCATTGGCGGCCGCTCCCTTCGCGATGAAATGGATATAGCCGGAAGTGCTCGCGACGAATGCGCCGGCATTCCCCTTATAGCTTCCCCAGACGAGGCCAGTCGTTCCCGAGACTCCCGTCGCATAGGTCGCGACCGCGGCATTGCTGGACGGATCGATCTTGACGATCTCACCCGACACCCGATCCTGCGCCACATAGAGCATTCCATCGCCGCCCACGATCGCCTCTTGCGCGTACTTCGTTATGGCCGCGACCTTGGCGAGCCCCTCGCCGGGCAAAGACGGGTTGAAGCAATAGAGCTCTCCCGTATTATTGGTCCAGTCCGAGGCGACGGTAACATAGCCCTTCGTCGCGCTCGCGAAAGCGCAGTATTGCGCGTTGACCGTCGCCCCGATCTTCTGGGACTGCGGCGAGGTCGCGCTGGGATCGAAATAATACAATCCGGCCATATCCCCGGAGCCCACGCATACATAGCTGATCCCCTTGTAGAAAGCGATCTCGCCCGTGCCGTTCGCCGTGGTGGAAACCAGGCTCGTCGATACCTTCTGACGCGTGCTTGGGTCATAGACGTAGACATTGCCGCTATAGGTATCCGTCATGTACAGATAATCCTTGTAGGTAGATCCCGCCGCCGGCGTATCCGTCGAATTTTGGCACGCGATCGCGCCAAGCGACAGGAGAATCGACAAGCCAAGGCCAATGGCCCTCTCGATCGAATGTCTTTTCATGGGGTACTCCTTATATTCCGGACTAAAACTTAAGCTCGATTCCCAGTCGGATCTTCGTCCCAGGCATCGGATAACCATCGACTATCGCGTACTGTTCGTCGAAGATATTGTCGACCGCGATATAGACCGAGGCCTTTTCGCCCGCCTTCCATCGCACGAGCGCATCCAACGTGAAGTACGCGGGCAAATACGCGACATTGGCCGTCTTGATGTAGCGCAAGCTCGCGTAAACCGCGGTCGTCGACCAGGAAAAACGACCGCCCGCGAAGGAGAGCGTTCCCTTCAGGCTATGTTCGCTCGTCATGGGAAGCCGCTTGTCGTCCGCGAGGTCGAGGTCGCCCGACAGGACGTAGCTATGGAGCCAAGAATAACTCCCCGAGATCGCATAACGCTCGCTCACCTTCGCCTTGAGCGTCAGCTCGACGCCGGGATAGAAGGCGTCGCCAAAGTTGGTCGGTTTCCAATAACCATCCGTCCCCGGCTGCCAGAGAATGACGTCCTCCGTGTAGCGCAGATACGCGGTAGCCACGTATTCGAGCCAGCTGACGCGCCGCTCGAAGCCGACATTCGCCTCGTAGGCGGTCTCGGGAGTCAAGTCGGGATTGCCTTCCGCGCCAGAGGAACGGGGCCAATACAGGTCGCTGAACGACGGCGCCCGATAGGCGCGCGATAGGTTGGCCTTGAGCGAGTCGGCATCGTCAACGCGGTAGGTAGCGCCGAGGGCCGCGCCTATTCCTCCCAACCCATCCTGCTCGAAGAAATCGGAATAATAGTCATATCGGACCGAGGGGCGGATCGAGAGGGCGCCGAGGGCAATGGACGATTCCAGGAACAGGCCTCCCAGGCTCCGGTCGCGGGATCCGATCGAGCCGCTCGATATCGTGGCATACGACAAAGAGCACCCATAGGCTAGGGTGATCGCGTCGGACACGTAGGCCCGTTGCGATGCGTCCATCCCCCCCGTCAGGATCTCGTGATGGCTTGCGTCCGCGGGATGGTCCTCGTCGACATAGTCTATGCTCGAATATTCCGCGTGCAGCCCGGCCTCGAGCGACAGGAGGTCGGATAGAAAGCACTCCGATGAATATTTTACGGACGCCCTCGCCGCGGCGTCGGTCTCGGCTGCACGCAACGTTGGCTCCGTGGAATCGGCGCTTCCCGGGACGCCGACCCGATGCGCACTTCCAGACAGGTCGGAGGAGAGCGTCCCGCCCCCGAGGCCTAGGCTGGCGCCTATCGAAGCGTCCGCGCCGAGGAGGCCCGCATTTTGCCTAACGCGCTTTTCGCCGTTATTGTCAATAAAGGTGAAAGCGTTGCCCGCCCTCGTGGCGCTCCCTGACAGACGTAGGGTGGCGTCGCCGGCTTTCGGCCCCCACGAGAAAGCGGCCTTCTGCGAATCGACCAGGCTCGACGCCGAGGCGTCCTCCTCGGCCTTGGAAAAGCCGAAGCCCGACACGCGCGCGGTTGGCATATAGCTTCCGTTCTCGAATCGGAGGACGAGGGGGGCGGCGGCCTTCTTCGTGATGATGTTCACAACCCCGCCGACCGCGTCGCCGCCGTAAAGGGAAGAACCGCCCCCGCGCATCACCTCGATGCGCTCGACCGATTCCAGGGAGATGGACGAGATGTCCACAAGCCCGGTCAAGGCGTCGTTCATGCGGACGCCGTCCATGAGAACGAGCACCTGGTTCGTAGTCGAGCCGCGCAGGGATACGGCTACCTGGGATCCCTCGGCGCCTCGATCCGATAGCGCGAGGCCGGGTACTACACGCAGGGCCTGGGCGATGGTGCTCGCCCCGCGGGCTTCGATATCTGCCCGGGTAACTACGCTCACCGCCGGCGGAGCCTCGTTCAAGCCTTCGGAAATGCGCGAGGCCGTGACAGTGACGGAGTCCAGCTCGATCGGAGCCTCGGGGAAGGTGGGAAAGGCGCCCAGGAAAGAAAAAAGGGCCGCCCAGATGACGGCGGGGCCCGCGCGACGCGCCGGCCTCGGGATGCTATTCGACATGCCTGTTCCTCTAACCGCGAAGGATCAAGGCTATCGAGCGGTATCCTGACTCCCGGATCGCCTTACTCGCGATGCCTTCTCGCGCCCGATGCGCAATGGCTTCCCGCGTTCCGCCTTGTGCGGCTCGCGTATCGCTTTCATCCCCGGTTACAGTGGCGGGACCGTTACGGCTTGAACCGTATTCCTCGCTCGACAGCCTGGCTGGTTCTTTTGTACACCTCCCGAAGATCAATGTCAACGGAGCGAATAACCGATCGAAATGCGCAGCTCCAGGCGCCGCCCCGAGTCGTTGTCGACGGGGAAGAGGCTTTTTAGCAGGTCGAGGCCGGCGCGGTCGAGGATATCGCTACCGGAGCTCCGCTCCACCCTCGCAGACTCCAGGGCGCCCCCCGCGTCGACGGCGAAGGCGACCGAGAGAACGCCCTCTACGCCGCGGCGCCGCGCGGCGTCCGGATATACGAGGGCGGAGCCGATACGGGCCTTGAGCGAGGACAGGATTCGCGCGCTCGCGGCCGCCTGCCGCGCCTCGGCGTCCGCGGCTTCGACCCTGGGCGGCTCGGCGGGACGCTCCCCCGCGGGCGACGGGACGGCGCCAGGCTCGAGGCCGTCATCGGGCTTAGCCGCGGGAGCCGATGACTCTACCGTCGCGCCGAGCGCGTCGAAGTAGGCGTAGAAGCTGCCGTAGGCATCGTCCGGGTCGAAGCGGAGCCTGATACCCGCGACGCGAATCCCGGCCGGCCG
>DBTW01000184.1:0-2705 GCA_002307245.1 Spirochaetaceae bacterium UBA1306 | reverse complement strand
GGAGCGTCTTCCAGCCCGAGAAGTCCAGGCGCCCGAGGGGCAGGTCGTAGGCCTTGCCGTAATAGTCGAGGACGACTACGGAGAGCTCGTGGCCGTAGTTGCGGCCGAGGACGCGCAGCGAGATCATCGCGCAGCGGGCGTCGACCTGGATGGGCCTGCGCGGCACCAGCATGGCCGAGAAGGCGGAGCGATTCAGGAATTCTATCTTCAGGCCCAGCACGCGGTCGTTCCCGCCTTCGCCCGCGAGGCGCTCGGGGGAAGGCAGGCTCCTCACGGTCGCAAGGGCGAGGTCCGATCCGAGCTCGCAAGTCCAGAAGCCCTCCGAATCGAAGCCCTCGACTATCGAGCTGGAGATCGAGGGAGGATCGGCGTCAGCGCCGCGATAGAGGCGATCGTCCCAAGCCCCGCCCTCGGGGCCTTCCGCCGACAAAAGACCGGCCGCGCCCGAGCAGAGCGCGAAGGCCAAAGCGGCCGCGACCGCCCCGGCCCGCCTCTCGAGGAGCATAGACTCGATGCCGTGGAGTATCGCCCAGGCCTTCAGTCCGCGGCTGCTTGGGCCCAGGAGGCTTCGGCGGCGGCGATGCGGGCGACGAGTTCTTCCTTGGAGGGACGCTTCGCCAGGAACTCGAGGAAGTCGGGATGCTGGCAAAGGTGCGAGACCGAGGCGAGGGTGGCCAGGTGGCTCCTGGCGTCGGCCGAGAGGATGAGGAACAGGACGTTCACCGGCTTGCGGTCGAGGGCGTTATAGGCCACCGGGGACTTGAGGAAGAAAACCGCCACGCGCTGGGCGGCCTGATCGGTAAGCATGGAGTTGCGGGGGTGCGGGATGGCCACGCCATGGCCGAGGGCGGTGGGCATGAGGGCCTCTCGCTCGAGGATGGCTGTCAGCAGGTTCTCGCGATCGAGACCCTTGGGCAGGATCATGGCCTTCGTCGCCTCGTTGAGGACTTCCACCGGACTCGCTCCGCCGATGTTATAATAGACGCCCCCACGCTCGATGAGCTCGGCAAGTGAAACGACGCTCGACATCTCGATCTTCCTCCTGGCAACTTCGAGTATGAACAGCGGGAGGCCTTCCGGCAAGTACTGGCGTTAATGAAAAAGAAAGGCGACCACCCCGGCCAAAGGGGTCCAGCGATGCTAGAATGAGTCCAGAGAATATGAGCAAGAAGCCGCGCTCCATCCGCAATGTCGTCCTCGCCCTCTTCGCCTTTTCCACGATCGCGGCCTTCTCGCTCTTCACGGCCTATGATGCCGTCATATCCGGCTATTACCGAGGCGAATCGAGCGCGATAACCCGCATCTTCCGACCCGCGCCATCGGCCGGCAACGGCGTGCGGACGCTAACGCAGGTGCTCCGCAAGCTCAACGCGGCCATGCTCCACGGCCCCGAGGCCCTTTCGGACCGCGGCTTCCTCGAGGAGCTCTCGGCCCAGGCATCGCCCTTTTGCATCGCCCTGCGGCAGGGCGACGCGATATCGTATCGCAGCCCCAAGCTGGACGGCATGGAGCACTTCGCCCTCCCGGACTTCGGGGCCCCGGCGGAGGATAGGCCCTTCCCCGAGGCCGAGCAGAATCCCCGCGTCCTATTCCAGCTCGACTTCATCTCCGCAGCAGGCCTATCCTCGTCGATCTTCGTCCTCACGGCCCCTCGGGACAAGAGCGCCAAGGCCCCCTTCAGCAAGCAGATGCTCCTGCTCGCCGCCCTCCTCCTCCTCTCGGCCGACTCCGCAGCCGGGGTCTTCTTCATCATCCGCCTCACGAAGCCCCTTCGTCGCGTCGAGGCGGCCGCCCTCGCGATGAGCTCGGGCGACCTAGATACGCCCGTCGAGGGCGACCAGATCCTCGAGCTTTCGCGCGTCTTCGACGCCCTCGAGAAGATGCGCTCCGAAATCCGCGAGCTCCTGCGCCGCCAACGGAATCGCGAGGCAGAGCGCCGCGAGCTCATCGCTAACCTGTCTCATGACCTCCGTACGCCCCTTGCCGCGATCCGGGGCTATATCGACGGCCTGCGCGAGGGTATAGCCGACACGCCCACGAAGCGCGAGCGCTATCTCGAGGTCCTCGGCCAGAAGATTCAGGACCTCGACCGCATGATAGGCCAGATATTCCTCCTCTCGACTCTCGAGGCCCAGGCCTCCCCGCCGGAGCTCAGGCGGGTTGACCTACGGGCCTTCATCGCCGATTCGATCGAGGAGCTATCCCTCGCCCACGGCCCGGAGGAAGCCAGCATCGCCGCGACGGGCCTGGATGGGACCTCTAGCGACGCCTCGTTATTCGTCCTCGCCGACCCTCTCCAGCTCAGGCGCGTCATTGAGAACTTCGTGGACAACTCGCTACGCCATTCCGGGCGACGTCCCGTCTCGATACGGCTATCCCTGACGCGCCTCGACTCATCCTCCGGGAGACGCGCCCGCCTCCGCGTCGAGGACAATGGCCGCGGCATCCCCAGCGCCGATCTCGAGCGCTCATTCGAGCGTTTCTTTCGCGGCGATCCCGCCCGCTCTAGCGCCGGCTTCGGCCTGGGCCTCGCCATAGCCAAGCAGATCGTCGAAGCCCACGGTGGCTCCGTGCGAGCCGAGGCTTCGGGCGCGGGCGGTCTCGCGATCGTCGTGGAGCTTCCGCTAAACGAGCTTGACGCATGAGGGATACGGGGAAGAACCGGGTGCTCATCGTCGAAGACGATCTCGCCATCGCCGAGCTCG
>DBTW01000162.1 GCA_002307245.1 Spirochaetaceae bacterium UBA1306 | reverse complement strand
CCGACATGCTGAGCGCCGACTATCACGTCACGCAGCCTTCCGGCATGACTCTCGCCGGGACCCTGGACGACATCCTGGGGACCGTGAAGGCGAGCGGCGGAGAGAAGGTAGTCAGCTTTACCATGAACGCCCCGGCCTTCGGCGATACGGAGAAATCCTTCGAGATACCGGTTCGCATCGTCGCGGTCGACGGCACCGAGTGGCAGGACAGAATCAGCCTGAAGTTCTACCGCGAGTCCATGACGATCTATGTGAAGAGCGCGAGCAACGAGGTGCAGGGTGTCGTGATCAGCCCCGACCGGCAATCGATCCCCTTCGCCACGAGCGGTCGCAGCGGCAGCGTCTCGGTCCCCTTCCGCAACCTGCCCTACATCCTCGCCCTGTCGGGAGCGGGCTACAATACCGAGACCAAGTATGCTGTCTCGACCAGCTTCGCGCCGGCCACCAACGGGAGCGAGCTGACGAGCTCCAGCGTCAACGAGCCGAACAACGACGAGACGCAGACGACGACGCTCTATGCGACGCAAACGCTCTTGGGCTACCTCGGCGTATACGACCTCGACTTCTATCAAGTCTGGAGCACCACCCAAGCCGGCAGCATCCCAGTGGCCAGTATCAGCCTGAACAAGACGAGCACGACGATCGCGGGCAGCAACACGGAAAGCCTAGTGGCGACGATCCTTCCCGGCACCGCCACCGACCAGCGCATATCTTGGACGAGTGGCAACGACGTGGTAGCCACGGTGAGCTCGAGCGGCGTGATCACGGGCGTATCGGCGGGAAACGCGACTATCACGGCTACCACCCGCGACGGGAGCAAGACGGCGACCTGCTACGTAACGGTCGGCAACGTGGCGGTGAGCGGAATCAACATGAATAAGACTACGGCTGCGGTTTTTGTCGGTTTTACCGAGCAATTACGTGCAACGCTCGTACCGAGTAATGCCTTTAGTCAAACGTTTACGTGGACAAGTGATAAGGAGACCGTCGCCACCGTGGACAGAAGCGGTTTAGTGACCGCTGTAGCACCTGGAAACGCGACGATAACGGCAACCAGTATTGGGAAAACGGCCACATGCGCTGTGACTGTAACCTATGCGAATCCAGTAACCGCAATCAGCCTTGATCAAAGTACGCTGAACCTTACGGCTATTGGTACTAATACTGGCCTTGCGGCTACTATCGTTCCAAGCAATGCGACTTATTCGGTCATCTCATGGATGAGTTCCGATAATTCGATCGCTACGGTCAGCGCGAACGGAGTCGTGTCTGCGGTAGGATTCGGATCCGCCACAGTAACCGCCACCACGCTGGATGGAAACAAGGCGGCGACATGCGTCATATATGTCGTCAATGTGGACTTAAGCGCCTTAACGGTGACGGCAGGAACGCTATCTCCGCCCTTCAACGCCGCCACGACGAGCTATACGGTGATTGTGGAAAATACGATCACCTCGTTGTCGGTAGCCGCGACAAAGGCTAGCTCCAGCGCAAGCCTAAGCATCAATCCTGGCCAGCCAATGACCTTGAGCGTCGGGGACAACGCCATTGAGGTTACGGTAATTGGCGCAAATGGAGCGACCAAGATTTATCGGGTGACGGCCACGCGAGCCGCAAGCAGCAACGCGAAGCTCAGCTCCCTTGTATTCGAGCCCGGGGTCCTTAGTCCTGCTTTCGATCCTGCGATATTGAATTACACGGCAAGTGTCCAATATTCGGTGAGTACCATTAATGTCTCCGCGACTGTATCGGATACTACTGCGGCTTTAGTCGCAAGCCCGACGCCTCCAGTCAACCTAACTATGGGGACCAACACGGTAACCATGACGGTGACGGCGCAAAATGGCTTTCAAAATGCGTATACGATAATAGTAACTCGAATGGACCCGCCTGCGGCGGCTCCGACATTTAATCCGGCCGAAGGCGCGTTTTCAACGGCTCAAGAAATAACGCTCAGTACGACAACCGATGGCGCCACAATTTACTACACCACGAATGGCGACATTCCGACGACGAGTTCTATTGAATATTCAGGGCTTCCAATTTCGGTAACGATAGATCCTTCTACAACGATAAAGGCTATCGCGGTGGCTCCATCGTATTCTCAGTCAAGCATCAGTACGGGGATATATCGGAAGCAGTATTCCTTGGGCGACAATGGCCCGGCGGGAGGGATTATCTTCTACGATAAAGGTAGCTATACGAACGGATGGCAGTATCTAGAAGCGGCCCCCAGCGACCAGAGCGGAGGCGCCCAGTGGTGCGGATCCTACGCGACTACAGGCGCTAGAGCTACTGGCTTGGGAGATGGCATCTCGAATACGGCTATCATAGTTTCAAAACAGAGCGGGAGTTATGCCGCCAATATTTGCTCTAGTTTAGTTCTCGGCGGATTCAGCGATTGGTTTCTTCCCTCGTACGAGGAGCTAGAGAAAATGTATGTGAACTTGAAGGCGAAGGGTTTAGGGAGCTTTGCTCTAGCGGGCTATTTCTCTTCCTCGGAGACCACCAGCGGAAATGCTTGGGGTAAGTATTTCGACGACAATACTTGGGGCGCGCTTGATAAGCGCGGCAGTTTCGCTGTCCGGGCGGCGCGCGCCTTCTAGCTCCGATTGTGGTCTGCTCGATGACTAGTTAGGCGCGATCGGTTGTTTTCGAGCTACTGCGTCGACTCCCGCGTCATCGCTCCATGCGGATCATCGCGCATTCCCACGACGACCGCGCCGGGATGACAATAGGCCAGCCTCCCCGTTATGCGGAAGGCCGAGGCGGGACGGTAGCGGCCATCGCCGGCCGGTCCCTGAAGATCGTCTCGCCCTTGACGAGCCAGGAAATTCCAAAGGCCTCGAGGAGCAGGGTCTCGGCGATGAAGATGGCCCGCGTCCTCTCCTTAGCCGCGTCGCTCATGTAGAGGTTGATGAGCACGAGGGCGAGGAGGGTAGCCAGCATGACGCAGCCGCAGGCTATGTAGATCGCGTTCCGCTTCCGCTTCTGCGCCGTCGGCTCCTTGCCCGCTTCCGTCCTCGTGAAGAGGAAGAGCGAGCTCAAGGCCAGGACGACGAAGAAGGTCCCGGCGCAGGCGATATGCACTATATCCGAGCAAGACTCGGGCAGCTGGAAGAAGCCGACCTTCGCGGCCGGCGCGTCGGACATGCAGGGAAAGAGGCCGACGCCTATGCCGGCGAGGCCGGTAGCCATGTTGGCGAGGGTGTCGATCGCCTCGTGCCCGAGGTAGCTCATCATGAAGAAAGACATGCCGAGCATGAGGCCGACGAAGAAATCCCGCACGTTGGTGTAGTAATAGCTGCTGATGGATCGCTGGAGGCTCTCGCCGCCGAAGGCGAGGCCGCCGGCGAAGCACACGAGGGGGAGGGCCATGCCGAGGATGCCGATGAGGCGCCTCAGGGCCCTGAAGGACAGGATCAAGCTCCCGTTGCGCCTTCCCATGCGAAGCCTCCCATCGGTCGATCAGCCTTCCAGGAAGGCGTCTATGCGCGCGGCGAGGCCGGCGTGGTCCTCCACGACCGCGAGCTCGGGGCACTGGGCGCGGATGGAGTCCGGGGCGCGAAAGAGGCAGCCCGAGTCCGCCGCGCGGATCATCGAAAGGTCGTTGAAGGAGTCGCCGGCGGCGAAGACGCGGAAGTTGAGCGACTTCAGGGCCTCGACCGATTTGCGCTTGCCGTCCTTCTGGCGCATCTCGTAGCCGACGACGGCTCCCGCGCCGTCGATCGTCAGCTTATTGCAGAAGAGGGTCGGGTAGCCGAGCTTGGCCATGAGAGGTTGGGCGAACTGGGTGAAGGTATCCGAGAGGATGATCAATTGGGCCTTCGCCCGCAGCTTTTGGGTGAACTCGAGGGCGCCGGGGAGGGGGTCCAGGCCGCCGATGACCCGCTGGATGTCGGCGAGCTTGAGATCGTGCTCCTTGAGGATGCCCAGGCGGAATTTCATCAGCTTGTCGTAGTCGGGCTCGTCCCGCGTGGTGATCTTGAGCTCCGGTATGCCGGTCGCCTCCGAGAACGCGATCCAGATCTCCGGGACGAGCACTCCTTCGAGGTCGAGGCACACGAGCTGCATATGGGCTACCCTCCGGGAAATGAGGGTAGCACGACCGGCGAGCCCAGGGCAACCTTCCTCCGTGCGCGCGGCGAACAACTACGCCTGCATCCAGAGTTGCGGAGCCTCTCTCCCCCTTCCGCTTGCAAGCGCCCTCGTTTTCCGGATATCATCGCCTAGATTCCCAAGACCGATCCGGAGCCCCGCATGAACATCCGCACTACCCGCAACATCGGCATCATGGCCCATATCGACGCCGGCAAGACCACCACCACCGAGCGCATCCTCTACTACTCGGGCAAGACCTACAAGATCGGCGAGGTCGACAACGGCGAGGCCACGATGGACTGGATGGAGCAGGAGCAGGCGCGCGGGATCACTATCACGAGCGCGGCCACCACGACCTACTGGCGCGAGCACCAGAGCAACATCCTCGACAACCCCGGCCC
>DBTW01000160.1:12979-31320 GCA_002307245.1 Spirochaetaceae bacterium UBA1306 | reverse complement strand
CGCTCTCGAGGCCGAAGGTGCCGCGCAGGATGTAGGCGGACTGGGCGACGAGCTGGGAAAGGAGGCCGATGAAGATCGGCTTGCGGCCCTTGTTGTTGACGTGGCCGGGGATGGTCAGGCCCTGCCGGTAGAACATCTGCAGGAGGGGGAATTCGGCCATATTGCAGAAGGTGCCGCCCTGGATGGCCACGTCCGAGAGGAGGATCGCGTTCGGGCCCGTCTCGAAGACCGAGCCCTTGAGGCTCGTCTCCGCTATGGCGCCGCGGCGCATCAGATGCTTCACGACATCGGGGGGGCAGCCGCACAGGACATAGAGCCCGGCCTCGGGGATCCGCACGTACCAGACGCCGCTAGTGATCTTTGTAGCATCCATTGAAGGACATTATGGCGCATGGCGAGGCAGCTGTCACTTCCCTTCGAGGGGCTGCGGCGGGGGCCGATCGGCGGCCTGGGGATCGGCCTCGGGCCCCGTCTCGGAGAGCCATTTGGCGGCTCTCTGCCGGGAGACGCCGAGCATGGCGGAGGCGAGGCCGAGATCCCCCAGCGTCCGCCTCATGGCCATGCGGACGAGCTCGAGCTCGGCCTCGCGCAGGGTCGGGAAGCCCTCGCCGACGACGCGGAGGAGCCCGTCCTCGTCGCCGCCCGGGGGCGCGCCCCCCTCGGGGCGCGGTGGCAGGCGCGCGAGGAGGGCGGCCTCGTCTATGGCCCCGCCGCGGGCCCCGGCCACGGCGTCGTGCACGAGGCTCTCGAGCTCCCGGACGTTGCCCGGGAAGTCGTAGGCCTCGAGGGCACGGCGGCACTCGCGGGGCAGCTCGGGCGCCTTGGGCTCCCCGAGGCTCTTCGCGGAGCGCGTCAGGAAGCGGTCGATGAGCAGGTCGATGTCGTCGCGCCTCTCTCGGAGGGGTGGGATCTCGACCAGGTGGGTTTGCAGCCTGTAGAAGAGGTCGGAGCGGAAGCCGGGGGTGTTCTTGACGTCGCGCGTCGTGGCCGCGACGATCCGCGTCTCAGAGCGGAGGCAGAGGTCGGAGCCGAGGGGGTAGTATTCCCCCTCCTGGAGGAGCCGGAGCAGCTTGATCTGGGAGCGCGCGTCGAGGTCTCCGATCTCGTCGAGGAAGAGGGTGCCGCCCTTCGCCTCGGCTACCAGGCCGTGCCTGGCGCCCTCGGCCCCGGTATAGGCGCCCTTCCGGTGGCCGAAGAGGGTGTCGGTGAAGACCGGGTCGTCTAGGCCGCCCACGTTGACGGCGACGAAGGCCCCGCCGCGGCCGCTCGCGTCGTGGATCGCGCGCGCGAAGAGCTCCTTGCCGGTGCCCGTCTCCCCCTTGATGAGGACGCTCTGGCGGGAAGGCGCGACGGCCTCGATGTACTTGAACAGGGCGATCATCCGCTCGTCGCGGGTCGCGATCCGCTCGAACAGCTCGGGCCGCGCGAGGCCGCCCGAGAGCTTGTCCCGGAAGGCGCTGAGCTCCCGGGTCAGCTCGACGATGGCGAGTCCGTTCCGGACGGCGACGAGGAGGCGGCTCTCCTCTATGGGCTTCACGAGGTAGTCGAGGGCCCCGGCCTTCATGCAGCGGACGATGGTGGCCGTCTCCGAGTCGCCCGTGATTATGATGACCGGCACCTGGGGGGCGAGGCTCGAGAACTCGGCCAGGAGCTCCTCGCCCGAGGCAGCCGGCATCTGCAGGTCGAGGAGGACGAGGCTCGCCTTGCCGGCCGCGACGAGCGCGCGCGAGGCCCCGGGGTCGCCGGAGGAGATTACGTTGTCGATGCCGCCGAGCCGGAGCGCCCGTACGATCGCCGAGCGGTAGGAGTCCTCGTCGTCGAGGATGAGGATCGGCAGGTGCGGATTCGGGGCGCTGGCCGCTTTGCTTTCCATCTGTATGAAGTGTAACGGCGCCCGCCCGCCGAAGCAAACGCGTTCCGAGGCAAAGCCCTATCCTAGGGGAGCCTCGCCAAGCAGGGCCTTGAGCTCCTGGATGTCCTTCACGAGCTTGGTCCGGTTGAGGTTCTGCAGCCTTTTGGGCACCATCTCCTTGGACGTGCACTCGACGACGGCCACGAGGTTCTGCAGCTCGATCTCGTGGGGATAGGCCGGGGGCACGAAGTCGGCCATCGTCTCGTCCATGTCCTCCTTGGTGATGAAGGTCCTGCCCTCCATCGCGGCCTTGAACTTGGCCCGGATGAGGACGGCCTCGAGGTCGGCGCCGGAAAACTCGTGGGTGAAGCGCTTGAGCAGGTCCCCGACGGGAAAGCGGCGTATCGAGAGGTCGAGCTTGCGCACCAGGGTCTCGAAGAGGGCGATTTTCTCCTCGTCGGTCTCGGGGTAGAAGAGGGCGAGGTGCTCCTCGGCCCTGCCCTGGCGCTTCAGGTCTATGGGCAGGAGGTCGGGGCGGCAGGTGATGAGGAACCAGATGATCTTGCCGCGGTATTCGGTGTTGCCCATGAAGGAGGCTATCTGGCTAAAGACCCGATTGGAGACGCCCGAGTCGCCGTCCTGGTCCCGGTCGCCGAGGAAGGCGTCGGCCTCGTCGATCATCACCGCCACGGGGGCCATGGCCTTGAGGATGGACAGGACCTTCTCGAGGTTGGACTCGGTGACGCCCTGCCACTTGGAGCGGAAGTTCTTGAACTTGACCATGGGCACGCCGATCTCGCCGGCGAAGGCCGAGACCATGAAGCTCTTGCCCGTGCCCACGGGGCCGGCGATGAGATAGCCCATCGGCAGGACGTCGAGCCTGCCCTGCTTGATCGCGCGGGCCGCGTTCTTGAAGCGGCGCTTCACGAACTCGTGGCCCGAGACGTAGGAGAGGTCGGCTTCAGTCTCCAGGAATTCGAGGAGGCCCCCGGCCTCGGCCTCGATGATGTCGCGCTTCTTCTGGCGCATGTACTCGAGGGAGATGGGCCTGTCCTCCTGCCAGCTCTCGGCGGCGAGGCGGTTCAGGTTCATGAGGTTGAGGCCGGAGGCGAGGGCGGCCACCTGCTCGGGCCTGAGGCCCTTGTCGAGGAGGAGCTGCTCCTTGCCCTCGAGGAAGCGCAGGAACTGGGCGCGCACGGTCTCGTCGGGGATGGGTATCTCGACCTTGACGGTGCTCGGGCTGGCCGAGATGCGGGGGTTGAGGTCGGAGAGGTTCTCGGTGAGCAGGATGACCGAGACGTCGCCCTTGGTGAACACGGGTTCGTGGGACCAGCGATTGAGGGTGACGAAGCAATAGCGGTCCTCCTCGCCGAGGCGCGCCACGTCGCTCGCGGGGGCGACGGTCTCGGCGTAGTCGACGATGAGGACGATGCGCCGCTTCTGGGGCATCTGCGAGAGGAAGTACTCCTCGAGGTAGGGGAAGGCCACGGTGGGGTCTTTGGAGAACAGCTCGGAGTCGCTTTCGTCGGGGTGCCGGCCGCGCATCGCGGCCAGGTAGTCGCGCTCCATCGCCTTCTCGCAGAAGCTCACGCCGCTCGAGCGGTCGAAGAAGGCGATGACGTCCTTGTTGCCGAAGAGGACCTCGGAGATGTACTCCTGGATCTTCACGAAGAGGAATTCGCCCTCGTTCATCTTGTGGGGGAGGAAGTCGCGGATATTGCCGTGGACGATGTAGAGGTTGGCCGTCTTCGAGAGGTATTTGTACGACAGCTCTTGGGCCCAGGAGGGCAGGATCTTGATGAAGGGAAGGTTCTTGACGATCAACTGCTCTTTCATCGATTCCTCGCTTCGCCCATGACGAAGCTCGCGATCTCGTCGGCCCCCGTCTTCAGGCCCAGGGCCTCGAGCCGCCGCCTGGCCTCGGCGACCTCGGTGCCGCGCGAGAGCCTCCGTACCAGGGCTATGAACTCGCGCCGGGAGCGTACGTACCAGCCGCCGCCGTGGCCGACGGTGTAATCGATGTTGGGCTTCTCGTTGTAGGCCGCCCAGTCCGTGAAGATGATGGGGGTCCGGCTGAGGAGGCCCTCGAAGGTGGTGGCGGCGCCCGCCTTCGCGACGAGGACGTCGGAGGCCTGGAGGAGCTCGTTCATGTTGGTGACGTAGCCCTGCACGCGGATCGAGGTTGGGGCGGCCGGGTCGAAGGTTCCGCGGAGCTCCTCGGCCAGGGCCTCGTTCCTGCCGCACACGAAGATGACGTCGACGGGGACCCGCTCGGCGTAGAGGCGCCTCACGTAGTCGGTCATCACGCCGCGCCCCATGCCGCCGGCGGTCGCGAGGAGGGTAAGCCTCCCCGGAGGCGCCGCGGGGGAAGGCCCGGATGGAATGGGAGGGCTCGGCGCCAGCCCGAGCTCTCGCCTGACCTCGTCGCGGCTTCGCCGCAGCTCGAAGAATTTATTATTGACGGGATAGGGGAGGACCTTGATCCTCTCTGCGGGGAATCGCCTGCGGATCGCGATCGCGCGGGCCTCCTCGGAGCTGACGAGGAGTGTGTCCACTCGGTCGTCGAGCCACATGCCGAGGACGTCGAAGGGGTCCGTTCCCATCGAGATGATCCTGTAATCAAGGCCGTAGCGCTCGCGCGCGTCGGCAGCGATGGTCGAGGCCATGTGATAGCAGGAGAAGACCAGCCCGGGCCTCAGGTCCCGGATATGCGCGGCCCCGCGGGCGTAATACTCGGCGTAGATCTTCTTCGAGGCCCATCGGGCCGCCGCGGGGAGGGCGTTCATGAGGATGTTGCCGAAGCGGGACAGCCACGGGCGCTCCAGCATGCGGTTCCATGAATCCTTGAGCTCGCGGTTGTCGCGATCGGAGCCGCTCGCCTTGGATAGGTCGATAACCGGCGTTCCCGCGAAAGAGGGATCGATCGCGGCCATGCTGTCGCGTATCGCGCCGGTCGGCGACTTGTGGCCGCCTCCGATCTCCTCCATGAGCATGATCACCTTTCTTTGCACGTTCCTCGCTCCTAGTTGACGCCGTGCCTGGCGATCTTGTCCATCGTAGAGCGCACGACCTGGTCCATGTTGAAGTAGGCGCACTCCGCGAGCCTGCCCGCGAAGACGTAGCGTCCGGAAGCCTCGAGGGCCGCCGCCCTCTCCATATACGCGGCCCTGCGAGCCGCGTTCTCGGCCGTCGGGACGATGTAGTAGGGCTCGCCCTCAGACCGCGGGTACTCGAAGCAGAGGGTCGTCCTCGGCGAGGACTCGCCGAGGAAGGCCTTGTACTCGGTGACCCTGGTCCAGCCGTAATCGTTCGGATAGTTGACGACGGCCGCGGCTTGATGCCGCTCCTCATCGAAGGTCTTCAGGACGAGGTCGAGGGATCGGTACTCGAGCTTCCCCTCCTCGAAGTCGAAGAAGCGGTCGAGCTCGCCGGTGAATACGGTGAGCTCGGCTTCGAGGCCTTCTCGCAGCTCGAACCAGTCGGCGCCGAGCATGACCGAGATGCCGGGATGACAGAGGATGGACTCGACCATCCTCGTATACCCTCGGGAGGGTATGCCCTGGTAGCGGTCCGAAAAGTAACGATCGTCCCGGGAGGCTCGGACGGGAATGCGCTTGGCCAGGTCGGCGGACAGAAGGCCGGGGTCCCGTTCCCATTGCTTGCGCGAGTAGTTCTCGAAGAAGAGGCCGTAGAGGCGCTCGCCGACCTGCGAGACGACCGCATCCCGGAAATTCGCGGGCGGATCCTCGAAGGCCGAGGCGGCGACCTGGCGCTCGAGGAAGCCGGCGACTTCGTCGACGCCGATCGAGACGTTGAAGACCTGGTTGATGGTGTCCGCGTTGATGGGGAAGGGGAAGAACCTGCCCTCCGCGTAGGATAGGACCCGGTGCTGGTAGAAACGGAATTCGGTGAAGCGGTTCAGGAAGTCCCAGACGCCCGCGTCGTTCGTATGGAATATATGCGGCCCGTAGGTATGGATCGTAATGCCGTATTCATTGGCGTAGTCGTGGCAATGCCCGGCTACGTGACGGTGCTTTTCCACTACGAGGACGCGCTTGCCGCTCTCGGCCAGGAGCCGCGCCGCCGTCGCGCCGGCGAGGCCCGCCCCTACGATGACAGCGTCGAACATCATGGAAGATTATCTCCTTCTCTGGAAATGCTATAGTAGATTTTACGGCACTGAGTAAACGAGGAGCGGCGGCGGGCGAATAGACGGTGCTTGCCCATATCCGGGGCCGATGGTATAGTAATTGCACACTACTCACAAGAGAGGTATTCCATGGCTTATAAGGTCACCGATGCGTGCGTCAATTGCGGAGCTTGCGAAGGCGAGTGCCCGGTTCAGGCTATCAGCGAGAAGAACGGCGCCCGCTGGATCGACCCCGCCAAGTGCATCGATTGCGGTTCCTGCGCCTCTGTCTGTCCGACCGAAGCTATCGTAGCCGGCTGATAGCCGCCGCGCCGTTCATGGGCGCGCTCGGAAGACGCCGTCGCGCCGATCCAAGGCCGACGACCGCCCCTCCCGCCTGCGCGGAAGGGGCGTTTTTTTGAGGGGCCCATGGCCGTTGGGAGCGAGAGATGCCTATGAAAGAAGGAAGCCTCGATAGCGAGGGAGGCAGGGCGAGGGCCTCCATCGCCCGCGTCGCCGTGCCTAGGGCCTTGTCGGGCGTGAAGCTCGAGCTGATGGCCGAGGCCTATAGCGTCCTCAAGTCGGTGATCCGAGTCAGCCACGACGAGATGCGCACCGTCTTCTCGGAGTGGAACCGGGGCGAGCTCGCGGACCCCCTCGTGACCGCCGCCGCCGACGTCCTCGGCCTCCGCGACGAGGACGACGATCCCCTCCTCGAGAAGGTCCTCGACGTCTCGAGGGGACCCGCGCTCTGCCGCGAGGCGGCCATCCTCGCGCTGGAGCTGGGCGTGCCCGCCCCCCTCGCCGCGCAGTCGGCCTCCTGCGCCTGCCTCTCCCGCCTGAAGGACGAGCGCATCGGCGCGAGCGCCGTGCTCTCCGGCCCGAAGTCGGCGCCGACGGGCGACCGTCGCCTGATGATCGACGGGCTCCGCAAGTCCCTCCAGGCCGCCTTCCTGATCGCCTACGCCGAGGCCTACTCCCTGCTCGCGGCGGCCGGCCTCGACGCCGGGGCGGCCGCCGCCGTCCTCGCCGAGGAGGGCTCCTCCGCGGCGGCCGCCGCCGCGGAGGCGATGGCGCGCAACGGCCTCAAGGACAGCCTGCTCCTCGACGCCGCCGTCAAGTCCCAGCTGGACCGCTCGCTCGCCAGCCTCAGGAAGCTCTGCGCCAACTGCGCGGAGGGCGGCCTGCACGCGCCCGTCTTGGCCGCGGCCCTGAGCTATTACGACGGTCTGCGGAGCACCTGGCTGCCCGAGAACATGGTCGTCGCCCTCCGCGACTCCCGCGAGGGGACGGGCTACGAGCGCATCGACAAGCCCCGGGGCGAGTCCTTCCACTCGGACTGGAAATAGCGGGCCTTATTCCGAGGCGGGGGTCGATCCGCGCAGGCCGGACCAGCGCCAATCGAAGCTTCCCGACCATATGACCTCGCCCGAGGCCCTGAGCAGGATGACGTCGGGCGTTCCGTATCCGCAGCCGTCGACGCCGTATTCGCCGAGGGGCGCTGCCAGGGCGCGCGCGAGGTCTTGGGCCTTCGCGAGTCCGGGGGGAAGGGACAGGAGGCCGAGCAGCCTGCCCGGCCTTTCGGGGTCGGGGCAGACGAGGATGAGTCCATCGCCACATACAGTGGCGGCGCCGCGCATCGTGTAGAGCCCGTCCTTCCAGGCGAAGGGCAGCCGCGGCTCGAGGCGGGCGATCTCCTCGCTGTCATCGGGGCTCCCGACCAAGAGCCGGGGCGCCTCGGCTGCGATCCGCGAGTCTGGCAGGATCGCCGGGGGCGCGATGCGCGCGCCAGCCATGGCCGCGGCCAGGGCGCGGGCCGCCCTCTCGTTCCGCTCGGCGCCCTTCTTGGTCTTGGATCCGTAGGATATTACCAAGGGCGATTCCAGGAGTGCGGCCAGGCCCGAGCCCTCGTTCTTGGGAAGCCCGGCCGCAGGCGCGGCCAGCCTGAAGGACCCGCTTGGGCCCAGCTCGAAGAGGGCCTCGGCCTTGCCGGAGTCGACGGCGACATTGACTCCGTCGGCGAGGACGAGGATGCGCCCACCCTTGGCGAGGGCCGGATGCCGCAGGTCGAGCGCGAAGGCCGCGACGTTCTCCGTGTCGACCCTGATATGGCGCTCGTCAACCAGGTCGGCGTCGAGGGCCGAGGCCTTGCGGCTCTCCCGGAGGCCCAGGATCTCGGCCCAGGCCCCTTTGCCCGCCCGCGCCATCGTCGTGCGGATCCTCTGCTCCTTGGGCCAGGCCTCTCGCTTGTAGCACCGGAACCAGGCGAGGAGGCGCCCCGGGCCTTCGGAGGAAGTATAGGCGCCGAAGGCGTCGTGCCCGGCCCCCGGGAGGAGCTCGAGCCTCGCCCGGCCCCCGATGGACGACAGGAACTCGACCGCCCGCTCGTCCGGCCCGGGAGGCACCGTGGCGTCCGCCTCGCCGTGGACGGCTAGGACCGGGATCGCGGCCAGGTTCTCGAGGGATTCGAGGCTCGTCCAGCCCGCGAAGGGGGCGACCGCAGCGAAGAGCGAGGGGTAGAGCTTGGCCAGCCTCCAGGCGCCGAAGCCCCCCATCGAGGATCCCGTGAGGTAGACCCGGTCTTGATCGATCGCATAACGCTTCATCACGAGCCGAATGGCGTCAAGCACGTCGCGCTCCCCCGCGTAGGCGTAGGAGGAGTCGCCGCGCGCGTAGGGAGCGAGAACGAGCATGTCGGCCGGGCCTCCGCCCGCGCCGCAGCCCGAGAAGGCGAGGGCCGTATCGTGATCGTTCCCCGAGGCGCCGTGGAGGGCGACGACGAGGCCGTATCGCCTCGACTCGGAGTAGCCGCTCGGCAGGTAGAGGGAATAGGGCTGGAGGCTGCCGTCCAGGCTCGAGCGGAAGGCCTCTTGCGCGAGCCCCCTCGGAAAGGACGCCGAGGCGCGGCCCTTCGCCCGGCTGGCCGACTCGATCTCGCGCAGCGCGCGCAGGCCGGCCTCGAAGCCGCCGAGGACCAGCGGTATCCTGCCTTCGAGGGTAAGGGCGAGGTACTCGAGGGTCGGGCCCTCGCTCGAGTCGGGGGCCTTGCCTTCGCCTGCGGCGGCGTCGCGAGCGTCGCGCGCGGCGCGTACCGCTATCGACTCAGGGTCGCCTATCAGGATCTGTGCGAGGGGCGAGGCTGGGCCGAGGTCGCCGGCTAGGTCTTTCCCGGTGAAGCTGGCGCGCAGGGTGGCGATGCCCTCCATGCCTTTCGGGACCCTTAGCGAGAAACGGCCGCCTACTCGCGAGTCGGCCCTGGCGCGGGCGATCCCCGCCTCGTCGAGGAGCTCGACGAGGACGGGCTCCCCCGAGCAGAGCGCGGGCCTGGTCATGACGCAGCCGTCCAGGCTCGGGCTCTCGGGGAGGAAGGCTCCCGCCCTGACGCAGAGCTCGTCGGGGAAGGCCGCAACGGACGCAGCAGCCCTGCCCGCTTCCGCCCGCCTCGCATCGGCGAGGGACTGGACGCGCAGGCTGAAGGACCAGGCGCCCTCGGCCTGGCTTACCTTGACGAGGATGCGGTTGCGGCCCTTCTCCAGCGGGACTATCACCGCGTCCTGGTCGGGCGCGAGGGCGCGCCGGGCGTGGTCTGCCAGGAAGAGATGGCCGTTGACCCAGAGCTTGACCCCGTCGTCGGAGCTGACCTTGATGGCCGCCTCGCCCGAGGCCGGGGCCTCGAGCTCGCGATAGGCGTAGGCTACCGCATTAGCCGAGGGCCCGAGCTCGGCGGCGAGGTCCAAGCCTTCGGCCCCGCCCTTCGATTCCCGCCAGGGCCGGCTCCCCGACCCCGTGACGCGCAGGGGGGCGGCCGAGCCTTCCCCGGCGGCGGCGAGCTTCGTTCCGGCGAGGAAATCGCGATCCAGGGGATCCTCCAGCCCCGAGAGGCCCTCGGCCGAGAAGGGGCCCGCGAGGAGCCATTCCCCCGAAGGCTCCTCGAACGCCTCGCCGGCCCGGGCGGAGCGCGGCTTCGACGCGACGAGGTAGGCGCCCGCGAAGAGGGCGGCGCCGACCGCGCCCAGGATCAGGGGCGCCGCGAGGCTTCTGTCCCGCCTAGTCATCGGCCTTCTCCTTTTCCGTATAGCGGCGGGAGACGTGCATGGCCAGCCTCCTCTGCATCTCCATGAAGCGCCGGTCCTCGGCATCGCTCGAGGCCCGTGTCTGCTCGAGCCATGGCCTGGCCGCCCGCGAGGCCTCGGCGAGGGCCCTCTGGCCCGACCACCAGGCGGCGAGGGCCGATCGCGCCCGCCCGAGCTGGCCGGCCATCGTGCTTCGGAGGAAGAGCTCGGCCACGAAGGAGAGGAGCGCGAGGACGAGGCAAGGCAAGGCGAGGCGGAGCTTGGTCCAGCTCGTCCTGACCTTCGCGGGCTCGAGACCCGAGGGCGAGAGGAGGGATCCTCCGCGGGACGACGCGATGAGCGAAAGCGCGGCCAGGTCCGGCCCCGTGGCCGAGGACTCGCCGCCGGGGGCCCTCCATGCCCAGGTGGACGCGCTCGCTCCGGAGACCGGATCGATGACCTCGATCGAGGCCAGGCCCTCGTCGCCCAGCGGCGCGAAGCCCTCGTAGCGACCCGGCGCGGTCTCCCGGAAATCGAAGGCGGTGGCCGATCCCCCCTCGCCACGGGCCCTTCCAGCGAGCCTGAGGGAGCTCAGGGATCGGCGGTCGGGACCGATCGCCTCCACGACGACGCGGATCCCTCCGCCCGAGGTCGAGGCGGTGGCCTTGAGACTCCCCGTCGGCGAGGCGCGCTCGACCGAGCGCAGGCTCTGGCTCCAGAGGAGGTTGTACGGCTCCGTCCCCGACCAGGCCGCGAGCCATCGCCTGCCCGAGTCCGAGGCGAAGACCGCGACGCGGCCGTTGCCGTATCGCCAGGACGCGAGCAGGGGGTCCCAGGACTCGGAATCGGGGCCCTTGGCCTGGAGCGAGACGGTCGCGAGGGGCTTCGGCTCCGTAAGTAGGTATCCGCCCAGCGCGGGCAGGCCGGCGCCCCGGTCCAGGCCCTCGACGATCGGCCCCGCCGCCGAGACTCGGGTTTCGATCCGGCCCTCCTGGATGAGCTCCCGGGTCATCTTGACGGTCTCCTTGTCGATGATCGAGGGAATGAGCTCGGCCGAGGCTCGGTAATAGCTTCCGCCGCAGCGCTCGGCGAGGCCCTTGAGGAGCTCCTCGTTCACCTCGTCTCCAATGGCTATGGTCGAGGCGCTCGCGCCGGCCGCGCCGAGTCTGGCCGCGAGGCCGTCGAAGTCGGCGTCGGGGGTCAGGCCGTCGGTGAGGATTATGGCATGGCGCTTGGTGGGGCCCGGGGCGCCGAAGCCCCGTATGGTCTCGTCGATGGCGGCCGAGAGGTCCGTGCCCCCGCCGTCGCCGAGATGGGACAGGGCCTCGATGATCTTGGCCTTCTGCCCGGCCGGCGTGAAGGGCAGGACCCAGGTCGGGCTCGAGTCGAAGCCGATGATGCCTACCTCGTCCATGGGCGCGAGCTCGGATATCGCGGCGGCGACGCCGCGCATGGCCGCCTGCTGTTTGGTGAGGGGGCCGACCGCCTCGGACATCGAGCCCGAGTGGTCGATTACGAAGAGGAGCTTCGCCCTCGTGAAGAGGAGGCGACGCCTCGAGTCGGTCGAGACGGGGAGCATGTCCTCGAGGGGCGTCGCGTAGTACTCGCCTCGCCCGAGGGAGGACTCCCCGCCCACCACGAGGAGGCCGCCCCCTCCCGCGACATAGTCCTGGAGGCTCGACTGCTGCGCCTCGGTCAGGGAGAGGGCGGGCATGTCATCGAGGACTACGGCGGCGAGGCGCGAGAAGCCGGCAGGGTCCGCGGGGAGGCTCTCGGGCCCGCCCGCGGCGACCCTCGATCCCTGGGCCTCGAGGGCCCGGGCTATGGGCGAGGCGCCTCCGGAGCCGCTGGCTACCAGGACCTCGGCTTCGCCCTCCACGTCGAGGTAGGCTCCGGAACGGATCTCCCCGGGCTCGGCCGATCCTCCCTGCGATACGAGCTGGGCGATCACCGAGTGCCTACCCGCCGGGCCCGCGTCGAGGGCCAACGGAATTTCGTTGCGGCCCGGCTCCAGGGCCGCGGATCCTCGGAACGCGAGAGCCCCGTCGACGAGGACTCGGTACTCGATCCGCCTCGCTTCGTCAGATCGCAGGCTCCAGGTCATGGAGAGCCGCTCTCCCGCATGGGCTAGGCTTGGAGTCGAAAGCCCCTCGGCCGCGATGCCCAGCCTGGCGGCGCCCGCCGGCACCGCGTCGGTCGCGACCCTCGCGGCGCCCCGGGCCTCGGCCTCGCCGCCTTCGTTGGCGCGACCGTCGCTGAAGAGGCAGACCCTGGCCTGGCCCGGGCCCTCCTCGGCGAGGCGCTCGGCCGCCGCCAGGGCCGCCGAGACGTCCGTCGCCTCGGGCCTCGGCGCGGCCAGGTCGGCCGATTCGAGCATCGCGGCGGCGCGGGCGATCTCCATCGGCGCCGCGATCGTCGAGGTCCCTCCCGCGAAGCTCATCGCCGCCGCGCGGTCACGGGGCTCGAGGGCCCGGATCAGCGACAGGGCCGCCGCGCGCGAGGCCTCGATCCCCGCCTTGCCTATGGAGTCCGAGGCGTCGATGAGGACGACGACCGTCCTAGCGCGCGTGGGCAGGGGAAGGGCTATGCCCGCGAAGGCGAGGAGGGAGAGGCCTATTGCCGCGGCCCTGAGAGCTCCCATCGCGCGGCGCCTCAGGTCGGGCTCTGCTAGCCGATTCTCCTTCGTCCTCACGCTGACCTCCCATCGCCCTGGCGCCTTCGCCTCGAGCGGCCGCTCCATGCGAGCCATTCGACGGCGAGGAGGGCGGCGAGAAGGGCCGCCGCCCAGGCCCCGAAGGGCAGGGAGCTCTCCTGTTCCTCGGCGGCGAGGGCTGACACCGGGGCTCCCGCGCCGGGCTTGGGGCCGAGGGGCCTCAGGGCGCGCGGCGCGACGTCGATCTCGCCGGCCGGCGCGTTGACCGCGAGGTAGCCGTATCCCTTGGACGAGCTCCACTCAAAGATCCCGGGCTCGCGGGGGGCGAGGGTCACCGCGGGTCCGGAGCTCCGCGCCTCGACGGTGGCGGAGGAGATCCTGAACGAGGGAGGCTCCAGGCGCCTCGCGACCTCGCCGACGGTCAGCGTATAGGCGGACTGCTCGTCGGCGCTGGGGGCGCACCAGCGCAGGTAGTTTTGGAGGAGCACGGGAAAGGCGCTCTTGAGCCCTAGGTCGGAGCGCGCGAGGTCTATCCCGATGGCCAGGTTGCGGCAGCCGTCGCGCTCCCAGGCCACGACGGAGGCCTTGCCCGCAACCGACGCGACGACGATAGCCTGAGCGCGCAGGGTATAGGCGAGGGCGGACTCGGCGCGCGAGCCTTCCCAGGACACGAAGCGCGAGAGGGGATGCTGGTCCGGGCTCGAGCTTATCGGCCCCGAGGCGCGGCCGCTCGCGTAGATGGGCGCGTCGGAGGGCGGCGCCCCGAAGGCGAGTAGGTTGCAGCGGAGCCCGCCGGGGGGCTTCGCGCCATCGAATATGGCTATGTCGGGCGAATCGAGCTCCCCGGCTCCCGAGGAATCCCCGTCCTTCCCGCCCGGGAAGGACGCCGCTCTCGAATAGGCTATGCCGCCGTAGGCGAGGGCGGCCTCGATGAAGGGATCGTCGCGGCCCACTAGGAGCACGGATAGGGCCGGCCGGGCCGACACCGAGAGGTAGGCCCTCTCGCCCGGCGCGCCCTCGGGCTCGTCGCCCTGCCGTTCGAGCTCTATGGCATAGGCCCCTTCCTCGATACCGCCCTCGGTCTCAGCCCCGAGATCGACCCTCGCGCGGGACCATCCCGGCGCGGCGAGGGGCGAGGCCACGGCTAGGACGGCCCCGCCGCTCCCATCCTGAGCGCCCAGGACGCGGGAGATGCGGAGCTTGAGCCGTCGGGGCCCCGCGTGGCCGTTCCAGAGCGAGAACTCCGCCGCTGCGGGGCCGCCGGGGCCGCTCACGAGGCGCAGGCCCGCGACCCCCGAGCCGGCGCCGGCCCCGGCGACGAGGACCGTCCCGAAGGCGCCGCTCGCGGAGCCGGCGGCGGCGCCGAAGGCCGCGGCCAGTCGCTCGCCCCCGAGGTCCAGGCCGCCGTCCGTGAAGGCGCGGCCGCGCCAGGCGCCCCCGGCGCCGGAGAGCCAGGCGGAGATCCCCTCGGCCGCGGCTCCCTCGGCGAAGGCGCCGTGCCCGGGCCGGAGGGCCCGGAGCGCGGCCTTGACGGCGCCCTTGTCGAGGCTGGGCGCGGGGAAAAGGGGCCGCGCCCCGTCGGCGCAGGCGAAGGCCGCGAGGGGAACGTCGTCGCCTAACGCGTCGATCTCCGCGCAGGCCGCCGCGGCCGCGGCCTCGACCCGGCTCCGCCACGCGCCGGGCCGCGCCCCGGGGCAGTCGCGGGTAGCCATCGAGGCGGAGACGTCCACCACGAAGGCCATGCCGGGCTCGAGCCTCCGCCGGGAGTTCAGCGTAGGGCCGGCGGCGGCGAGGGCGGCGGCCGCGACGGCGGCGAGCTGGAGGGCTAGGAGTAGGGCGGATCGCAGCCGCAGCGATGCTCCGCCCGAGTTGGGGAGCGCGAGCGCTCGCCAGATATAGGTGGACCCGACCGCCTTCCGCCGGTAGCGCATACGGAGGAAGTAAAGGACGACGACGGGCAGCGCCGCGAGGAGGAGCCAAAAGGCCCCCGGCCGCTCCAGCCCGATCGCGCCCAGGCCGCTCAGCATACCAGTCCCTCCTTAACGAGCTCCTCGCGGAACACGCGCTCGAGCCGCGCGTCGGAACGGATCAGGCAGCGCCCGATGCCCCGCCTCGAACACTCGGAGCCGACCTTGGAGAGGAAGCCGCCCAGGGCCTCGCCGTAGCGCCCGAGGAGCTCGGCGTCGACGTGGACCGGGGCCTCGGAGCCATCCTCCATGTCCACGAGGGTGACCTCCCCGCGCTCGGTTGGCTCAAGCTCCTCGGGCGCGAGGACCTGAAGGACGTGGGCATCGCAGCCCGAGGCCGCGAGCGCGTCGAGGACTCGGGGCCATTCCGGGTACATGAGGTCGGAGACGAGGACGGCGACGCACTTGCCGCCGTAGGAGGCGGCGAACTGCCTGAGGCAGGCCTCGGGCGCCGACCTGGGCACGCTCTCGAGGGCGTGCACCGCGCGGGCGACGGCGGCCATCGTGAGCTTCTTGCGCTCGGGGCGGATCGGCTCGACGAGGGCGGGGCCCATTGCCGCGACGCCGGCCCGGTCGCCCCCGAGGAGGGCGACGCAGGAGAGCACCGAGGCGATCCGCTTGGCGAGCTCGAGCTTCGGGGGCGATCCGTAGTCCATGGAGCGGCTGATGTCGACTATCGTGACGAGGCTCCGCTCCTTCTCCTCGGCGCAGAGCTTCACGAGGAGCTTGCGCGCGCCGAGGTAGACGCTCCAGTCGAGGAGCCGCACATCGTCCCCCGGCATGTACTCGCGGTAGTCCGCGAATTCGATGCCGCCGCCCGTGGCCGGGCTGCGCTGCTCGCCGGCCGCGAATCCCGAGAGCCTGCGCCTCGACCGGATCGAGAGTCCTCGTGCGAGCTCGTAGTCCCCGTCGTGGGAGGCGCGCATTCGCTTCCCTATTCCCGCGCCGTAATCGCCGGGTCGAAGTCGAGGGCGGCCCTGGCGGCGGCGGCCGAGTCGGCTATGAGGTCCTCGGGCCCAATGCCCTCGCCCTGGGCCTCGAAGTTGAGGGCGACCCGATGGCGCAGGGCCGGGAGAAGGATGGCGTCGAGGTCGGCCAGCGTGGCGTTGAAGCGGCGGTCGAGGAGGGCCCGCGCCTTGGCCGCCAGCATTAGGGCCTGGGCGCCGCGGGGCCCCGCCCCGTAGCGGGCGTAGCGCCGAACGCGCGCGGGGGAATCGGGGCGCTCGGGCTGGGTGCCGAGGGCGATGCGCGCCGCCGTCTCGAGGATGAAGGGCGCGGCCACGACCTCGCGCGCGGCCCGCTGGAGGGCGACGAGGTCGGCTTCCCTCATCACGCTCTGGGCGCGCGCCTCGGAGGCTCCCGAGCTGCGCTCGAGGATCCTCACCATCTCGTCCTGTCCCGGCTGGCCGACGATTATCTTGAAGAGGAACCGGTCGATCTGGGCCTCGGGGAGGGGATAGGTGCCTTCCATCTCGAGGGGGTTCTGGGTCGCGAGGACGAGGAAGGGGCGGGGCAGGGGATAGGACCTGCCGCGGATCGTGACTTCTCTCTCCTGCATGGCCTGGAGGAGGGCGGACTGCGTTTTCGGCGAGGCGCGGTTGATCTCGTCCGCTAGCACGAGGTTGGCGAAGATCGGGCCCGGCTCGAAGCGCAGGCCGATGTCGCTGCCCTCGCCCTGCGAGATCATGGTCGCGCCCACGAGGTCCGAGGGCATGAGGTCGGGCGTGAATTGGATGCGCGAGAAGCGCAGCATGAGCGCGTCGGCGAGACTCCTCACGATGAGGGTCTTGCCGAGCCCGGGTACGCCCTCGATGAGCACGTGGCCCTCGCAGAGCAGGGCTATGATGGCGAGGTCGATGGCCTCGTCCTGCCCGACTATGACCTTCGCGATCTCCTCGCGGGCCCTCGCCATGCCGTCGACGCAGGCGGTGATGGGAATCTCTTCGCTGCTCATCGTTTTTCTCCTTTGGATAGGGCCAGAAAATACGAGCGGACGAAATCCTCGTACTCGAGGGGTAGGGACTCTCGGGTCATGGCGGCCTCTGCCGCCCTGCGCGATGCGGGCGCGAGCTTGGAAACGGGCGCTGCGGCACTGCCCCCGGGCAGCACCAGCTCGAAGAACGAGCCTTTCTCCTCGGCGCCTAGCTCGAGGCGCTCATGGCTCGCGGCGGTTTCCACGCGGCCCCACTCGCCCTCGGAGCCCGATCCGGCCCCATAGCCCTTGCCCCCGCGGGCGGCCGCTCCGCCTTCGGCCTGCTCGGCGTCGGCCTCGGATCCAGGCCGGGAATCACCGGCTCCGCCGCTCCCTTCGGCGAAGAGCCCGCCCTGCGCTCCCGGCCCCGCCTCGCCCCGTCCACCGGCGCCTCGCCCGCCTTCAGCCTCGCCACGCGAGGCCTCGTCCCCGGCGGCCATCGAAAGCTCGGCCGCGGCCTCTCCGAGCCTCTCTTTTTCCTTCGTGAGCTTCTTTCTCTCTAGCTCGTCTATCGAGCGGGCTATCTTGGAATCGAGCTCGAGGCCGGCGGCCTTGAGCAGCTCGCGGAGGTCATCGAGCCGGCCTTCGCGGAGGGCTCGCTCGACGAGGGTCGCCATGCGCCTGTCGTCGGGGAAAAGGGAGCTCGCGAAGTCGGCCGCGGCCGGGCCCCCTTCCTCGAGTACCGCCTTCGCCGCCGTTCGGCGCTCCTGGCCCGCGCCCGTACCTGCCCTCGCGCCTCGCTCGCGCCTGGCGGCCGTCGATGATTCCAGCGGGGCCGACAGGAAGACCATGTAGGCGCCCAAGGCCAGGGCCGCCGCGGCTATCGCGGCGCGCCTCAGCAGGGGGCCCATCGGACCCCTGAGCCTCGCCGCCCGCGGAAGGAGGGCCTCCGCGGCCTCCGCGATGGCCGGGTCGAAGCGTCCCTCGCCGCCGCGCTCGAGGCCGTCGAGGGCCGCCGAGATCAAGCCGCATTCGCCTAGGGATTCGTCCAGCCAGCGCGCCGCCCCGGCCTCGTCGAGGAAGGCCTTCCTCGAGCGCAGGGCCCCCGCCGCCGCCGCCGCCGCGGTGAGGCAGGCCAGGAGCGCGTAAGCTCCCAGGCTAAAGCCGAGGGCGCGAAGGAGCGCCGCGAGGAGTCCCGCGGCCAGGGAAGCGGGCGCCGCCCAGGCCAGGGCGCGATGTGTGGCGATGAGGGCGTTCAGCCGCGACCTCGAGCGGCCGATGGATCGCCGCATTCCGTCAAGCATGACTCCGCCTGCGGGTTCGGCGGAGGGCTAGACCACCTGCCGCGAAGAGCGCGAACGCGCCCAGGGCTTCCGCGCCCGACCCGATTAGGGGGCGCGCGAGCTCGCCCAGCTTGACTATGTCCCAGACCTGCACGAAGGGATTGGCGGGAGCGGCCACCGGAATGGTTAACGAGGCCGACAGTGCCGCGAGGTAGAGGAATAGACCGAGGAGGCCCTCGGAGCGCTCGAAGACGAGGCTTGACAGGAAGCCCATGCCTAGGGCCAGGAGATAGGAGGCCAGCCAGGAGGCGAGGCAGGCGGCGATCGTCCGGACCGCCAGGCCCCAGGCGGCGGCCGAGGCCACGAGGACGGGCGACAGGGCGAAGGCCATGGCGAGCCAGAAGGCCAGGCCCGAGAGCGCCTTGCCCGCGGCTATCTGCGCGTCGCCCGCGGGAAATCCGATAAGGATGCGCCGCGAGCCTTGCTCGCGCCG
>DBTW01000160.1:7469-12715 GCA_002307245.1 Spirochaetaceae bacterium UBA1306 | reverse complement strand
TTGCTCGCGCCGGTATCCGTTTCCCTGGCCCCATCCGGTCGCGACTGAGATGAAGGCCATCGCGAGCGAGAGGAGGACCGGGTGGAGGGGGCCGATGGCCGAAAGCGCCGCGAGGAGGACGGCCGAGGCCGCGATGGCACGACCCAGGCCCAGGGCGCGCCAGTCGCGGAGTTCGGCGAGGAGGAAGGCTATCATCGCGCGCCTTCCTGGGCTAAGGGCAGGGCCCAGAGCGCCTCGCCGAGGGGACTGCCCTGGACCGAGACTCCGAAGGACGGCGCCTGCTCGAGGCCGACGAGGACGGGGAGCGCCCGCGGGCCGCACCGTAGGCCGAGGACCCAGGCCGAGTCCGCCTCGAGCCAGGGCGGGGGGAAATCATGTTTCGCCCAACGCGCCCCGGGATTCTTCGACCACCAGGCCGCGGGCTCTCCGGCGGCGACATAGGCGAGGGGACCTAAGCCTTCGAGCGCCGGAGGCTCGAGCCCGCCGGCGGGCCGGGCCCGGCCCGCGGCCCCCCCGTGCGAGAGCCCAGCGATCGCGGCGGGCAGGGGCGAGGAAAGGGATGCCTCCAGCTCCATCCGCCCGCCCGACGCGCTCCGAAGGCTGAAGGCCGCCTTGCCAAGCTCGTGGCGCCACTCGCCGATGACGCCTCCTTCACCTTCGGAGTAGGCGATCGAGATGCCGCCGATGGACCGAGGCTCGGCCCACTTCAAGAACTCCGGGGGGACATAGGCCCCGGCGCGGAGGCTGACGAAGGCCGAGCCCGACTCCGGCAGCTCGAGTACGAGGAGGCGCGCCTCGGCCCCGCGGATGAAGGCCCTGTCCAGGGCCGGGGCGCCGGCGAGGGCCGCCCCGAGGGAAAGTGCGGCGACGGCTGCGATGGGGGCGGCCCCGCCTTTGCCGAGGGCTGCGGCGGCCAAGGTCGCGGCGAGCCATGCCGCGAGGGCGGCGAGGACTATCAATTTGGCCCGCCGGGCGAGGCCGTCCGGCTTGCCCTCCGCCCCCGAAGCCGGCGCGGCGGGTCCGGCCCCCGTCCGCAGCGAGGGGTCGTAGGGGGCCAGGCCGAGGGCGGCGCGCCAGTCGGCCGGCGTCAAGAGCTCGGACGCGGAAAGGGCTTGCGTGGACCCCAGGCCATAGGCCGAGCTCCTCGGTCGATCGCGGCCTTCCATTATTTCGCATAACCTTCCGCCCCCGGCCACGTAGGCCGTGAGGGCCTGCCTCTGCGCCGGCGATAGCGCGAAGCCCTCTCGGCTCCCAGCCAGCGCGATCGCGCTCACGCCGTCGTAGTCGAGGGCGTTGGCTGGCAGCTGGGAGGGGAGCGTCGCGACCGCGAGCAGGGGCTCGGAGGGCATCAGGGCGGAGGCGATGCCCAGCCGCGCCGAGGCGCCGAGGCCGCAGGCCAAGACCAGGTGGCCCGGGAAGGCCCTCGCCCGCACGTCGAGCCTGGCCTCGGAGAGGGTTCGGCCACCCGACACGAGTCTGACCGCGAGGGATGAGAGCTCGCCGTCGATCCAGGCCGGGCATTCTAGCCTAAGGCCGTCCAGGGCCGGGAAGCTCTCGAGGCCTAGGCTTCGGCCGTCCTCGGAGAGGCGCTTCAGCTCGATCGAGGCGGATCGGGGCGCTCCCTCGCAGCGGATCCAGACGGGGACCCATTTGCCGGGCAGAGCGTAGCCATCGAAACCGAGGGAGGCCTCGATCTTGGCGGCCCCTGCCGGTGACAGGAAGGCCATGAGCATTGCGAGGCAGGCGGCGCCCCGAGAGAGCGCCGCGCGGATGTCGAGAAACTCGATCTTGCCCCTCGTTATCGCACGCATGCCGGCTGGCCTCCATGGCCAATCATCCATCCGGCGGCGAGCCCCGAAAAGTTACGAATGTACGGCTTTACTCGGGATTTTTTCGTGACAATTGTACTGGATCGACGAAGAGGGACGGCATCTTGCCGCTCAGCTTGAGGAATTCGAGCCGGTCCTTGACCTCGAGCTTGAAGTAAATCGAGCTGATGTAGTTGCGCACGGTCTGCTCGGAGAGGCCGAGCCGGGACGCGATGTCGCGGTTGCCGTAGGATCGGGCCATGAGGCCGGCCACCTCGAGCTCCCTCCGGCTCAGGGCCTCGAGGGCCGCCTCGGGATTCTCCGGGCGGGCCGGCCTGGCGCCGCGCGGCGAGAGCAGGGAGGCTAGCTTGCCCGAGAAGAGGGTCGATCCCCCGTGCACCGCGCGTATCGCCCCCAGGAGCTCCTCTGGGCTCAGGCTCTTTAGCAGGTAGCCCTTCGCCCCCCGAGCGAGGGAGTCGCGCAGGTAGTCCTCGTCAGGGAAGGTGCTCAGCATGATGACCTTCGCGCCGGGGAGGCGCTCCCCTATGAGCCTGGCCGCGTCGACGCCGTTCATCTCCGGCATGCGGACGTCCATCAGCACGATGTCCGGGCCGAGCTCCTCGGCCATGGAGACCGCGAGGGAGCCGTCGCTCGCCACGCCCAGGACCTCCATGTCCTCGGCCAAGCCTGCGATCACGTAGCGCAGGCTCAAGGCGAAGAGCTGCTGGTCGTCGACCAGGAGAATGCCGATCTTGCCGTCCCTCATCCCTTGCCCCCGGTCGGGCCTTCGAGGGGAAGGCTCATCTCGATCGAGAAGCCGCCTCCCGAGGAGGAGTAGCTCAAGTCCCCGCCGAGCTTCGCGATCCGCTCGCGCATGCCGGCTATCCCGATCCCCTCCTGGAGGCCCTTCGAGCCCGAGCCGTTGTCCTTGACCGTCACGCGCAGCCCCGCTTCCGTCTCGCAGAAGGATACCCGGATCGAGGTGGCGCCGCCGTGGCTCACCGCGTTCAGCATGCCCTCCTGCACGAAGTGGCTCGCCGCGAAGGCCGCCTCGCCCGAGACCGACCAGTCGAAGTTCCCGAAGTCGAGGTCAACCGAGGCCCCCGTGGCCGCCTCGAAGGAGCGCGCTGCCCTGGCGATCGCGTTGGGGCCGGCGGCGCTCTTGATCTCCCTGCGACGAAGGTCGCCGAGGATGCCGCGGACCTGCTCGTGGGCCCGCTCGGCGTCGGCCCGCGCCGAGTCGAGGAAGTCCGGCACCTTCTCTGGCTCCCTGCCGCACATGAGGGCCGCGGCCCGCAGGGTCATGATTGTGTTGGTCAGGGCGTAGCCTACCGCGTCGTGGATGTCGCGCGTTAGCCGAAGCCGCTCCTCTAGGGCGGATTTCTCCTCGACGCTGGCGTTGTAGTCTTGATAGGAGAGGTTGAGCCGCGTGACCTCCATGAGGGACCGGGCGATCCGGTCCAGGTCGGCCCGGAAGGCTGCGAGGCCGGAGAGGAGGGCGGAGAGGAGGGGCGGGACGGCGACGAGGAAGAGCGCGTCGCGGAAGGAAGCCTCCCTCTGCCCCAGCGCCGCGGCCCCGACGAGGCCGAAGCGGACCGCGATGAGGCAGGCCTCGGCCCCGAGGGTCGCAAGAAGGCCGTGGGGAAAGGCTAGGTATAGCGAGAGGGGGAGGGCGGCGTACATGGAGAGGGCGAGCCATGAGAAGGAGCTCACGGGGAAGCGCAGCTCCAGGGCCAGGCAGGACGCGAGGCCCGCGATGAGGGGCAGGCGCAGGAAGGGCGAGTGGCGGAGGAAATGATCGGCCGCCAGGCAGGCCGAGCAGAGGGCGACCAGCGACGCGAAGGCCCTCGCGTCGGACTCGGCGACGCAGATGCCACCGATTCCCGAGAGCTCGGCGAAGGCTACGAGGGCCCCGAGGGCGATCGCGGCGGCGACGAGCGCGAAAGATACCCTGCCCCCGTCGAAGGCGCGGACGAGGCGGGCGAGCGGCCTTTCCTCGCTCCCTGGCGCTGCTGTTTTTTTTCTGATCGTCGTGACCTCCGGCCTTCTTCGATCGGCACTGAAGAAAATAGCTCGGGCCGGCGATTCTGTCGAGAGCGCGGATCGCGGGCTTCGCCGACGCCTAAAGCCCTACCGATTGCCCTGAGCCCGATAAAAGATGTATACAGGGGAGCATGGCTACGGATTCGAAGAACAAGATGGAGAGCGCCCTCAAGATAGGGCCGCGCGCCTTCGTCACGACCATCGCGATCATCCTCGCCCTCATGGTCGGATCGGGCATCCTGACCTATGTAGTCCCCGCCGGGAGCTATGCCCACCTCGTCGAGGGCGGCGTCGACCGCGTGGTGCCGGGTTCCTTCGCCTTCGGGACCCGCCCGGACTACCCCGCCTGGCGTTGGCTCGTCGCCCCCGTCGAAGTCCTCTGGTCGCCGGGGAACGTCCAGGTCATTACCATCATCGTCCTCCTCGTCCTCATCGGGGGATCCTTCACCGTCCTCGACAAGAGCGGCATCCTTAAGGTCGCCCTCTCCCTGATCGTCGCCCGTTTCAAGTCGAACAAGTACGCCCTCATGGCGGCGATCATTTTTTTCTTCATGATCGCCTCCTCGGTGCTCGGCATCTACGAGGAGGCCGCGCCCCTCGTGGTCTTCATCGTGCCCCTCGCCCTCTACCTCGGATGGGACAGCCTCACGGGCCTCGGCATGAGCCTCCTCGCCCTCGGCTTCGGCTTCGCCGCGGCGACGATGGACCCCTTCATGGTCACCATCGCCCAGTCCCTGTCGGGCCTGCCCCTCTACTCGGGACTGTGGTTCCGGGCCATCTTCTTCGCCTGCATGTTCGCCCTCGTCTTCCTCTTCGTGAGCCGTCACGCGCGGAAGGTCGAGCTGGACCCCTCGCTCTCGCCCGTCTACGCGGAGGACCTCGCCCTCCGCGCCGAGATAGACGTCGCCGGTGCCGTGGCCAGCGACGAGGCCGCCTCGGCGCCCCGCATGCGGAAGGCCGTGCGCTGGCTCGGCCTCTGGTTCCTGGGCGCCGTCGCCTTTATCCTGGTGGCCGCCCGCGTGCCGGTCATCTCGAGTCTCGCCTTCCCGATCATGGGCCTCTTCTTCGTCGTCGCCTGCAACGGCGCCGCCATCATCTCGGGCGAGGCCTGGAAGAGCCTCGGCTCCTGCTTCCTCGTCGGCATGAAGTCCATCCTGCCGGCCATCGTCATGATTCTCATGGCCATGAGCGTGAAGGTGATCATCACCAAGGGCGGCATCCTCGACAGCATCCTCTACTACGCGTCGAGCCGGATCGGCGGCGTCGGCCCCTACGCGGCCGTCGGCCTCGTCTACCTGCTCACCCTGTTCCTGGAGTTTTTCATTCCCTCGGCCTCGGCCAAGGCCTTCCTGATCATCCCCATCCTCGCCCCCCTCGCCGACCTCGTGGGCCTCA
>DBTW01000160.1:557-7180 GCA_002307245.1 Spirochaetaceae bacterium UBA1306 | reverse complement strand
CCTTCGACTGCGGCGACGGCTTCGCGAACATGCTTTACCCGACCAATCCCTTCCTGATGGTATGCCTGGGCCTCACGGTCGTGAGCTGGCCCAAGTGGCTGCGGTGGACTGCGCCGCTCCAGGCTATCACCGTCCTCGTCTGCCTCGCCTTCATGGCCCTGGCCGTGGCGATCAAGTTCGGCCCCTTCTAGCGCGACCCGCTAGAGTCGAAGGTAGGGAGGCGTCGAGGGAGCCTCCGCCGGCGGTATAGGCTCCGCCGCTTCCGTCGGAGCCGCCGCCTCCTTGGGTGGCGACGCCTCGGCGAGCGATAGCGGGGCCGCGTGCGCGATGGCGAGGCCGCCCCAGATGCCGGGATCCTCTTGGCCCAGGCGCCAGAAGGCGACGTTCCTCACCTCGGCCGATCGATACATGGCGAGCCTGGCGAAGGTCGACTCCAAGTCGTCGAAGAAGACCTTCACCCGTACCTGCTCCTGGTATTCCATGAAGGGAATGCCGCCCTCCCTTTGGACGCTCTCGATGCCCTTCTCGGCCTTGAGCTCGACCAGGCTCGAGTACTTATAGGCGCGCGAAGGGCTCTTGTCGGCCCAGGCGCGGCCGTAGAAGGGCAGCCCCATCACGAGCTTCGCCGGATCCACCTTCGACGCGGCATAGACCGCTGCCTTGCGGCACCATTCGATCGAGGCTACCGGGCCGGGCTCGCTCGAGCTCCAGTGTTCGTCATAGGCCATGGCTATGATCCTGTCGGCGAGCTTGCCGATGCGTTCGTAGCCGTAGAGGTCCGCGCGCTCGCTCATCCTCGCGGGCAGGGCGACGCTTAAGCTCTTGCCGCTCAAGCTCGACTTCAGCAGTGACAAGAAGGCGTAGAAATTCCCATAGTCCTTTGCGCTCACCGCCTCGAAATCGATCTGGACCCCGTCAAAGGGCTCGGCGCCCGTGACGATGTCGGCGATCAGGGCGTCGCGCAGGGCATAGGCGGGGTCGAGGCAGAAATGGGTGAGGGAATAGCCGCTTATCTCCGAAACGACGAGATGGACTCGGCCCTGGAAGGACTTGAGCCTTGCGCGGTCCGGCACTCCGGAGAGCTTGCCGAAGGTGTTGATGGCCGCGCCGAAGTAGCCGATGTCCGTGACGGGGAGGGCGTCCGAGAGGAATCGCTCCTCGCCGGCCATGAGGTAGGCCCAGATTTCCGCAAACTCGAGCTTGTCGTTGGCGGTTTCGGCCATCGCCGGGGCGAGAGATATTGCGAGGAGGAGGGTTATGGCGCCGAGGCCTTTCATTTCTTCGCATCCTTTCATATGTATATCGGTCTCCTTTATATGGAGGCTTCAGCAAAGGGATCGCATTAACCTCGACGAAAAATCGATGTTCCATAATTTTTCTGATTAATCGCAAAAACCTTTCATTGGGGTGTAGTTATTCTGATTGAATAGGTATATACTCTTCTTGGGCCTAAGCTACTTGCATATAAAATGCATGGAACCGATCCGTTCTTCTCCGGGCAAAACCCTTCGTCTGGCGGATCCAAGAGCCTGCTTATCCTTTCTGGGGTAAGCCATTACACGACCGGCTTCGGCCGGCGAAGGAAGTCCCACATGGGCAAGAAAATTTACGTCGGGAATCTGAGCTACAACACCTACGAGGATGGCCTCCGCGCCTTCTTCCAGAACTACGGCACCGTAGCCTCCGCCAAGATCATCACCGATCGCGATTCCGGACAGTCCAAGGGTTTCGGTTTCGTCGAGATGGGCACTGACGATGAGGCTCGCGCCGCCATCGCTGCCCTCAATGGCCAGGAGCTCGATGGTCGGGCTCTCAAGGTCAACGAGGCCCTCGACAAGCCCCGCCGCGACGACAATCGCTGGTAATTAGCGATCGTTAAGTTCGAAAGGGCCGTTCGGGAAGAGATTCCTGAACGGCCCTTTTTACTTGTCTGGGCGTGAATTAGTCTTCGTTTCTTTAGTGTTACGAAGCCTTGAGGTTATGACGAGCGGCGCGAAAGAAGAGTCAGCTAAAAGAGCCTACGGTCTCGTATACGCCGAAAAAAATATCTAATTATATTTACTAAAAAGAAATATTAAATTATTACCAATACTCTTTGTAACACTAGACTTCGTTACCCATCGCGGTCCACTTGGGAACGCGAGACTAGACCCGGTATTTAGCAGTGAGTCCCACGAGGAAATTCCTGAGGAACTGGTCGCCGCAAAGGCGGTAGTTCGAATGCCCGGGTTTCCTGAAGAGGGCTGTCGCCTCCGGTTTGGAGATTCTGATTCCCGCGAGTCCCATGATCCCGATGATGTCGTCGTCCTTGAGCTCGAGGGCGATGCGGATGAGCTTAAGGATGTCGTTGTTCGACAATCGGGCTCGGCCTTGGGACGCCGCGCCCTCGGCCTTGTCGCGCCTGCCTCTCCGGCTGATCACGAGCCCTTCGAGGAATCGCGCCAATAGCGCGTCGTCGCAGACCGTATAGCCTAGCTCCTCCTCCTTCTTGAATATGCTCTCCAGGCGCTCGCGGGAAATCGGCTGGCCGGCGAGCTCGAATAGCTCCAGCACCTTAAGGTCTGTGATGTTCAAGGCGTACCTAAGCCTGCGGAGAAGATCGTTATTGTCCATGATCGGACTCCTTGGCGGATCGTATAGCCCAACGCAGCTTGGCCGAGCTCGATCGGGGATTGCAGTAGCGCTCTTCACGGCTCGCCCGCAGGGGCTCGGTGGATATCGAGGAATAGAGTCCCGCCTCGAGGCCGAGCTTGAAGGAGGCCTCGACACGGCCGTCCTCGCCGGAATGGAAGGCGAGGATGGCCGCGCGGCCGCCCGGCTTGAGGCAGGAAGGGAGGCTGCGAAGCAGGGCTTCGAGGGATGAGAATTCTCCGTTGACCTCGATGCGGATGGCCTGGAAGGAGCGTCGCAGGATCCTCTGCATCTCTATTGCCTTGAAGGGCAGGGCCGGATAGGCCGCGCAGATGGCCTCGGCCAGGGCCCGCGTCGTGTCGAGCTTGCCGCGCCGGAGGCATATCTCGCGGGCGATGCCCGCCGCTCCCTCCTCGTCGGCGTTGGCGCGGAGGGCCTCGCCCAGCTCGGTCTCGGACACGCCCTCGAGATAGGCCCGAGCCGAATTCCGGCCCTCGGGGTCCATGCGCATGTCGAGCGGCCCCTTCCGCTTGAAGCTGAAGCCGCGCTCGGGGTCGTCGATCTGCATCGAGGAGACGCCCAGGTCGGCGAGGAAGAGGTCCACGCCGGCGAGCCCGGCCTCGGCGAGGCGCTGGGGCAGGCTCGCGAAATTGGCATGTACGGGGATGAAGGCCCCCTCGGGGACACCGGCCTCGGCGAGGCGCGCCGCGGTCCTGGGCAGCTCGGCGGAGTCAAGGTCGAAGCCGTAGAGCCTGCCGCCCGGGACTATGGCCTTCAGGATTTCGCGAGCGTGCCCGCCATAGCCCAGGGTCGCGTCAACCGCGATCTCGCCGGGTTTAGGGGAGAGGATCTCGAGGATCTCGCCGACGCAGATGGATCGATGGCTGCCGGCCGGCGTGCCGCCGCGGGCGAGCACGCGCTCGACCTCGTCGCCGTACTTGACGGGATCGAGCTCCTTGTATTTTTCCGAGAAGGCCCGAGGATGGTTGCCCCGGTAGCGCTTGCGGCGGACATGCCGCTCGGGCTCATCGCCCATGACGCTCTGTTTCCATGGGACCTAGGGTAATGGAATCGGGCTAATATGAATAGGCGCGGCGAGGATCGCCCCGGGGCTTTGAGGTTGGGAAATAGCCTCGAGAGCCGCCAAGGATATTTTTTCTCGTACCTCGCCCCGTCTACCCGATTTGGATGCCTATGCAGGCTTCGAAGCGATATGCGGTCTTTATGCGGTATCCCGTGTGCGAGGGCTCATGGATATGCAAGACGGGGCCTTTCGGGAGCTGAATTATTTTTAACCAGGCCCTTCGCGGCCGTTGCCCAGGGCCAGCCGGATGCGGTAGATTCGCCTGAAGCCGCGCAAGGAGGCCCTCGGTTATGGCCGGATTGCACATCACGAGCGAGATCGGGCGCCTCAGGCGCGTCATCGTCCATAGCCCGGGCCCCGAGGTCGAGGCCATGACTCCCAAAGAGGCCGAGGCCGACCTCTACAACGACATCATCCCCCTCTCCGCGATGCGAGCGGAATTCGACGTCCTCAAGGCCTTCCTGTCCAAGGTCTCGACCGTCCTCGAGCTGGGCGAGCTCCTGGCCGAGGCCCTGGTCGACGCGGGCAACCGCTACGAATTCCTCGACGAGCTCGCCCAGCTCTGCCCCGTCCGCGGCCGGATGGAGGAGCTCATGTCCCTGCGCCCGGCCGAGCTCGCCCGGGCCGTCATCGAGGGCCTGCCCGCGCTGCCGGGCAGCCTGCCCGGGGTCCTCTCGCCCCGCAGCTTCTCGCTCCGGCCCTTGCCCAACGCCTACTTCATGCGCGACTCGGCCGCCGTGGTCCGCGACTGGGCCATTTCCTCGGCTGCGGCCTACGACGTGCGGCTCATCGAGTCCATCGTCACGCGCTTCATCTTCCGGAGGCACCCGGACTTCGCCGCGAGGGGCCTCTTGATCGACGGCCCGCGGGAGCGCAACCGCTTCATCACGATGGAGGGCGGCGACGTGGTCGTGGTGTCGCGCAACGTTCTCGCCGTAGGCGTGTCCGAGCGCACGACGGCCGACGCCGTGGAGCGGCTCGCCGCCAACGCCGCGCGGGCCTTCGACGAGGACATGACCGTCTTTGCCGTCGTCCTTCCGCGCGAGCGGGCCTGCATCCACCTCGACATGGTGTTCACCGCGGTGGACGCGGACGCCGCCCTGGTCTACGAGCCGATCGTCACGGGCCGCCGCAGGGCGCGCGTCGTCCGGATCGACGCCGGGGCGAATGGCACCCTGCGCTTCACCGACGAGGAAGGCCTCATCCAGGGCCTCTGGGGCGCGGGCATAGACCTGGAACCCCTCTCCTGCGGCGGCTCGGATCCCCTCTTCCAGGAGCGGGAGCAGTGGTGGTCGGGGGCTAATTCCTTCGCTTTCTCGCCGGGCAAGATCATCATGTACTCGTGCAACGCCAGGACTCTGGACGTCCTTTCGGGCGCGGGATTTGCCGTGCGTGACGCGAAGGACTTCATCGAGGGCAAGGAGAAGGTCGAGGACTTCGCCCGCCTGGCCCTGCGCTTCGAGGGAATCGAGCTGGCGCGGGGCGGAGGCGGGGCCCGCTGCATGACCATGCCCGTCGAGCGCGAGGACGTCGGTTACTGAGGATTCCCCCGTTTTTCGGCGTCTCGAGCACTTGATTTCCCCTTCCCGGCGCCTAGAGTTATTCCTATGCAAGGATCCAGCGTCGGCATCCGAACCCAGGCCCTCGACGCGAGAAGCCTCGAAGATAGGCTAATGAGGGTCGAGAACGCCCTATTCTACCTCAAGGCCAAGTCGAAGGCCTTTCGGGATTGGGACAATAGCGAGGTGGAAAGGCTGGAGGCGATGCGAGCCGAGCTTCGCGAGCTTTGCTCAGAATGCCATTAGCCCATTGACCCGGCTTCGTATCCGGCTTCCTCGACGGCCGCCTTGATCGCGGCTTCGTCCAGGGCCTCTCCCGTCACGACGGCGCTATGGCCGGCCAGATCGACGACGGCATCCTCTACTCCGGGCAGCGCCGCCAAGGCCTCATGGACTCGCTTGGCGCAGTGAGCGCAGCTCATCCCCTCGATTGCGATTGTCTTCTTCATCTCGTCCCTCCCTTATTCGATCTCTCATACAATCAATTTCCTTGCCGTACGAACGATACATCGGAGCTCTGCTCCGGAGTTCGTTCATTTAGGCAGAGCGTCTTGAAGCCTTGGGAATCCTCGACGGGCAACGCGGCTCATCCGGTTAATCGCGAGCCCTTGAACCTTCATGGCCGCACCGCTCTAGCCTAAGTACTTCTCGAGGATGCTCGAGATCTCGTCGATCTTCTCTGAAGCGTCCTCGGCCCTCATCGCTTCCTTGACGCAGCTATTCATGTGCTGCCTGATGATGATCAGGTTGGCCTTCTTGAGGACGGCCATGGCGGCCATGATCTGGTTCGAGACATCTATGCAATAGCGGTCCTCCTCGATCATCCGGACGATGCCGTCGATCTGTCCGCGCGCGGTCCGCAGATGGCCCAAGGCCTTCGCGCTTTCGCAACTGCAATGATCCATCCAGACCCCTCCCACCCCGTGGGGGTGTAGATGGAAAATAAGGTCTTTGATGGCAGAGGTCAAGCTATATATAGTTCCTCGAAGTTTGTTGTTGTTTACTGGAGTTTGTAAATGCTTATTATATAATGCTATATAAAAGTGTACGGGAAGGATGGGTAAGTGTTACAAAGATTGTGGGAAAAATTAATGTAATTCATTTAAGGAGAAATAATTAAATAAATTTCTGTCTGAGCTTAGGCTCACATGGCTATTTATGCAGCCCTGCTTGCACGCCATTCATTTTTACCTACAAGCTTCGTAACACTACCCGAGCTTTCGCTCGCGGCGACGAAGCGCTGAAGAAATAGCGCGCTTCGTCGCCGATGTTCCACCTCAAGTGTGAAACCTGCTTTAGCTGCATCCTGTAGTAGATCCGCAGGTTTCGCACTTGAGGCAGGTGCCGTT
>DBTW01000160.1:0-285 GCA_002307245.1 Spirochaetaceae bacterium UBA1306 | reverse complement strand
GGACCAGGGTCAGGTGGCCGCAGACTGGGCAGGGATCGCCCTCATAGCCCTTAAGTCGGGCGACGCGGGTGCCTTCCCGGGCAGCCTTCATCCGAGCCTTCGCCTCCTCGCGGGCGTTATCGGCCTGGCCGTTCTCGCCGCCGAGGGGATCGCGGGCCGCCTCTCCCGCCTCGGGGGCGCGGTGGCCCGGCGATGCGCCCTTGAGCGTCGCGGCCGTCCTATGACCCGCGATGCCGTTCAGGGAGCCCCTGCTCTGCGCCGAGGTGGCCTCGAGGTCCTCGGGCT
>DBTW01000142.1 GCA_002307245.1 Spirochaetaceae bacterium UBA1306 | reverse complement strand
ATGCTTCGAGTATTTCAACAACCTGACTAGGGGCGAGCCCTTCAGAGGCCGTGCTTGCCCTTGATCCTGCCCGCGATCTCCAGCAGCCGCTCCCGCTCGTTCAAGCTAGGGTCGTCCATAACCGCCTCCAGGAGCTCCTTGAGCATGGCGCCCATCGCGCGCCCGGGCGGCACGCCGATGGAGGCGAGGTCGCCCCCCTTCACAGCCAGGTCCGCGAGGCCGAAGGCCTCCTTCGCCGCGATGACGCGATCGATGCGGGCCCGGAGCGGGTCCAGGCTGCGGGGGTCGATCGGCCGGCCGAGGATGCCCGCGCCGTCGGCGAGGCGCAGCGCGAAGAGCTCCTCGATGCGCTCAGGGCCGACCCGGGCGATGAACCTGCGGACGGCCGCGTCGGTCCAGGAATCGTCGTAGGAGAACATGTGGCAGCGGATGAGCTGGGCAACCTCGTCCACGATCGCGTTCGGGAGCTTGAGCCGCTTAAGTATCGACTCCGACATCCTCGCTGAGTATTCCTCGTGGCGGTAGAAGGTCGGGGCCTCGCCGGGGAGCTCGGCCTTTGCCTCGGGCTTGCCGACGTCGTGGAGGAGGGCCGCGAGCCTGAGGACGAGCTCCGGGGGCGACGCGTCCGCGCTCGCGTAGAGGTGGTCGAGGACGTCGAAGACGTGCATGCCCTTCTGCTCGACGCCGCGGCAGGCCGAGAGCTCCGGCACGATCTCCTCGAGCAGGCCCGTGCCCTCGAGGAGCCTCAGCCCCCGCGAGGGCAGCTCGGACAGGAGTGTCTTCTGCAGCTCGTCGCGGACGCGCTCGGGCGACACGAGGCGGAAGCGCGGGATCGAGGGCCGGATCGCCGCGAGGGTGGGCGCGTCGATCTCGAAGCCGAGCTGGGAGGCGAAGCGGATCGCGCGCAGGGGGCGCAGGCCGTCCTCGCGGAAGCGCTCGAAGGGATCGCCCACGGCGCGGACCAGGCGCCCGCTCAGGTCGGCCTGGCCGCCGTGGGGGTCGACGAGCAGCTCCGTGGCGAGGTCGAAGGCCATGGCGTTCATCGCGAAGTCGCGGCGGGAGAGGTCCTCCTCGATGGTCGAGGCGTACTCGACCTTGTCCGGGTGCCTCCCGTCGGCGTAGCCGGACTCGGTGCGGAAGGTGGTGACCTCGATCTCGAGGCCCTTCCAGAGGACGGTGACCGTCCCGTGCTTGATGCCGGTAGGGATCACGCGCCGGTAGAGCCTCGCCACCTCCTCGGGACGGGCGTCGGTGGCGACGTCGAAGTCGCAGGCCTCGCGGCCGAGGAGATAGTCGCGGACCGCCCCTCCGACGAGATAGGCCTTCTTCCCCGCGCGCGCGAGCTCGCCCGCGAAATCGAAGAGCTCCTTCGGAGCTCGTATACGCTTCACGGGTCGAAGGTATACCGGCGGGCGCGGGCGGGGCAATACCGCCAGGCGCCCGCCCCCCTCTCGTCCATTGACATCGGCCTCGCAAGCCGCGCAGACTGCCCGACAATGGATGCACTCCTCGTAACGGGCGGCGAGGCCCCGCCCCGATCCAGGCTGGAGGCGCGCTTCGGCGGAATGGGCCTCATCTGCGCCGCCGACTCGGGCCTCGATACCCTGGTCTCCTGGGGCCTCGAGCCCGGCCTCATCGTCGGGGACATGGACTCGGTCTCGAGCGCCGGGCTCGTCGGGCGCTTCCCCCTGGCCGAGCTCCGGCTCGCGCCGCGCGACAAGGACGAGACCGATACCGAGCTCGGCCTTGAGGAACTGGCCGCCCGGGGCGCGGACAGGATAATCCTGGCCGGCGGCGGGGGCGGGCGCCTCGACCACCTCCTCGCGATACGCTCCCTCTTCGAGCGCCGGCGGGCGATGCCCCTCAAACGAGCGCGGCCGCGGCCGGCCGAGTGGCATACTGCCCATGAGGCGGCCTATCTCGTGGAAGCGGGCAGCGGTATCGTCCTCGAGGCGGCGCCGGGGTCGACGGTCTCGGTCTTCCCCCTGGCGGATGGCGCGCGCGGGATGCGTAGCGAGGGCTTGGCCTGGCCCCTCGAGGGCCTCGCTTGGGGGCCGAGCGACTGCGGCGTAAGCAACGTGGCCTCGGAGGGCCGCTTCGGCGTCCGGGCGGGCTCGGGCGATCTCCTCGTGGTTCTGCTCCTGGAGCCTTGAAGCCCGCCTCCTGCCAGGCTTCCGCCTGAGCCGATCTTGCCGAAGTCGGAGAATTATTCCATTATTGCCCCGCATCGGGTGACAGACGATACGATCCGAGGACGCCAGCATGGATTCGCAGGAAAAGCCCCTCATCATGATACTCGTCAAGCGGGCGGCGATATTTATGTTCGTGATCTGCTCGGTATCGACCTTCTATTGGGTGGTCGGCTCCGAGAGCTCCTTCCTCGACGACACCGAGTCACTCCTCGTATCCATCATGCGCATTTCGGCCCTCGGCATCCTGTCCGCCTCGGGCATCGGCATCCTCCTCGCCGCGGGCTTCGCCCTGGCCGGGCGCTACGGCTTCCGCGTCCTCGGCGCCCTGGGCTACGCGGTCGCGGCGGCCCTCGGCGGCCTGGCCCTGATCGTGGCCCAGACCGTATCGATCCTGTCCCGCGGCCTTCCTTGATACTGCCGGGCCCGGCGGGTATACTCATCCCATGCAAGTCAGAGTCCGCTATGCCCCGTCGCCGACCGGCCTCCAGCACATCGGTTCGGTCCGCACCGCCCTCATCAACTATCTCTTCGCGCGCGCGAATGGCGGGACCTTCGTCCTCCGCCTCGAGGATACCGACCGGACCCGCTTCTCCGAAGACTACGTGAAGAACCTCTACGATACCTTCGAGTGGCTCGGCTTCTATTGGGACGAGGGCCCGGACGTCGGGGGCCCCTACGCCCCGTATATCCAATCCGAGCGTTTCCAGCTCTACCAGGAGCATGCGATGAGGCTCGTCGAGGCCGGCGCCGCCTATTACTGCTTCTGCGGCGAGGAGCGTCTCGCCGGCCTGCGAGCCGCCCAGGAGGGCTCGGACAGCGCCGACCTGGGCTACGACCGCCATTGCCGCGGTCTCGACCCGCGGGAGGCGGCCGACCGCGTCGCGGCGGGTGAGAAGGCCGTCGTCCGACTGAAGATCCCCCTCGAGGGCTCGACCAAATTCCACGACCTGGTCCTGGGCGACATCGAGTGGAAGAACGAGGACGTCTCGCCCGACCCCGTCTTGCTGAAGTCCGACGGCTTCCCCACCTACCACCTGGCCAACATCGTGGACGATCACCTCATGCGCATAACGCACGTCATGCGCGCCCAGGAGTGGATCCCCTCGGCCCCCTTCCATATCGTCATGTACGCCGCCTTTGGCTGGGAGCCGCCACAGCTCGTCCACCTCCCCATGGTCCTCGGGCCGGACGGGCATAAGCTCTCCAAGCGCCACGGCGCCACCGCGGTCGACGAGTTCCGCAAGAAGGGCTACCTCCCCGAGGCCCTCGTCAACTACGTATCCCACCTGGGCTGCTCCTTCGAGGAGGGCCGCGACCTCTTCCCCCTCGCCGACCTCGAGCGGCTCTTCAAGATCGAGCGCCTCAACAAGGCTCCCGCCGTCTTCGACTACCAGAAGCTCGAGTGGTACAACGGTCAGTACATCCGCATGAAGGGCGACGCCGAGCTCCGCGACCTCGTGCTTCCCTTCCTCGCCCAGGAGGGCCTGGTCGCCGAGGCGCCGTCCGAGGCCCAGCGCTCCTTCGTCCTCTCCGCCATGCCCCTGGTCAAGGAGAGGCTCAAATTCCTCTCCGACGCGCCGGCGATGATGCGCTATCTCTTCGAGGCGCCGCCCCTTCCCGCAGCCGAGGAATTCATCTCCAAGAAGCTCGACAAGGCCCGGGCCGCCGAGCTCCTGGCGGCCGGCGCGGCCCTCCTGTCCGCTTGCGACCTCTCCGACCTGCCGGCCACGGAGGCCAGGTACCGCGCCGAGGCCGAGCGCCTGGGCGCCAAGTTCGGGGACCTCATGGCGCCCCTGCGCGTGGCCGTGACCGGCTCGCGGGTGAGCCCGCCGCTCTTCGAATCGATCGCGCTGATCGGCGCCGACGAGGCCCTAGCCAGGGCCGGCAAGGCCCTAGCCTCGCTCGGCTGAAGGGCAGCCCCGGGGGCCGGTCGAGCTTGACCCAGCCCCTCGGCTTTCGCCATAGTAGGGGCGCCGCGCCCCTGAAGCGCGGTCAAGGAGCCCTTAATGAGCGACGATCCCTCAGCGAAATCCCCCGAGGCGAGCGACTTCATCCGCGACGCCGTGGCCGAGGACCTATCCTCAGGCCGCTACAAGTCCGTGATGACGCGTTATCCGCCCGAGCCTAACGGCTGGCTCCACATCGGCCACGCCAAGGCCCTGTCCATCGACTTCGGCGTCGCGGCCCAGTTCGGCGGCGTCTGCAACCTCCGCTTCGACGACACGAACCCCGAGAAGGAGGACATGTCCTACGTCGAGGCCATCAAGAAGGACATCGCCTGGCTCGGCTACGATTGGCAGGACCGCGAGTACTTCGCCTCCGACTACTACGAGCGGCTCTACGATCTCGCCGTCAAGATAATCAAGAAGGGTCACGCCTACGTCGACGACCTCACGGCCGAGGAGATGAGCGAGTACCGCGGCACCAACGTGCCGGACAAGAACAACATCACCATCACCCCGCCCGGCAAGGACAGCCCCTACCGGAACCGGACGGTCGCGGAGAACCTCGAGCTCTTCGCGCGCATGCGCGCCGGGGAATTCCCCGACGGCTCGAAGACCCTCCGCGCCAAGATAGACATGGCGCACCCGAACCTCCTCATGCGCGACCCGCCCATGTACCGCATCCGCCGCGAGCCCCATTACCGCACGGGGACCGAGTGGTGCATCTATCCCATGTACGACTTCCAGCACCCCCTCTCCGACGCCATCGAGGGGGTCTCGCACTCCCTGTGCTCCCTCGAGTACGAGATCCACCGGCCCCTCTACGATTGGTTCGTCCGGGAGGGCGAGGTATCGTCTACGCCTCCGCGCCAGATCGAATTCGCCCGGCTCAACATCTCGCACTTCGTCCTCTCGAAGCGTTGGCTCCTCAGGCTCGTGCAGGACGGCGTCGTCTCGGGCTGGGACGATCCACGGATGCCGACCCTCTCCGGCCTCCGCCGCCGCGGCTACACGCCGGCCTCGATCCGAGACTTCATGTCACGCATCGGCGTCGCCAAGACCGATTCCCTCGTCGACGTCCAGCTCCTCGAGCACTGCATCCGGGAGGAGCTCAACAAGAGCGCCGACCGCGTCATGGCCGTCCTGCACCCTTTGCGGCTCGTCGTCGAGAACTGGCCCGAGGGCTCGGTCGAGGAGCTCGAGGCCGTGAACAACCCCGAGGATCCCTCGCGCGGCTCGCGCAAGGTGCCCTTCTCCAAGGTCCTCTACATCGAGCGCGAGGATTTCGCCGAAGTCCCGCCCCCGAAGTATTTCCGCCTCTTCCCGGGCAACATGGTCAGGCTTCGCTACGGCTACATCGTCACCTGCACCGGCTTCGGCAAGGACCCTTCCACGGGCGAGATCACCGAAGTGCGCTGCAGCTACGACCCCGCGACCAAGGGCGGCGACGCCCCCGACAACCGCAAGGTCAAGGGCACGATCCACTGGGTCTCCGCGGCCCACGCCATAGCCGTGGAGGCCAGGCTATACGAGCACCTCTTCCCGGCCGAGCGGCCGATGGACGTCGCGCCGGGCGTCGATTGGGTCACCACGATCGACGCCAGCTCCATGGAACGGGTCGCGGGCGCCTTCGCCGAGCCCAGCCTCGGTTCGGCCAAGGCCGGCGACCGCTTCCAGTTCGAGCGCCTGGGCTATTTCTGCTGCGACCCCGACTCGAAGCCGGGCGCCCCGGTGTTCAACAGGACCGTAGGCCTCCGCGACACCTGGGCCAAGATAGAGAAGAAGGGCAGCTAGGCTCGGCTCCGGCCGACTATCGACACCGCCGAGCCCGCCGCGATGAGGGCTATGCCCAGGGCGGTCCTCGGCGCTATCGACTCTCCCAGGATCCAGAGGGCCAGGATCGGCGCGAGCGCGGGCTTGACGCAGAACACCAGCGAAGCCGTGGTCGCCGAGCTCTCCTCGATCGCCATGAAGTACGAGGCGTAGCCCACTCCGGTCACGAAGAGACATACGTAGGCGAAGACCGCCAGGTTACCCGCCGCGATGCCCGCGAAGAGCGGGATGTCCGCGAAGGCGCCGAGCCCGACGGACCGCAGCGCCCCGGCGAGACCCGGCAGGCGGCTGAGGCCGATGAGGGCCAGGAGCTCGAGTCCGCCCGCGAGAAAGCTGAAGGCCGTGGTCGCCAGGCCCCCGATCCTGCCGCCGCGCTTTTTGCCCATGACGCCGTAGACCGCGAATATCGCGGCCGAGCCTATGGCCAAGGCTATCCCCGAAGCGCTCGCGCGCGAGCCGCGCGGGTCCAGGATGCATGCCATCCCGATGAGGCTGGCGCAGAGCGACAGTACCGTGAAGCCCCTGATGCGCTCCTTCAGGAAGACGGCGGCGAGGGGAATCACGAATACAGGGTTGCAGCTGAAGAGTATGGCGACGATCGAGGCCGAACAGCGTTCGATGGCCAGCTGGTAGAGAGTCATGCTCAATACCACGCAGGCCAGCCCTGAGAGCGCGAAGAAGCCCCAATCCTTGGCCCCGATCGTCGCGCCGCGCCGTTTGAGGGAGCGGCAGGCGAAGGGCAGGAGGAAGAGGCCGCCGATGGAGAATCGCAGAAAGTTGAGCTGGATGGCGTTGAAGCTCCCCGCGATCGTTTTGAGGGCTATCTCCATCGAGCTGAAGAGCAGGGTCGTTAGGACGATATAGGCATAGGCTTTGAGCGATTGGCGTCGATCGGTAAGGCCAAGGGACGATGATGGGGAATCCATGGGCCTAGACTGTAGTGCCGATGCCGGGTCTTGATCCATAGCCGAGGGTCCGCGCCTCTGTCTTTCCGAATTCCGAACTCGGAACGCGGCGCGGGCCCCAAGGGCGGCTTGCTGTCCGATCAGGCCTTGAGCTTGGCCGCCAGCTCCGCCACGCGCTTGCCCTGGGCCTTCGCCCCGGCCAGCTCGTTCGCGCTGGGCTGCCTCGAGCCGTCAGGGCCGGCGATCGTGCTCGCGCCGTAGAAACTGTTCCCGCTCACCTCGTCCGTGCCGCCGAGGACGCCGGAGCTCAGGGGCAGCCCGACATAGAGGGCTCCGTGATGGAGCACGAAGGGGATGAGCCCGAGGATAGTCGCTTCCTGTCCTCCATGCTGCATGGCGCTGGAGGTCATTATGCCTAAGGGTTTATTCGTGAGCCCGCCATTAGCCCAGGTCTGGCCTGTCGCGTCGAGGAAGGCTTTGAACTGCGCCGGGACTACCCCGAAGCGGGTTGGGAAAGAGAAGAGGTACCCGTCGTAGTTCCCGAATTCATCATGCTTGGCCGGCTTCTCGCCGGCGAAGGCTTTTTGGGCTTCCTCGGCTCCCATAGCCTTCAATACCTCGGGGGCGAGGGTTTCGGGGACCCTGAGCAGCTCGGCCTCCCCGCCGGCCTCCTTGATACCTTCAGCGGCAGCCTTGGCCATTTTATAATTGTGCCCATACATGGAATAAAAATAGACGGCGATCTTCACGCTCATACTGAACTCCTATCCCGCCATAGGCGGTTACTATTAGTAAGCTAGTAATAATATTGTATATAGTCAATAAAGAATATATATTATTTCATATGAACAATATCGAGACTGCTCTCTGTCCCAAGGTCGAGGCGGCCTTCACCCTCCTCGCGAAGAAGTGGACGGGCTTAATCCTATTCTCCATGGCTTCGGGGGAGTACTGCTTCAATGAGCTGATGGCCGCCATTCCAGGGCTCAGCGCCCGGCTGCTTTCTGTGCGCATGCGGGAACTCGAAGAGGCTGGGCTCGTGAAAAGGCAGGTCCGGGACGAGCTTTCTCCAATACGAGTAACCTACAGTCTGACTGCCAAAGGGAGTTCCTTGGCTGCAGTACTGCTAAAAATTGCTGAGTGGGCAAATAATTAACTGATTGAGTATCCCAAAGTATACATGCGGAAGCGAATGATGCGAGAACTGTGAGAACGCTAGGTCGATGCATCGTCGTTAATGCCGATCAACTTTGGCCATCCGCTCCTCGGTCCGAGCTCCGCGGCCACCGTATCGCAAGAATGAATACCCCGATCGTCACGGCGACCTCGAGACCGATGAAGAGCCAGTAATAGACCCAGCTCTCCCTACAACCTGTAGCCGAAGCCGAGGTTGAATTCGGCGGGGACGAAATTGGGCCAGGCCTTTTCCTTAGCTTGGAAATCCGCAGGGAAATTGGTATTGATCGGCCAATAGTTGAGGGACAGGGTGGGCTTCAGGTAGAGCCTTCCATTCAGGAACCGCAGCTCGTAGCCCAGCTGCGCCTGCAGGTAGAGCTGGAAGCCCGATTGCAGGTAGGCCCCGTCGCTTCCATAGAATCTCTGCAGGAATGGCGTGGCGTAGGCCGAGGCATACAGCCCCTTCCATAGGAACCTTTGGTAACCCAGGCCCAAGCCGAAGGCCCGGATATAGCCTGGATACTCGTCATCGCTCGAACCGTAGCCTATGCCCAGGGGCGCATGGTACTTCCAGGTAGTGCCGCTCAAGAAAAGCAGGTTCTTTTCGTCCAGGCGGTAGCCCAGGCTCAGCTGGTAGAAGTCAGGCGGGTCAGGCAAGAGATTGAAGAGCACGAAGGCCGAGCTCTCGACCTGGTAGGGCGACGCAGCTTGGGCTGGCGGGAATCTTCATCGCATCCTCCATTCATCGATGGAGAATGTACACCCTCGCGACGCCGCGGCAATTGATCTAGGTTAAGATCGATCGGGATTTCAGTCCTTATCCAGGGGGCGGGAGAGCCGCTTGCGTATCCGGGAGAGGGACTCGGGCCGGACGCCGAGGTATCTGGCGATCTGGTATTGGGGTATCCGCTGCATGAGCTCGGGCCGACCTTCCATCAGGTCTCGGTAGCGCTCCTCGGGACTGGAGGTCCGGTACCGGGCCAGGCTCTCCTGCAGCTTCTCGGCCATGATCTCGGTCATCGCGAGGCAGACCGACTTCAGCTGGGGAAACTCGGCTAGCATCCGCCGTTCCCGCTCGGGGGTAGCCACCACGGCGAGGGTATCCTCGAGGCACTCCAGGTGATGCGAGGAGCGCTCTTCGCGAGAGCCAGGGCCAGATCGGCCGAGATGGGCATGTAGCGGGACAGGTAGGCGATCAGCTCTTCGCTCATGAGGAACCTTCTCTCTTCGCGGGGGTCACCGACGAGCCATTCATCGAGGAAGCGCGCGATAGTGGCCTCGTTCTTCGGTGACCGATAATGGCAGGCCGAAGAGCTCGGAAATCAGCCGCGTGTTCAGGATTTCCGCCTTGGGGCCGTCGGCGATGATCTCACCGTCCTTCACGAGTATCACCCGGCCTATCTCGGGCGGGATCTCCGAGAGCTCGTGGGTGACGAGGATGATAGCCTGGCCCCGCGCGGCGAGGCCCCGCACGCAGGCGCCGAAGCTGTGGCGGGCGGCTATGTCGAGGGAGGCGTAGGGCTCGTCGAGGAGGAGCATCTCCGGGTCGTGGACGAGGGCGCGGGCTACCAGCACCCGACGCATCTGCCCCGAGGAGAGCTCGAAGGCCCTCCTGTCGAGGATGGCCCCGACCCCGAGGAGCTCGGCGGCCTCTCGCGCCTTGTTTGCCATGTCCGCTCGGGCCGTTTCGCGCAGGGGCAGGCCCACGCCGCCATAGAAACCCGAGAGTATGGTGTCCATGACGCTCTCGTCGACCGCCTGGCTGGCCTGGAGGGAGTCGGACACGATGCCGAGGCGCTTCCTGAGGGCGAAGAGCTCCCAGCGCTCCTGGCCGAAGAGCCGGATGGCCGCGGGTTCGCGATACAGGGGCGAGAGCTCCCCCGAGATCAGCTTGACGATAGTGGACTTGCCCGAGCCGTTGGGGCCGAGTATGCAGGCGTGCTCGCGGGGGCGCAAGACGAGGTCGACGGACTTGAGCACGGTGCGGCCGCCGCGGATCACGGTGGCTTCCTTGAGCTCGATGGCATTGGTCATTCGGATTCCTCTAGGAGTTCCAGTAGCTTGGCTCGATACGCTCCGAGGGACTTGGCCTTGGAGATGAATCCTATGAAGCGGCCGTCGGCGCCCAGGAAGGGCAGCTCCTCGGCCCCGCTCTGCTCGAATAGGGCAAAGACCCTGTCCATGCCCATGCCCGGGCCTATCACGGTCGTCGGGGCCGAGGCGACGTCGCTTACGCAGAGATCCTTCATGCCGCCCTTGCCCTTGCCCGAGGAGGATGCGAGGAGTATCCGCCGCACTTCGTCGAAGTGCACGATCCCGAGGAGGAAGCCTTCCTCGTCGATGACGGGCAGGTAGGATCGCCGCGTCGCCAGGGCGCTGCGGGCGAGATCGGCTATTGGGGCGTCCGGCGGGAGGGCGAGGAAGTCAGACTCGACGAGCTCGCCCGGGTCGAGGAGGGTGAGGGCGGCCTTGTCCTTCTGGTGCGTGACCAGCTCGTGGCGAAGGGCGAGGGGCTCGGCGTAGATCGAGTAGGGGCTGAAGCGCCGGCCGATCACGTAGGCCACGCCCGCGGTGCAGATGAGGGGCACGAGGAGCTGGTAGCCGCCGGTGATCTCGGCGATGAGGAAGACCGAGGTGAGGGGAGCCTTGAGGAGGGCCGCGAGGACTCCCGCCATGCCCACGAGGGCAAAGTTGAGCTCGTTCGCGAAGGGGATCCCGACGAGCTTGAGGGCCCGCGCGAGGACGAAGCCCGTGACCGATCCCATGAAGAGGCTGGGGGCGAAGACTCCTCCCACGCCCCCGGCCGCCCCCGTGATGGAAGTGGCCGCTCCCTTTGCCAGGACGAGGATGCTCATGTAGGCCACGAAGGCCCAGCCGTCCGTGTCGATGCCGAGGAAGGGGCTATTGGCGACGAGGGCGAAGGACTTGCCGCTCAGCATCGACTTCATGCTCGAGTAGCCTTCGCCGAAGAGCGGCGGGTAGAGGAGGATGAGGGGCGCGAGGGCGAGGCCCCCGGCGAGGGCCTTGAGGTAGGGCCGCTCGATGCGGCCCATGGCCCGGCCCGCCCACTTCTGCGAGGACCGCAGGTAGGCCGCGACCAGCCCGCAGAGGGCCCCGAGGACGAGGTAGAAAGGGACGTTCCGATAGTCGAAGGGCTGGAAGATCGCGAACTCGAACTCGAGGTCCGAGCCCGAGACGATCTTGGACATCAGGGCTCCCGTGACCGAGGAGACGAGGAGGGGGACGGCCACCTGGGCGGTGAAGTCGATCATCAGGATCTCGATCGCGAAGAGGGCCCCCGCGACGGGGGCCTTGAATATGGCCGCGACGGCCGCCGCCGTGCCGCAGCCGACCAGGAGGACGCGGCGGCGGTAGTCCAGGCCCAGGCGCTTGCCGACGGCCGAGCCGATGGCCGAGCCCGCGTGCATGATGGGGGCCTCCATCCCGACCGAGCCGCCGAAGCCGACCGTTATCGTGCAGCCCGCGAGGGGCGCCCAGATCATCTTGGAGGGCAGGCGGCCGCCGTCGCGGGCGATGGCGGCGAGGACCTTCGTGACTCCATGCGAGAGATCAGCCTTCGCGACGTAGCGGATGAAGACGGCCGTGAGAATCAGGCCCAGGGGAGGCAGGGCCAGGATGAGGTAATTGAGGTCGGAGGACTCGGCGGCCCCTCGGAGCAGGGTCTCCAGCGACGAGACCGCCTGCTTGAGCAGTATCGCGGCTGCGCCTCCGGCCAGGCCGATGAAGGCGCAGGCCGCGTAGAAGGCCGCCTGGGGGGAGATTGCGGCCTCCCTCGGCTTGCGGGCGTTTCGCTTGAAGGGCGTTTTCGTGGGGATAGACTAGTTCGCGGGCTATATCTGGTCAATCGGTGCGGGGACGGGGCGGGGCGAGGAACTGGCGCGTTGCGCGAAAGCGTGATATATTCCTAAGGCATTATGGATAGCTTGGATTTGATCCTGCTCTTTGCCGCCGTGGCCATGGCCCTGCTGTCCAGGACCATGATGAAGCGCCTCGCCCTGCGCCGGCTCGGCCGGGCCAACGGATACCTCCTCGAGGTGGATTTCTGGAGGGCGACCTCCGGCGAATCGCTGGCCCGCGGGCTCCTCCTCGTGGAGCTGGCATCCTGGGCGGCCATCATCCTCCTCGTCGCGGAGCTCGCGGCCCTGGTCCTCGCCTAGTTGTAGGAATGCAGGCCGGGCAACAGGAAATTCACGCCTAAAAAGGTGAAGAGGGCGCAGAGGAAGCCGGCCGCCGCCACTATTGCGGGCAGGGCGTCCCTGCGGTTCCGCACGAGACGCAGGTGCAGGTAGGCCGTATACGCCAGCCAGGTGACCAGCGCCCAGATCTCCTTCGGGTCCCAGGACCACCATGAGCCCCAAGCCTGCTCGGCCCAGATCGCGCCGAAGACCAGGGCGCCGACGGTGAAGATAGGGTATCCCGCGGCCACCGACGCATAGGCGACCTTGTCGTATTCCAAGCGCTTGGCCTCGTCGCGGCTCGCGAGGAAGGCGAGGGAGGCGACGAAGGAAACCGCGAAGAAGGACTCGCCGATGATGCTCAAGGAGACGTGGGCCACGAGCCAGGCCGAGCGTAGGGCGGGAATGGGAGCCAGGACTTCCCTGGGCGCGATGGGCGAGCTCGCGATGGCCAGGAGGGCCGCGGCCGCCATCGTCGCCCCGAACTGGAGCTCGGGGACGAAGACCAGCGCGGGCTTCCGACTCCCGCCCTGGGCGCGGTAGGCCCAGGCGATGAGGCAGACGCAGGCCGAGAAGAGCGCGAGGGCGTCGAAACTGCCGGTCAGGGCCGGGAAGCCGATGGCCAGGCTCCGTCCGATCCCGGTCGCGGCGAGGGCGGCGAAGGCCCCGAGGAGTATCCAGTGCGAGGCCGGGTCGAGGCGGCGATCCCTGCGGAACAGGAACGCGGCCTGGATGGCCGCCGAGGCGACGATCAGGGCTAGGGCGATGCTGGGCAGCGCATTCATGGTCTCATGTCTCCGATCTTGCGGGCGAAGGTGATGAAGATGCCGAGGGCCGAGATGGCCAGGGCCGCGAGTATGGCGGGAAAGGCTGGGTCATAGGACGCGCGCAGTCCGGACAGGCCGATCTCTTTTGCCCCGATCACGGTGAAGGCTCCCGCCTTTTCGCCCTTTTCGAGGCGCAGTGTCCTCGTCCCGCCGGGGCCTTCCTCGCTGGCCAGGGCCGAGTCCGTGTCCAAGTCCACCGACATGAGCAGTATCCTGCCCGAATCGGTGGCGAGGCTCTCGCCGGTGGCGAGGCTCCGCGTCTCGCCCGAGGGCGCGGCCAGCTCGAGCACCCGGTCGACGCCGTAGGAAGCCTGGTAGATCGACAGGGCGCCGAGCCGCAGCGGGTGATTCACCCTGATGGCTCGCTCGGGCCCGAGCCCCTTGCCGTCCTTACTCAAGCTGACGGTGCTGATCCAGTCCCTGGGCCTGCCGTCGTCGTAGCGCTGGGCCTCGAGGCCCGAGAGGGTGAGGAGCCTGTCGCCCGGCAGCTGCACGGACTCTCCGACGCCCAGCCGGACGAAGCCGTCCCAGTCGGGGCGGCCGGCCTTCGCGGCCTGGCCGAGCACCGCGCCGAGGAAGAGCAGGACGAGGCCCAGGTGGAGGATGTCGGGGCCGTGCCTCCGCTCCCGCCTCCCTTTCTTGAGCTGGGCAGCCAGGCGGCCGGCCGAGCAGGCGGAGAGGTTGGCGAAGAGAAGGAAGGCGGGAATCAGGAAAAGCAGGGACCTGAAGTAGTTCGAGAAGCCTGTCTTCACGACGAGGGCGGCCAGGGCGCCGGGCAGGGCCGCGTAGTAGAACGAATCCTCCCGGGCCTGGGGGAGGAGCGAGGCCAGCACGCAGGCGAGGGACAGGTAGGCGATGAGGCCTATCGCCAGCTTGATCGAGCGCAGGAATCGGAACGGGGCGCGCACTCGAGACCTCCTATCCGGACGAGAGGGCGTAGAGGAACACCGCGGCTGCGGTCGATACGTTGAGCGAGTCGGCTCCCCCGAGCATGGGAAGCGTTACGCGATGCCGGCAGGCGGCGAGCCAGGGCTCCGAGAGGCCGAAGGCCTCGTTGCCGAGGACGAGGGCGAGACGCTCGGGCCTCGCCCAGGAACGGAGATCCTGGGCCTCGGGATCGAGCACGCAGGCGGCGGTCTCGAAGCCGAGGCCGCCGAGGGAGTCGGGGTCGGGGAGCCGGGCCCAGGGCAGGCGGAGGCAGGAGCCCATGGACACGCGGAGGACGCGCCGGCAGAGGGGGTCGGGGCCGTTCGGCCCGAGGAGGAGGGCTCGGCAGCCGAGGGCGGCGGCGTTGCGGAAGGCGGCCCCGAGGTTCTCGGGATCGGCGAGCTCCGGCAGGACGAGGATAGTCTCGCGCCCGGACCCGAACCCGGGAAGACAGTCCCCGGGAATGCGCTCGGCCGGCCTCGGGGCGAGGGCATAAACGCCTCTATGGAAAGGATATCCGGCGATCTCGGCCAGCTCGCTCTCGCGCAGGACGGTCGGGGGCGGCAGGGCGCCCTCGGCCCCGGCGAGGGCGAGGGCCCAGGGCTCGCGGGCGGGCACGCAATAGAGCCGCTCGAGCCGGAGCCCCGCCGCGAGGGCGCGCTCGACGAGGAAGGCTCCTTCCAGCGCGACGAGTCCGTCCATCGCCTAAAGCGCGCCCGAGCCTTCTATGGTGTGGGGGAGGAATTCGGGGAAGCGGTAGCTGGCGACGCCCGTGGAGAGATCGACGTCGACGTTGGCCGCCCCCTTGCGGACGAGCTCGTCGAGCGCCGACTGGCATTCGTCGAGGCCGACGTTGAGGGCCATGGCCACCACGCTCACAGTGAGGCAGCCTTCGTGCGACTCGGCCAGCTTGAGCACGCGGACAGGCAGCAGGGGGTCGATCCTGGGCCCTTGGGGCCTCGAGTCTGCCTCGGGGGAAGAACGGCGCTGCGAGCTCAGGAACTCGCGGACGCGATCGCCGACGCCGATCTCCTTGACGATCTTGACGGCGCCGAAGGCCACGAGGAAGGCGCTGATGAGGAGCAATTCCCCGCCTCCGAAGCGGACGAGGGGGATGCTGATGATGCCGAGGATGACGAGGACGATGCCCGACCTATTCTTGAAGCTCATGAGCCATCCTTAAGGGAGCCGGACTCCTGGTACTACAATAACGCGTAACCCCCCCTAGATAAAGACCCATTCGCGCGCGATTGCCCCGCTTGCCCCCATCGGAGTATAGTCGCGCTACGTGAATCTCATCACCCTGGACTCGGTATCCAAGACCCTCGGCGAATCGCCCCTCTTCGAGGGGGCGAGCCTGGGCATAGACTCGGGCGAGCGGATCGGCTTCGTAGGCCGCAACGGCAGGGGCAAGTCCACCTTCCTCCGCATAGTCGAGGGTTCCCTCGAGCCGGACGCAGGCGTTCTCGCGCGCAAGCGGGGGCTCAGCTGTTCCTTCCTGGAGCAGCGGCCTTCCTTCCCCGAGGGCCAACGCCTGTCGGCCTTCCTCTACGGGGGGCGATCCTCCCTCGTCGCGGAATGCGGGCGGCGGGGCGAGGACTGGGAGGGACGGGCCGAGCTCGAGCTCTCCTACGCCTCGCTCTGCACCGAGCTCGGCCTCTGCGAGCCTGGGGCCCCCATGTCCGAGATGTCGGGCGGCATGGTCAAGAAGGCCGCTATCGCCCGCGCCCTCGCCCCGAAGGCCGAGCTCCTCCTCCTCGACGAGCCCACCAACCACCTCGATATCGAGACGATCGAGTGGCTCGAGCGCCGCCTCCTCCAATACCAGGGGGGCTTCGTCCTCGTGACCCACGATCGCTGGTTCCTCGACGCGGTCTGCTCCTCTATCATGGAGATCGACCGGGGCGCCGTATACAAGTATTCGGGCTCCTACTCCGACTATCTGGAGCGGCGCATCGAGCGGGACGCCAACCTGGAGAAGGCCGAGTCGCGCCGGCTCACGAACCTCAAGCGAGAGTTGGCCTGGCTGGGGCGCGGGGCCCGCGCCCGGGCTACCAAGAGCGAGCGCCGCAAGGACATGATCCGCGACATGCAGGGCCAGGCCCTCGTCCGGGAGTCCGGCATGGACGGCTTCTCCTCGTCCGCCAGGCGCCTGGGCAAGAAGATCCTCGTCCTTAAGGGCGTGTCCAAGGCCTACGGGAGCCATGTCGTCCTCTCGCCCTTCTCCCGCGACTTCAAGGCCGGGGAAAGGCTGGGCCTCGTAGGGCCCAACGGCTCGGGCAAGACCACCTTCCTCGACCTCGTCTCGGGGAGGCTCGCGCCCGACGAAGGCGCGGTCGACCGGGGCGAGAACACCCACTTCGCCTATTTCGACCAGACGGCCTCGTCGATAGATCCCGGCCTCTCCCTCATCGGCTACATCCGCGAGAAGGCCGAGCGCATCGCCATGGCCGACGGCAGCGTCCTCAATCCCGAGCAGCTCCTCGAGCGCTTCCTCTTTCCGCGGGCTATGCACGATCTGCCACTCTCCCGGCTCTCCGGCGGCGAGCTCCGCCGCGTCCAGCTCGTGCGGCTCCTCGCCGACTCGCCCAACTTCCTCCTCCTCGACGAGCCCACGAACGATCTCGACATAGACACCATCGAGCTCCTCGAGGACTACCTCTCGGACTTCCCGGGTTGCGTCCTCGCCGTGTCCCACGATCGAGCCTTCCTCGACGGCCTCGCGGATTCCCTCCTGGTCCTCGACGGCAAGGGCGGGGCTCGGGAGTACGTCGGGCGCTACGCCGACTACCGAGCCTTCGCCGAGACCGAGGAGTCCTCGAGCTCCCCGCCCCGGCCGATCCCGCCCGAGCCCGCGGCCAAGCAGCGCGTGAAGAAGGGCCTCTCCTACGCCGAGCGCCGGGAGCTTTCCTCCCTCCTCGACGAGGTCTCCGCTCTCGAGGACGAAAAGGCGGCCCTGGAGGCCCTCTTTTCCTCTCCCTCGCCCCGGCCCGAGGAGTTGGGGCAGGCCAAGCGCCGTTATTCCGAAGTCCTCGGCCTCCTCGAGGCCAAGACCGCGCGCTGGGAAACCCTCGCCGCGCTAGATTCCTAAGGAGAAGCCTGTGAACTGGAAGCCTTCGAGACGTTTTTTCCTGGTGGGCCTCGGCTCCCTAGCCGGATTCCTCGTCATCTACGGCCTCCTGCGCTGGAAATTCGGCCCTTTCCTCCCCGAGCCGATCGACAAGAACCTGCCCGATTTCGTGATGGTCGCCGCGGTGGGCGTGATGCTCTGGAACCGCAAGATCCTCAAGGATGAGGCAAAGGCCGAGGCCGAGCGCAAACGCCTGGAGGACGAGGGAGGCGAGAGCTCGGGCGAGGCCGGTCCCGATGCCCGAGCCTGAGGCCCCTCGGGCCGGCTCTTTCGACCTTCTGTCCCCCGACTCGATCGTGGCGGCCGTCGAGGATAGCCTCGGCCTGGGGACCGACGGGACCATTAGCGCCTACCCGAGCTACGTCAACCGCGTCTACGGCATCAGGCTCGACGACGACCGCGAGATCATCGCCAAGTTCTACCGCCCCGGCCGATGGAGCAGGGACTGCATCCTCGACGAGCACCGCTTCATAGCCGATGCGGCCGGGGCCGAGCTCCCGGTCGCCCTGCCGCTCGACCTGGGGGGGGGGCAGAGCCTGGGTGAGCTCGTCCTCGAGGACGACGACGGCGACCATCCCTTCTTCTTCGCCCTCTTCCCCAAGATGGGCGGCCGCAATTTCGACGCCGAGGCTGACGACGATTGGCTGCGCCTCGGCGCCCTCCTGGGGCGGCTGCACGCCGTGGGCGGCCTCAGGGCCGCGCCGTACCGGGCCGTCTGCGGGCCCACGACCCTCACGCGGCCTCTCCTCGCCGAGCTCCTCGACCAGGGCCTCGTCCATCCCGACCTTGCCGGAGAATTCCGCGAGCTCTGCGAGGCGACCCTATCGGCCCTCGACCCGGCCTTCGAGGGCCTAGTCCTGCGGCGCATCCATGGTGACTGTCACCGCGGGAATATCCTGGACCGCCCCGGCGAGGGGCTCTATGTCATCGACTTCGACGACATGATGACCGGCCCGGCGAGCCAGGACCTTTGGCTCCTCCTGCCCGACCACGCCGAGGAGTGCCGCCGCGAGCTGGGCCTGTTGGTCGAGGGCTACGAGAGCTTCCTGCCCTTCGACCGCCGCGAGCTGGGCCTCGTGGAGGGCCTGCGCTTCATGCGCATGGTTTACTTCCTCGCCTGGCGCGCCCGCCAGCGCGACGATTCCTGGTTCCGGGCGAGCTTCCCCGACTGGGGCAGCAAGTCCTTCTGGCGGAGCGAGCTCGACGACCTGCGCGACCAGGCCGAGCTCGTCCTCAATACCGGGGCTTGCGCGGAGAGACCGTTCCGTCCCGGGCCAATGTCCCAATGACCTCGCCGAGGCGATCCCTGTCGTAGAAATTCCCATGATGGGCGGGCACGACGATCCCGGCCCTCTCGATGTGCTTGAGGGGGCACCAGCTCGATTCGATCTGCTCCAGGTTCGCCGAGAGGGTCTCGGCGTAGACCTTGGCGAATCGCAGGAGGCCCCTCATGAGGAGGCCGTAGGCGCCCGCGTAATCGGTCTCCTTGAGCCTGCGGCGGGTGGTTTTCGTGCTGGCCCAATGATAGCCGAGGAAGAGGGCGATGATCGCGAAGAGGACCTTGCTGAGTATGAAGTTGAAGACCGAGAAGATCGCCAAGAGAAGCGCGTAAGCGGATACGACCAGTTTCCGGAGCAGTCTGCCCTTTCCCAGATCGGCCTCGGCGATCGCGTCCAGCTCGAAATTCCATAGGGTGGCCGTGCCGTTGGCGTAGCCGCAGAATTCGCAGTTCAGGCGGTCGAGGCCGGTCATGCCCCGTATCTTGCCCCGGTCCAGGATGATGAAATCCTTGATCCGGAATTCCTTCGTCTTGAAGAAGGGCGCGATCATCCACCTATATAGGATGATTATGGACGTCAGATGGATGAAGATGAATTCCAGGAAGCTCAGGTACATGAGGCCGCCGCCTATGAAGGTCCTCGGGATACCGATGCGCTTCACGTGAGTATTGAAGATCGAGAAGACGATCACTTCCTTCTTTGCCTTTTCCCCGACCTTCGCGCCGGGCGCACCGTCGCCGTTTCCCATCAATCCTCCCTCGCCGAGCCCTAACGGGCCGCTCGCCCGCGACAGTATTCACGCGCGGCCTCGGAAGGGCAAGCCTTCGGGCGGCCAGAGTAATGCCCTCGCCCCAGGTAGCAAAACAACGACTCCTCGTCTCGATTTTGCGAATCAGGTCGCGGTGCGTTTGCAATGAGGATAGTATGTTTTTTCATTGATATTGCATTGATATTTCTGGCAAGAGAGGGTACGGAAAATGAAGCAGAGCCTCAGCCGTAGTATGATCGCGCTTGCCCTCGCGGCCTCTTTCGCGACAGGTTACGCCCAGGACACCAAGACGGACTATAACCGCTATTACCGCTACCCCCTGTCCCTGGGCGCCCAATACCAATCCCTTACGGCCTTGGGATCCTACCGCTCCAGCTACGATCTTTACGATATCTCGGCCCTGATCCGCTACCCCCTGCCGAAGCTCCCGAGCCTTCAGCCTTCCCTCCAGGGAGGACTCATCCAATTCTCCCCGCGCGAGGACGATACGAAGTGGGAGCACAAGGATGTCTATGGCCTCCTCGGCGCCTCCTACACGAAACGCTTCAGCAAGAGCTTCGAGCTGGGCGGCGAGCTCTCGGCAGGCGCCTCCCTCTCGATCTACCCTAACCTCGTACCGGACTCGGGAAACGTGGACAACGTCAACTTCCTCGCCCGAGGCGGCGCCCGCCTGGCCTTGATACCGAGCTTCAACTTTTCCGTGGAGCTTTGCCCCAGCCTCAGCTGGATCCATTCCTTGGGCGCCTTGACCGATTTCGACGGCGCGGTCCTCGGGATCGGCCTCGCGGCCCATATCCGCCTCGGCGATGACCCGGACGCGCCCCAGGCCGCGCTCAGGAGCCTGCGCTTCGGCCAGATCGGGCCGGTATCGGTCTTTCCGGCCATGCAGAGCTGGTACGCGAAGAACCCGATCGCCAAATTGACGGTTACGAATACCGAGAGCTTCCCGGTCAAGGACCTCGAGCTGACCTTCTTCCAGAAGGGCTACATGGACTCGCCGACGAGCTGCGCCAGGATCGACTCGCTGGCCCCGGGAGAGTCGAAGGAAGTGGGCATCCTCGCGAGCTTCAACGAGGAGGTGTTCCGCAACGAGGGCACGACTCCCCTGTCGGGCGAGATCGTGGCGAGCTATACGGGGCGGGGTAGGGCGGCCGAGCAGAGGACGAGCCTCTCCTACGACCTCCTGGACAAGAGCGCGATCGTCTGGGACGACGACCGCAAGGCCGCCGCCTTCGTGACGCCCGCGGACAGCGCCCTGCGCAATTTCGCGAGCTACGTGCGCCAGATCAACAAGGATAGCGTCGCGCCCGGCTATTCGGAGACCGTGCAGTTCGCCTGCCAGATTTTCAACGCCCTCGGCGAGCTGGGCATCATTTACCAGGTCGACCCGACCCAGCCCTTCGAGTCGGTGAAGGGCGGCAAGTCCTCGATCGACTCCGTGAGCCTGCCGCGGCAGACCTTGAAGCGCATCACGGGCGATTGCGACGACCTCTCCGTTCTCTACGCGAGCCTCCTCGAGAGCGCGGGCGTCTCGACGGCCCTGATCACGATCCCCGGACATATCTATATCGCCTTCGACACGAAGACTGTGGGCAAATCCTTCGGCGAGATCCACCCCGATCGCGGCATGACGATCAACCTCAACGACGAGCTCTGGGTGCCCGTCGAGATCACGATGATTGGCCTTTCCGGCTTCAATGACGCCTGGCGCAAGGGCATCGAGGAGTGGAAGTCCTGCGACGCCGACCCCGCAGCGCGCGGCTTCTACCTGACCGCGAAGGCCCAGGAGCTCTACCGGCCCGTGGGGCTCAAGGAGACTGACCTCGGCCTGCAGTACGGCAAGAAGGAGCCCGTGGTAGCGAAGTCTTCCGCCGAGGTGGCCAAGCTCATCGACGGCATCCTCGAGGTCTACCAGGCCGCGGCGAAGGCCTCGAACGGCAAGGAAGACTACAACAAGCTGGGCGTGAGGCTGGCGCGCTACGGGCGCTACGACAAGGCCGTGGTCGCCCTCAAGCAGGCCTCGGCCCTCGACCCGAACTTCGCGGGACCGAAAATGAATCTCGGGAACGTGTACTACCTGACCAAGAGCTACGATAAGGCCCTGTCCGAGTATCAGAAGCTGGATACCAATCTGTCGGCGGCATCAGGGAACGGCCAGGGCCTGGTCGCGACCCTGCGACTGAACATCTCGCGCTGCTACGACGCGATGGGGAAGGGTGAGGACTCGGCCAAGTACTACGGCCTCGCGGTCAAGCTCGACCCCACCATCTCGCAGAAGTACTCCTATCTCGGGCAGTCAGCCCTCGCGGCGACTACGGCGGCGGCCGCAGGCGGCGTCGAGCGCGCCGCCAAGGCCGAAGTCAACGATATAATCTTCGCGGAGTGATGGAGCCTATGCCCGAAACCCGTCTTCGCTCAACCCTAGCTTTCCTCGCCCTAGCGGCCGCATCCCTGCTGGTCGCCGCCTGCAAGCTCGACATGGTCGATCCTGCGGCCCTGAATAGAGCCAAGGACACGACGGCGCCGACCCTCGTTATCTCCTCGCCCGAGGACGGTTTCGCCTGCGCCAATATCGCGGAAGTGCGGGGCTCGGTCGCGGACGCCACGAACTCCGGCGACAAGGGCAGCGTCGCGAACCTTGCCTGGGATATTCCTGGAACGGCGGCCAAGGCCTCTTCCGTGGAGATCGAGTCCGACGGGAGCTTCACGATCCAGTTCGACACCTCGAAGCTCGGTACGAATTTCCTGTTCAGCCTCAGCGCGACCGACTGGAACGGGAATGTCACGACCAAGTCCATAAGCCTCGTGAAGGACGCCAGCAGCAGCATCCCGAGTTTCGCGGCCGTGCCGTCGAACAAGGCCATCGCCCTCTCTTGGTCCTCGGTGCCGAATACCACCGGCTATGCCCTGTACTATTCGACGGACGGTTCCCTCCCATCGGACCTGAGCGGGCAAAAGCTCGCCCTGCCCGCTACCGCGACGAGCTATTCCCTTGCCGGCTGCGTCAACGGCAACGCCTACTGCTTTCGGATCAAGGCGGTTCCGCAGGCCGGTTGGTCCGAGAGCCGCTCGGACTATATCAAGATCATACCGATATCTACGCGTACGCTCTGCCCCACCGTGGAAGGGAGCTATGATCAACTGAAGGTAGCCTGGACCTCGATCCCATCGACCGAAACCTACGAAGTATGGCGGCGTAAGGGAGAAAGCGGCGATTTTTCCCTCATCTCCCAAGTCACGGGCACGAGCTATGCCGATCGCAGCGTCGAGACCGGTGAATGGTATTACTACAAGATCAAGCCGGTCCTCTACTGCCCGATCCTCAGCGAGGCCGAGGGCGCCAGGACCCTGACTTTTCTTCAGAAGCCGGCCATCGTTGACGAGCTGGGCGCGGGCGATGCCGGCGATGTCTATGATGTCGTCGTCGCCGGTCCTTGGCTCTATGTATCGAATTGCTCGTGGTACACCAGGGGTAAGGGCAAGTTCTCGATCTACGATCTCTCCGACCCGTCGAAGCCCGTGCTCGCGAAGAGCTTCGCCCTCGACGCCCAGCAGATCGCCATCGAGGGGAACCGCGCCTTCGTTACCTGCTTCGCCGCCACCGCCTCTGAGATCGGCAGGCTAGCCGTAATCGACATCACGAATCCGCAGAGCGCATCGATCATGGCCAACGTGCCGCTCCAGGACCTCTATCCCGACGGCAGCGTCGAACCCTTGGACATCGCTGCCGCGGACGGCAGGGTCTATGTAGCGGCGGCCTACGGGGGGAATACCGGCGACGAGATCCAGATCTACGACATAGCCGCCGACGGCACGCCGAGCTACTCGGGCTACCTGCCGATGCCCAAGTACGGAAACGGGGATAAGGACACATCGACCTGCCTGCGCGTTAAGGGCGACTATGCCTACGTGGGCTGCCTCTACGGCGGCATGGCCACGATCGAGCTATCCAACAAGAGCGTGACGAGCAGCATCCCGAGGATCAACGCCGACGACGATTGGCCCAACAGGATCGAGATCGACGGAAATTATCTCTACCTCGCGGACGGCAATGCGGGAGTCAGGGTCTACGACATCGGGACTGACCCGGCCCATCCAGCCTTCCGACAACGCATCGATACCCCGGGCTGGGCCAATAGCATCGCGCTTCATGGAAGCACGTGCTACGTCGCCGACGGTTCCTCTGGCTTGCAGATGATCGACATAAGCCCGACCCAGGATGGGACCCCCTCCCTGGCTAATCTTCCCATGCCCAGTATCTATGGGACTCCCCTTGGTTTCCGCGAGTGTTCCGTCCTGGCCAAGATGGCCACCACGATGCCGGCGTCGGCGTCCTTCGTGGCGGTCTATGGTTCCTGGGCCTACGTGAGCTCGCGGTCCATGGTAGAGGTCGTAAACCTGGACTCGCCCACGAATGCCGTGTTGGAGAAGTCGCTCGACATAGACGAGTATATCCGGGATCTATCCATTCAAGGCGCGTATGGCTATATCCTCACCGACAGCGGCCTATCCATCATGGATCTCGAGGATCCCGCCAACCCGCGAATTAAGAAGGCCCTATCGAGCCTGTCGGTTGTGCGCATGGCCAGGTCGGGATCGTGGATCTTCGGGGCTTCGAGCCAATCCCTCACGGCTATCGACCTCTCCGCCCCCGCTCGGCCCTTGCTTGCCGCCACTGTCTCGTCCGGCTTGTCCATCTCCAGCGGCGTGGGCTGTATCGACGTCGCTGGACCCTGGCTCTATCTGCCGAGCAGGGATTACGGGCTTTCCATCTTCGACGTCAGCGATCCCCTGAAGCCCGAGCTGGCCGTCCAAGTCAATACCGGGCCTGCCGTGGACGTGGCCCTCTCAGGTTCCTATGCCTATGTCGCGTGTTCCTCGGGCTTGGCGATCGTGGATATCAGCTATCCCAGGAAAGCCTCCCTGGTTAAGACGGTCGTGTCGAGCTACGACAGCTACAGCGCGCAAAGCGTCTCGGTCTCGGGCAAATACGCCTATATCTGCGATCAGCGCGTCGGCGTGCAGATCTTCAATGTCAGCGATCCCGAAAATGCCAGCTTGGTTCGAAGCGTCGAGCCCTATCGAGACGCCACGGCAAGCGATTCGACCAACCTCTGGCCCGCCTATTCTTCCATTTCCCTCCAGGGCCCTTGGGCCTTCGCGCCCACCATCGTCGGCGAGCTCTCGATCATCAACATCAGCGACCCTGCCAAGGCGATCCTGGCCTCCAGGCTTTTCACGCGGCGCTCGGATCTCAACGGCAGCCACAATGAGATCCTGGTCAATGACGGCTTCGCCTATCTGTCGGACCGGGATCCTGCATCCAGCACCAGCCAGATCAAGGTATTGAGGCTTATACCATGAACTACAAAATCCAGGTACTTACGATCGCCCGCAAGCTCGCGAAGAGCGCCCATCTCCTCGCCCTGGGCATCGCCCTCGTGGCCTGCAAGGGCACGGTCCAGGACCCCGTGGACGCCCTGCAGGGGAAGCGCATCCTGTCCTTTTCCCTCCAGGCGCCGGCGGCCGAAGGGACGATCGACGACGAGGCCGGAACCATCGCGCTACTCCTGCCCATCGGCACCGATCGCTCCTCCCTCGTGGCGAGCTTCGAGGCCTCGCCTTCCGCCCAGGTCCAGGTCGGTTCCA
>DBTW01000016.1:12041-14532 GCA_002307245.1 Spirochaetaceae bacterium UBA1306 | reverse complement strand
GTTGACGTGCGGCGCCGCGGGGCCTATGCGCGGAGGCATGGCCAGGTGATGTCTGATGGGGCTCTCGCGCATGCCGAAGCCGGAGGTGAGGATCCCCGGGGGCAGGGGGAAGCGGAAGAGAAGGCCGAGAAAGAGCGCCCGCTCCTCGGACGTGAACCGCGCGCCGGGGTAGAAGCGCAGGCTGAGGGCCGCGGAGGCCGATCGGACCGAGACCAGGTAACCCGAGGAGGCGCCGCGGTACGAGAGGAGGAGATCGAGGTCGGATCCGGGCTTGGTCGGCGCGAAGATGCCGGGGACGCTGGGCGCGAGGACTCGCTCCCCCGGCAGGAAGGAGCGGGAACGGTCGAGGCGATTAAGGGTGGCCAGGGTCTCGTAGGGGACGTTCAGCCTGGCCGCGAGCGAAAAGAGGTCGACGGCCGACCTCACGGTATACGAGAAGAACAGCAGCTCCGGCGGTACCTTGCCCGACTGCAGGTCCGCGTACGAGCGAGCGAGCTGCTCCTGCTGCTGGGCGTAGATCATGTCGTCCTGCCCCAGGGTGCCGAGCGCTGGGTAGGCACCCCCGGAGGCGGCTTGGGCGGTGGCCGGCGCGGGCGAGGCCGCGAGGGCGAGCGCGGAACAAGCAAGCGCCAGGCCGCAGGACCTTAGCGCGCGCATGCTCATCGCCGGCGCCTCGCGGAGCGGGCGATGGCGCGGGCCGCGAAGAAGAGAGCAGCTATTGCAGCTAACGCGCCAGTCGCCTCGGTGAAGGCCGCGCGCCGGTTGATGGCGAGGTACCAGAGGGGAAGGGCGACGGCCAGGGAAAGGGCGAGCACGATGGCCGCCGAGAGCGCGAAGGAACGGAGCCCCCCGAGCGATGCGCCGCGCGGAGCCTTGTCGCCTGTCATGGATGAAACCCTAGTCGCTGCGAGGGCGGCGGGTCAAGCGGTCGGGCCGGGAGCCTCGCCCTCGACGCCAGCCTCGTCGCCGAGGACGGACTCCACGAGGGCGCGAAGGGCGGGGTCGCCCAGGGCCGGCCCCGCGGCCCCGGCCGAGCCGAGGGCGAGGGAGCCGTTGAGCCTGAAGATACCGTCCCGGTACTCAATGATTCCCTCGACTCCGTCGGTGGGCATGTCATCGTCGCCGGACGAGAGTCCCAGGTCGTAGTCGCCGAGAAACTCCGGCTCGGACCAGGGCTCGCCCTCCCCCACTACGGGCAGCTCGTCGGAAGCGGGAGACCCCTCGAAGGCCGCGAAGGGCGTATAGGCGACCCAAGGGCCGAGGTAACGATCAATTTCCCTCGCGTCGGGCGCGTCGGGCGCGTCGGGCGCGAGGGGCTCGAAGTCCTCCTCGTCCAGGGCCTCGAGCTCGGCCGGATCCTCGTCCCCTCCCTCCGTCGAGGATAGGACGATGGGGCGAAGCGGCTCCTCGGCCCCCGACTCGACGGAGGCGGCGATCTCGAGGGCCGAGCGCGTCGCATCGGCCTCGGCGGCGCCGGCCGGGCCTTTATCCCACTGCTCGAGCGAGGACAAATCGATGGACGAGAGGAGCAGCTCGAACTCCACCTCCTCAAGGGGCTCCATCCCGGAAGCGGATTCGCCTCGCCCATCGGCGCTCGCCTGGTCGGGAAAGGAGGAATCCTCGATCTCGCCCTCCTCGTCGAGAAGGCCGATCCTCTCCGAACGGCCGGACTCATCGATGTCGATGAAGCCGATGATATCGGAGATATCGGTCTCGTCGGAGAGCTCGAGCCCCGAGGACTCGGGGATAAGGGGTAAATCGTCGTCGTCGAACATGGCGAGGGCGTAGGCCATGTCCGAGGTATTGCGCATTTCCTCGAGCTCGTCGACGGCGGAGGGCAGGGCCTCGAGCTCTTCCAGCTCTTCATGGGCGGGATCGGAAGGGGCGGGCGAAGGCGAGGACCCGCCTTCGGGCTCCTCGGCGGACTCAAGTTCCTCCACCGGCTCCAGCTCCTCGACAGGCTCGAGATCCTCGAGCTCATCCGGCTCCTCCTGAACTTGAGAAGGCGAAAGCTCCGAGGGCGCGGGCTCCGAGACATTGGTAGCTTCGACGGAATCGGCCGCAAGCTCGACCTCGAGGGTCGCGGCATAGCGGATGGAGACGGGCCCGATCGTCTGAATCGGAGAAGCCTCAAGCTCAGGCTCTTCCGCGTCCTCGGCAGTCTCCGATTCCATGGATACATGGGAAAGGGGAGAATGCAGGGTAAACGGAATCGGCTCGTCTTCCAATGCCTCTGGCGAGGAAGCGATGGGAGCAATAGCTTCCTGGGGCTCGCCTTCGATCGCTTCGGCCTCTGCGGGTTCGGCTTCCTCGACTTCTTCGAGCGACTCGAGTTCTTCGGGTTCTTCGGACGAGGGAGCGATGGGAGCAAGCGCTTGTATGGGCTCGTCTTCGACCGCTTCGGCTTCCTCTACCGACTCGACTTCCTCTACCGCTTCGGCTTCCTCTACCGACTCGGCTTCCTCTACCGACTCGGCTTCCTCCACCGACT
>DBTW01000016.1:5810-11766 GCA_002307245.1 Spirochaetaceae bacterium UBA1306 | reverse complement strand
CTTCCTCCACCGACTCGGCTTCCTCTACCGACTCGGCTTCCTCGAACTCTTCCAGCTCGGCGGGCTCTTGAGCGCGGGCGGCGAGGCTCGCTGCCGATTCCACGGGGGGCCTGGGGGGAGCTGTCTCGGCAGGGCCCTTTCCGGCGCCTGAGGCAGCACCGGAGGCGACGACGGAGCCTGCCGGGAGGACGAAACTGCCGTTCTTGAGGGCGTCCCCCAGGAGCTTCTCGATCTCCTTGAGGCCGATGCCCTGGCCGATCGCCGCGCCTTCGGTTCCCGCCTTGCCGCCCAGGACGGCGAGGATCTCATCCCAGCTCTTGTCGATGAGTTCGTCGACGTCGGCCTGGCGGTGCTTGCGGACTCTTCCGACGCTGCCGCGAATGGCTTTCTTGACCTCGGGCCGCCGCGCCTCGAGCTCCCGCCTCCACCGGCCGAAGTCGAGTTCGGACTTGCCCTCGACGTATTCCTCGAGGAGGTTGATCTGGAATCGCTTGATCCGGTCGGAGAGCACCGTCATGCGGTCCTGGCGGATGTTGAGGAGGAGGAAGGCCAGGAGATAGGCGGTGACGAAGAAGGAGGCGAGGAGGATCCACTTCATCGCCGTCGGCAGGGAGAAGTCGCTGGCTGGGATGGCGTAGCCGACCCGGCCCGCTCCCTCGACTTTCTTCGAGAAGAGGATGAAGGACTCGCCGCTGGCCTCGGAGACGGCCAGGGACTGGGGCGTCGCGTCGAGCCCGGATTTCCAGAGCTCGGCGGCTCGGGCGCCGAGGGCGGACCGCAGGGCGGTCGGGGCGCGGAGGAGGATGCCCTCGGTTCCGGCGGGCACGGCGACCTCGCCCACCGAGGAGAGGCCCTCCTTGACGAGGAGGGAGACGAGGCCCTCGGTCGAGACCATGAAGACCGCGCTGCCGCGATAGACGCCGAAGCCGTCGACGAAGGGCAAGGAGTAAAGGAAGCGGCCCGAGGCGGGATCGATGCGGACAATGCCCTTCGAGCCCTCGGGCGCCGAGACGGACTCGTAGGGAGGATCGCCGGCCTCGCCGTAGTTCCGGTACATGGTCTCGAGCTCGGCCTTGGACCGGATGTCGCCGGGCAGGCTGCTGTAATGCAGGCGCTTGCCGTTCGCGTCGATGAGGCGGATGCCCGAGAGGCCGGCCGTCTCTTCCTGGAGCTTGCCCAGGGCGTTGGCGCGGTCGAAGGCGTCTTGGGAGCCCATGTTGGGCAGGAAACTCTTGCGCACAGGCTCGAGGGCCAGGACGGAGCCGAAGCGGGCGAGGTTGGCGGAATGGTAGCGGGCTTCCGCCTCGGCCGCCTGGGACAGGGAGGAATCGATGCCTCGGACGATCGAAGGGCTGCGGAAGCTCGACTCGATGACGTCGAAGAGTCCCGAGAAGGCCGCCACGGCGAAGGCCGCGAAGAGGAGAACGGCTGCAAGGAGGCTTACGCTAGCTTTTTGGCCTACGGTCATCGCGCCTCGATCGATCTCCCTTCTATTAATATACCTGCGCCTCGCCAAAAAGTGCGAGACGGAGGCCTTCCATCCAATATCGGTTCGAGGAAGGCCACTCTACACCGCAAATGATCGAGCCGCACAGCCGGGCCGGGCTCGAAAAAGCCGGCGAGCTTGCTATGGTAGGGAGCCTGTTCTATACTTCGCCTATGCGCTTTCGCGACCTCAACCTGAAGTTCAAGGTGCTCCTGCTCTCCCTGGGCGGGATGCTGATCATAACCCTGGTCATTTCCCAGTTCTACATCGGGGACATTACGGCCCAAGCCAAGGCCGCCATACTCGAAAAGAGCCGGGCGATCGTCTATACGGTCGAGGCGACGCGGGACGCCATGGCCGATAGGCTCGAGTCGGGGACGATAACCGATCTCGCGACCTTGGCCAAGCGAGGCGATAGGACCGCCCTCCTCCAGGCTGTGCCCATCATCACCGCGATCGAAGTGGCGAGGAAGAACTCCAAGGAAGGGCAATACCAGTTCCGGGTGCCTAAATTCCAGCCCAGAAGCCCTGATAACGAGCCCAAGGGCATCGAGATCGACGCGCTGAAGAAGCTCGAATCGGGGGAATTGACCGAATACGTCAAAGAGGACGGCGCGAACGTCTATTACTTCAAGCCCATACGCCTCAGCGAGGAATGCCTCTTCTGCCATGGGGATCCCGCGGGATCGGTCGACCCGATCGGCGGGGTCAAGGAAGGCTGGAAGGCCGGGGAGGTGCACGGCGCCTTCGAGATCATCTCGTCCCTGAAGCAGGCGGTCCTCACCCAGGCGGCGGCTACGCGGAACATCGTCATCACCGCGCTGGTGCTGATGCTCGGCCTCGGCTTCGGCCTTTTCTTCCTTATACGTCTCGTCATGAAGCCCCTGGGCAATTACGTCCTGGCCTTCCAAAAGGCCGCGACGGGCGACCTGACGGTCCGGACCGACGCCCGGGGCCACGATGAGATCGGCAAGGTGGCCGATTTCTTCAACGGCTTCATCGGCACCCTCCAGGCCCTGATGACCGAGGTCAAGACCGTCGCCACGGGAGCGGACGAGATATCCTCGGAGCTCGCCGCCAGCTCGGAGGAGACCGCCGCGAGCCTCCACGAGATCCGGGCCAACACCGAGGGCATGAAGAACAAGATCATCGTCCTCGATACCGAGGTGTCCAAGAGCGCCAAGTCGGCCAGCGACGTGGAGCTCTTCATCGGCCGCCTGGCCCAGCTCATTGCCGATCAGGCCTCCGCGATCAACGAATCGAGCGCCAGCATCGAGGAGATGAGCGCCAATATCGCCAATATCGCCGCCGCGGCCGAGGAAAAGCTCAAGATCGCCAACGAGCTCGAGGCCTCGGCCCAGGACGGGCAGTCCGAGATGGAGGAGACCGAGCGGGGCATCAAGAAGGTCGCCGACTCGGCCGGGGTGATCATGGAGATGATCCAGATCATCCAGGATATAGCCTCCAAGACCAACCTCCTCGCGATGAACGCCGCGATCGAGGCCGCCCACGCGGGCGAGTACGGCAAGGGCTTCGCCGTGGTCGCCGACGAGATCCGCAACCTCGCCGAATCGAGCGCCGAGAGCGCGGGCTCCGTGACCAAGGCCCTGGGCGAGGTCGCGGATAGCATCAAGATCTCCGAGCACAGCACCCAGCGGACGGGCGAGGTCTTCAACAAGATCGTCGAGCAGATCAAGAGCGTGGCCTTCTCGATGTCCGAGATGAAGAACGCCACGAGCGAGCTCTCGATCGGCGCCCAGCAGATCCTCGAAGCCCTCGCCTCGTTGATCTCCACGACCGAGGAAGTCCGCGGATCCTCCAAGACCATGAGCGAGAAGGTCGGGGCCATCACTCAAGCGATGAGCCAGGTCTCGGACATCTCGGCCGATACGAAGAACGGCATGGAGGAAATCAGCATCGGCATCACCGAGATATTCAAGGCCGCCGAGGCGATTGCGGATGCCGGAACCAAGAACTCCGAGTCGGTAAAGTCCCTCAACGAGCTGGTAAAAAAGTTTATTGTGTAGAAGATTTCAATTTTTGATACTTTTTATGCATCTCCACAGACTATTTTCTGCGCTTTTCGTATTTTTATGCAAATCCCACCTACTCTATTGACATTTTTTGCATAAATATGGTTTCTTGACATCCGATCAAGACCTTAGTTCTTGATTCTCTTGTTTCACCCAATGAAACAGGTTGAGGTCGTTGGAAAAAAGGAACCATGATGGGTCAAAACCAGGAGGGCGGGCAGGTCCCCGCCGGCTTGCCGCCCGCTCAGGGCTTGTACGATCCCGCGCGGGAGCACGACTCCTGCGGCATCGGTTTCGTGGTCAACATCAAGGGACGGAAGTCCCACGAGATCGTGAGCCAATCGCTCACGATCCTCAACAACATGAGCCACCGCGGGGGCGCCGGCTACGAGCGCAACTCCGGCGACGGGGCCGGCGTGCTTACGCAGATCCCGCACCGCTTCTTCACCGAGGTCTGCCCCGAGTCGGGCATCGCCCTGCCGCCCGCCGGCGACTACGGCGTCGGCATGGTGTTCCTCCCCCGCAACCCCGCCACCCGGGCCGTGGTCAAGGGCCGCCTCGAGAAGATCGTCTTCGAAGAGGGGCTCTCCTGCCTCGGCTGGCGCGACCTCCCCGTCGACGTGTCCTCTCTCGGCAACATCTCGCGCTCGGTCATGCCCCATATCTGCCAGCTCTTCATCGCGAAGGGCTCGGTCGGGGCCCTGGACGACATGGCCTTCGAGCGCAAGCTCTACGTCGTGCGCAAGCGGGCCGAGAAGTCCACCGAGGGCAAGACCGAGGCCTCGCCGGACTACTTCTACTTCGCCAGCCTCTCCTGCAAGACCATCGTCTACAAGGGCATGTTCATCTCCGAGCAGGTGGAGCCCTTCTACCTGGACCTCTCGCATCCCTCCTTCGAGTCGGCCCTGAGCGTCGTGCATTCGCGCTTCAGCACGAACACCTTCCCGAGCTGGGAACGCGCCCACCCTTACCGCTACCTCATCCACAACGGCGAGATCAACACCTTGCGCGGCAACGTGAACTGGATGCACGCCCGCGAGTCGATGATTCGGACCGAGCTCTTCGGCCCCGACACCTCGAGCATCATGCCGATCATCAACCCGAACGGGTCGGACTCGGCCATGTTCGACAACTGCCTCGAATTCCTCTACCTCACGGGCAGGCCGCTCTCGCACGCGATGATGATGATGATCCCCGAGCCCTGGTCGGGCCACGAGTCGATGAGCGACGCGAAGAAGGCCTTCTACGAGTACCACGCCACCCTCATCGAGCCCTGGGACGGCCCCGCGGCGATGGCCTTCACCGACGGGACGAGCGTGGGGGCCGTCCTCGACCGCAACGGACTCAGGCCCGCGCGCTATTACGTCACCCTCGACGACACCGTGATCCTCGCCTCCGAGGTGGGGGTCCTCGACATCCCAGCCGATCGGATCGTGCGCAAGGAGAGGCTCCAGCCGGGCCGCATGCTCCTCATCGACACGAAGGAAGGTCGGATCATCGACGACGACGAGATCAAGGAGGGGGCGGCCCGCGCGCATCCCTACCGGAAGTGGCTCGACGAGCACATGGTCAGGCTCGAGGACCTCCCCGCCACCCCCTCCCATGCCGAGCCCGACCACGAGACCGTGCTCCGCCTGGAGCGGGCCTTCGGCTACACCTACGAGGACCAGAGGCTCGTCCTCGTGCCCATGGTCCGCGACGGGGTCGACCCGATAGGCTCCATGGGCAACGACATCCCCCTGGCCGTCCTCTCCGACAAGCCCCAGCTCCTGTACAACTACTTCAAGCAGCTCTTCGCCCAGGTCACGAACCCGCCCATCGACGCGATCCGCGAGGAGATCGTCATCGGTCCCGAGACCTTCATGGGATCCGAGGGGGACCTCGTGCATCCGACTCCGGAGGCGGCGCGGCAGATCAAGCTCTCGAGCCCCTTCATCGACAACGGCGAGCTCGAGAGGCTGCGCAACATCGCGCTCCCGGGCTTCAAGGCGGTGACCATCCCCATCACCTACGAGGTGGGCAAGAAGGGCGGCGTCGGCGCGGGGAGCCACCTAGAGAGGGCGATGGACGAGGTCTGCGCGAAGGCCGACAAGGCCTTCGCCGAGGGCTGCAACATCCTCATCCTCTCCGACCGCGGCGTCAACAAGGACCGGGCGCCCGTCCCGGCCCTCCTCGCGGTCGCGGGGCTCCACCACCACCTCATCCGCAACGAGACGCGCACCCGCGTCTGCCTAGTCCTCGAGTCGGGCGAGCCCCGGGAGATCCACCACTTCTCGATGCTGATCGGCTACGGGGTCTCGGCGATCAATCCCTACCTCGTCTTCGAGGCCATCGACGACATGATCAAGACGGGGCTCCTCCCCGACCTCTCCCACGAGAAGGCGGTCAAGACCTACAAGAAGGCCGTCACCAAGGGCGTCATCAAGGTCATGTCCAA
>DBTW01000016.1:4818-5524 GCA_002307245.1 Spirochaetaceae bacterium UBA1306 | reverse complement strand
ATGGGCATCTCGACCGTGCAGAGCTACCAGGGCGCGCAGATCTTCGAGGCCGTCGGCCTGGCCAAGGACCTGATCGACAAGTACTTCACGGGCACGCCCTCTCGGGTCGGGGGCATCGGCCTCGAGGGCGTCGCGGCCGAGGTCGAGGAGCGGCACGCCGCGGCCTTCGACGAGCGCTCCCCGGACTTCCGTACCCTGCCCGTCGGCGGCGACTGGCAGTGGCGCAAGGACGGCGAGTTCCACCTCTACAACCCCGAGTCGATCCACCTCCTCCAGAAGTCCTGCCGCGAGGGCGACTACGCCGAGTTCAAGCGCTACGCGAAGCTGATCGACGACCAATCGGCCAGGCAGTGCACGTTGCGCGGCCTCATGAAATTCAAGCCCTCCAAGCCCATCGCGATCGACGACGTCGAGGATGTCGACACCATCGTGAAGCGCTTCAAGACCGGGGCCATGTCCTTCGGCTCCATCAGCAAGGAGGCCCACGAGGCGATGGCCATCGCCATGAACCGCCTCGGGGGCAAGAGCAATACCGGCGAGGGCGGCGAGAACCCGAACCGCTTCAAGCGCGACGCCAACGGCGACTCGCGCTGCAGCGCCATAAAGCAGGTCGCCTCGGGGCGCTTCGGCGTCACGAGCGAGTACCTCGTCTCCGCCAAGGAGATCCAGATCAAGATGGCCCAGGGCGCGAAGCCCGGCGAGGGCG
>DBTW01000016.1:3277-4456 GCA_002307245.1 Spirochaetaceae bacterium UBA1306 | reverse complement strand
CGACATCTACTCGATCGAGGACCTTTCCGAGCTCATCCACGACCTCAAGTGCGCCAACCCCGAGGCGAGGATCTCGGTGAAGCTGGTCTCCGAGGTCGGGGTCGGCACGATCGCGGCCGGCGTGGCCAAGGCCCGCGCTGACCTCGTGCTCATCTCCGGCTACGACGGCGGCACGGGTGCCTCGCCGCGCACGTCCTTGCGCCACGCGGGCCTGCCCTGGGAGCTCGGCCTCGCCGAGACCCACCAGACCCTGCTGCTCAACAACCTGCGCTCGCGCATCACGGTCGAGACCGACGGCAAGCTGATGACGGGGCGCGACGTCGCGATAGCAGCGATGCTCGGCGCCGAGGAATTCGGCTTCGCGACCGCGCCCCTCGTGGTCCTCGGCTGCGTGATGATGAGGGTCTGCAATCTCGACACCTGCCCCGCGGGCATCGCGACCCAGAACCCGGAGCTCCGCAAGCGCTTCTCCGGCCGCCCCGAGTACGTCGAGAATTTCATGCGCTTCGTGGCCCAGGACCTGCGCGAGCACATGGCCGGCCTCGGCGTCCGCAGTCTCGTCGAGCTCGTCGGGAGGACGGACCTCCTCGACATGGAGGCCGCGAAGGGCAACCCCAAGACCAAGAACCTCGACTACTCCAAGATCTTCTTCAGGCCGGAGGTCCCCAACGAGTGGGGCCGCCATTGCCAGAAGTCCCAGGACCACAGCCTCGGGGAATCCCTGGACAAGCGCGTCCTCATCGACCTCTGCGAGCCCGCCCTGGACCGGGCCGCGAAGGTCAAGGTCACGATCCCGATCCGCAACGTCAACCGCGTGGTCGGCACCATCCTCGGCGCGGAGATCACCAAGCGCTATGGGGCCAAGGGCCTGCCCGAGGACACCATCGACCTCAAGTTCGTCGGCTCCGCGGGCCAGAGCTTCGGCGCCTTCGTGCCGCGCGGCGTCACGCTGACGATCGAGGGCGACTCGAACGACCACATCGGCAAGGGGCTCTCGGGGGGCAAGATCATCGTCTACCCGCCGGCGAGCTCGCCCTTCAAGCCCGAGGAGAACATCATCATCGGCAACGTGGGCTTCTATGGCGCCACCTCGGGCGAGGCCTACATCTGCGGCATGGCGGGAGAGCGCTTCTGCGTCCGCAACTCGGGACTCTCGGCCGTCGTCGAGGGCGTGGGCGA
>DBTW01000016.1:0-3000 GCA_002307245.1 Spirochaetaceae bacterium UBA1306 | reverse complement strand
GCGAGTACATGACGGGCGGCAAGGTGGTGGTGCTCGGCCGGACGGGGCGCAACTTCGGCGCCGGCATGTCGGGCGGCGTCGCCTACGTCCACGACTCCGACGGCAACTTCCCCTCGCGGGTCAACCGCGAGATGGTCGACCTCGAGGAGCTCGCGGACCCGGCCGAGATCGCCGCCCTCCGCGAGCTCATCGAGCGGCACATCGCCGCCACGGGGAGCGCCCGCGGCAAGCGGGTGCTCGCCGGCTGGGCCGGGTCGGTCAGGCGGTTCGTGAAGGTCATGCCCCGCGACTACAAGCGCATGCTCATCGCCATCGACAAGGCGACGGGCGAGGGCCTGGACGGCGAGCGCGCCCTGATGGCCGCCTTCGAGTCGAACAACAAGGACCTGTCGAGAGTCTCGGGCAACTGAGGATAGGCGGCCGATCGAAAGATCGACACGGAGAGGATGATGAGAGAGGGGCCAATGGAAAAAAGGGGAAGGAGAACTCATCGCTTACTTCATCGCCTTTTCCTTTCCTGCTCCGTGATCTCCGCGTCCTCCGATTTCTCCGTGTCCTCTTTTCATACGGCGGCTTATGATTAATTCGGCTATGTGAGGTGACGATATGGCAAAGCCCACTGGGTTCATAGAGTTCGAGCGCTGCCTTCCCCCCGACCGGCTGCCCGCCGAGAGGGCCAAGGACTGGGACGAATTCCATACGGCCTTCAAGACCGAGGCGGAGTTCCGCGACCAGGCCGCGCGCTGCATGGACTGCGGCACGCCCTTCTGCCACTCGGGAGTGCTCTACGAGGGCGCGGTCTCGGGCTGTCCCCTCAACAACCTCATCCCGGAGTGGAACGAGCTCCTCTACCGCGGGCTCTGGCGCGAGGCGCTGTCGCGGCTGCGGCTCACCAACAACTTCCCCGAATTCACGGGGCGCGTCTGCCCAGCTCCCTGCGAGGGAGCCTGCACCCTCGGCTCGATACCCAACCCCGCCGTGACGATCAAGAACGACGAGGTCAGCATCGTCGATCGCGGCTGGAGCGAGGGCTGGATCGTGCCGTCGCTCCCGCAAAGGCGCACGGGCAAGAAGGTGGCCGTAGTCGGCTCGGGGCCCTCGGGGCTCGCCTGCGCCGATCAGCTCAACCAGGCCGGCCATGAGGTCACAGTATACGAGCGCGCCGACCGCGTCGGCGGGCTCCTCGCCTACGGCATACCGAACATGAAGCTCGACAAGCGGATCCTCGCGCGGCGGGTCGACCTCATGGCCGCGGAGGGCGTCCGCTTCGTCACCGGCGTCGAGGTCGGCAAGGGCCTCAAGGGCCAGGAGCTCCGCGCCGGCTGTGACGCCGTCGTGGTCGCCGTCGGCTCCACCAGGCCGCGGGACCTGCCGATCGAGGGGCGCAAGCTCGCCGGCGCGCATTTCGCGATGGAGTTCCTCGGGGCCAACACGAAGAGCCTCCTGGACTCGAAGCACGCCGACGGCAAATACATATCCGCGAAGGGCCGCGACGTCGTGATCATCGGCGGCGGGGACACGGGCACCGACTGCGTGGGAACCTCGATCCGCCACGGCGCAAAAAGCGTGACCCAGCTCGAGATCATGCCGCGGCCGCCCGAGGAGCGCGCCCCGAACAACCCTTGGCCCCGCTGGCCCAAGGTCCTCAAGACCGACTACGGCCAGGAGGAGGCGGCGGCCCTCTACGGCAAGGACCCGCGGGTCTTCCTCGTCACGGCCAAGAAATTCCTCGGCGACAAGGAAGGCCGCGTGAGCGGAGTCGTCGTGGTGGACGTCGAGTGGAAGAAGGACGCCTCCGGCCGCTTCGGCCCGCAGGAGGTCGCCGGCAGCGAGCGCGTCCTCCCCGCCTCCCTCGTGTTGATAGCCATGGGCTTCCTCGGCCCCGAGGAGACCGCGCTCGCGGCCCTCGGCGTCGAACGCGACGAGCGGGGCAACGCGAAGGCCCAAGCCGGCTCCTTCGCGACGAGCGCCCCCGGGGTCTTCGCCGCCGGCGACGCCCGACGCGGGCAGAGCCTCGTGGTCTGGGCCATCGCCGAGGGCCGCGGCGCCGCGCGCGAGGTGGATCGCTACCTGATGGGCCAGACGAGGCTCCCATGAAAGCAGGATTCGGAGAGAGGGTCATCCGGGCGGCGGCGGCGCTGCCGCGCGAATTCCGTCCCAAGACGGCCGTGGTGCTCGGCTCGGGGCTCTCTGGGATAGTCGAGGGCCTGGGCCCGGCGAGCGACTGGCGCGAGATCGACTTCGCGTCGATACCGGAATTCCCCCGTCCCACCGTGCAGGGGCACAAAGGCCTGCTCTTCCTCTCGCGGGAAGCCGCCGTCATGGCCGGGCGCTTCCATTATTACGAAGGCCATCCCATGGACGACATCGTCCTGCCGGTCTTCGTCCTCCGCGAGATCGGCGTCGAGACGATAGTCCTCACGAACGCCGCGGGTGGAGTGAACCTCGGCTACAAGCCCGGCGACCTCGTGCTGATCAGGGACCATATCAACCTCATGGGCACCAATCCCTTCATCGGCCCGAATCCCGCCAGGCCCGACGGCACGGCCTTCGGAAGCCCCGGGCACGGGTCGCGCTTTTTCGACATGACGGCGACCTACGACGCCAAGTCGCGCGCGATCGCGCAACGCGCCGCCAAGGAGACCCTGGGCCGGGAGCTCAACGAGGGCGTCTACGCCGCCTTCACCGGGCCGTCCTTCGAGACCCCGGCCGAGGTCCGAATGGCGCGGGCGCTCGGCGCCGACCTCGTGGGCATGTCCACGGCGCCCGAGGCGATCGCGGCCGGCTTCCTCGGCATGCGCGTCCTCGGCATCTCCTGCGTCACGAACATGGCGGCCGGCGTGACCGGCGAGCCCCTGTCCCACGCCGAAGTTTTGGCCGCGGGCCGCGGCGTCGAGGCCGAGCTCAAGTCCCTCGTGCGCGCGCTATTGGACAAGCTCTAGCGACGCTGAATGAGCGGCCAAGGCCGGGTGACGTCCACCTTTTCAAAACCAGGACGCG
>DBTW01000020.1:13984-14209 GCA_002307245.1 Spirochaetaceae bacterium UBA1306 | reverse complement strand
GCGAAGGCGGGGACCAGAGAATGGAGCTTATCTACCCGCATTTGCTTTTGGTAAAGCATTTTATTGGATTTGTGCCACTAATCTACGTAACCCAATTCTTGTAGCCGCCTCCCCGAGGACGGTCCTGCCGATGCCCTCGGCATCGAAGAGCCCGAGGGCCTAATCGGCCAAGCAGGAGTGATTCACGACCATTCGCCCCTCAAGGCTGTACCCATTTTCCGCTCT
>DBTW01000020.1:0-13796 GCA_002307245.1 Spirochaetaceae bacterium UBA1306 | reverse complement strand
ATGGAATTATTACCGCTAATCTTCGTAACACTAATCAGCGGGAGATATTCACGGCCCCTCGCCCTTCAAGATTGTTCCCATTTTCCGCTCTTCTCCGACGCGAGAAGGGAGTCGAGGGCTGCCATGTTGGCGATGCCGTCCTCGATGGGCGTGGGCGCGGGGCCCTGAGCGCGCACCGCCCGTGAGAAGGCCGCGAACATGAGGGCGTATTGGTCGGCTGGGCCGCACTCGACGCGCCTCGTCCCGAGTCCCGTCGCGACTTCGAGGGCGAGCGGGACGTCGGAATAGGCGTTGAAGGGGAGGATTACCGCGAGTGAGCCCCGCTCGCCCACAGCCTCGACGCGCTGGACGGGGAAGGCCTTCGTGGAGACGTGGAAGCTCGCCCTGGGGCCGGCTGGGCCGAAGTCCAGGATCCCCGTACCGCGGACGTCGGTGCCGAAGGCAGGGTCGCGGTCGGCTATGTACAGGCAGCGAGAGGGCTCGGGCGGGCAGCCCGGCGAGGCGCTCGCGAGGAAGCGGGCGCTCGAGACGGCGTAGCAGCCTATGTCGTACAACGCGCCCCCGCCGGTCTCGACGCGGTTGCGGATGTTTTCGGGATCGGCGTTGTTGTAGGAGAACCAGGCCTGGATCGAGCGCAGGCGCCCGAGCTCGCCCGATGCCACGATCTCCCGCGCGCGGGCCCACTGCGGGTGGAAGCGGTACATGAAGGCCTCCATCAGGAGCCGGCCCGAGTCCCTCGCGGCCGCGGCCATCCGTCTCGCCTGGGCTGCGTCGAGGGCCAGGGGCTTCTCGCAGAGCACGTGCTTGCCCGCCTCGAGGCAGGCGATCGCCCACTCGGCGTGGAGGTTGTTGGGCAGGGGAATGTAGATGGCCTCGAGCTCGGGGTCGGACGCCAGCTCCTCGTAGGAACCGTAGGCCCGGGCGATGCCGAGGCGGGCGGCCGCCTCGGCGGCCCGCTCGCGGCCGCGGCTTGCTATGGCGGCGATCCTCGCCTCGGGCAGGCGGGATAGCGGTTGATGGATGCGGAGGGCGTAGTGCCCGGAAACGGACATGATGCCCCAGCGTACTGGATCCATGGGATCTCCTTCGCGGCGAGCCGCGACTTGATGTTCGCCTCTGGGCGGGTGCGGGGTCAAGCCGGTAGCAGCGCGGCGCGCCGGGGTCATATGCGGGCGCCCATCTGGTTGCCCGACTCGTAGCGGCGCAGGCCCAACCTGAAGAAGCCGTAGCTCGCGGCAGCGTAGAGGCAGGCGATGCCGAGCAGGGGGGGAATCAGGCCCCAGTCGAGGGCCTTCATCGCGGCGAGGGGCACGTAGGCTATGTAGGCCGAGGGGAGGATCGTGTAGAAGACCCAGCGCATGCCGCGGCCGAAGATCGACTCGGGATAGAGCGAGAAGGAGAGCATGAACTCGGTGACGGCGCTCGAGATGCCCGTGGCGTCGCCGAGGAAGAAGCAGAGGCTCTCGGCCGCGGCGAAGGTGGCCGTGAAGATGGCGGCCCCGATGACGATGAGGACGGCGAAGAGGGCGAATCGTCCCGGGCTTAGGCCCGGCAATAGGGCGAGCACGAGGAAGCCGTAGGCGAAGTCGCCCCAGGCCGATACGACGGTGCGCGACGCGAGGACGTTGAGCAGGACGTCCTTGGGCTGGAGGAGGTAGAGGTCGAGCTCGCCCCGCTGCACGATCTGGCCGATGCTGCGTACGTTGCCGAAGGCCGCGTGCGAGAGTCCGAAGGAACTGGACACGAGGGCCCAGATCAGCATCACGTCGGCGAAGCCGTAGCCGCCCACATTGCCGACCTTCCCTATGAGGACCGCCCAGAAGAAGGCGAAGGCGGCGTTGTTGAGCATCATGCCGAAGGTCTGGACGAGGAAGTTGGCGCGGTACTCGACGACGGCCTGGACGTTGACGGCGAATGAGGTGCCGAGGAAGCGGAGATAGGCCTTGACGCGATCCATGTCAGCCTCCGTTGACGCGCAGCCGCGAGCGGCCCAGGGCGTAGATGGCCTGGCAGGCGAGGGCGGCCAGGAGGGCCCAGGCGGCCTGGTAGCCGAGGAGACCGAGGGCGCCGCCCGTTCCCGGCCAGGCGGCCAGGAGCTTGGCCGGCGCGTAGGACATGGCGGGGAAGGGCGTGAGCCAGGCCGCGCGGCGCGCGGCTCCGGGCAGGAGCTCGATGGGGACGAGGGTCCCGGCCACCAGGGCGAGCTTCTGGAAGATCCAGAAGAAGGCCGCGTTCTCCTCGACCCAGAAGGCGGTCATCGCTATGGCCAGGTTCAGCAGGTAGTAGATGCTGCCCGCGAGTAAGAGGCCGAGGACGAGGCCCGCGCCCTGCCCGGCGGAGGACAGGGGCGGGGGGCCGGCGGTCAGGAAGCCCAGGGCACAGCCTATGGCGAGGAGGATGGGACCGTTGGCCAGGGCCTTCCCCGCTCCCAGCGCGTAGCTGTAGAGCACGAAGGAATAGGGGCGCGAGAGCAGGTAGGCGACCTGGCCGCTCTTCATGTCCTGCGATAGGGACCAGAAGACGCCGGAGAGAGCCATGCCGGGAAGCTCGGCGACGATGAAGTACCAGATCATCTGAGCGCGGGTATAGCCGTCTATGTCCGCCCTGCCGGCGTAGACCGTGCCCCATATCCTCGAGAACACGAAGACGAAAAGGGCATAGGCCAGGGCAGTGCCCAGGAAGCTGCCCCCGTAGGCCGTCCGCTCGCGGAACGAGACCGAGGCCGCGACCGCGTACTTGCGCGCCTTCATCCGGAGCCCGCGGAAGGCTCTCCGCTCCGATCCGCTCATAGTCCCGCCTCCCCCGTCGACGCTCCCGCGGCGTAAATGCGCGCGATGATGTCCTCGAGGGCCTCGTCCTCGACGGTCAGGTCCTCGAGCTCGCCGCGGCCGACGAGGGCGCGCAGGACCTCGGGGAGGCGATGCTCGTTCGTGTCCACGACGTAGCTCGCGGCCGTCTCGGTGCGCTTCACTGGCTTGAGCCCACCGAGCTCGAAGTCCACCGGCGAGGCGTACTTCACGCCGATGAATTTCCGCGAGAGCGAGCGATGGCGCAGCTCCTTCATCGACTCGTCCACGACCACTCCGCCGTGGTGGATGATAATCGCCCGCTTGCAGACGCGCTCGATGTCGCCCAGGTCGTGGCTGGTGATGAACACGGTCGTGCCGTCGCGCCTCGCGATCTCTGAGAGGAGGGCGCGGACCTCGCGCCGCACCACGAGGTCGAGGCCGATGGTCGGCTCGTCGAGGAAGAGGACCTTGGGCGCGTGGAGCAGGCTGGCCGCGATCTCGCAGCGTATGCGCTCGCCCAAGGAGAGCTTGCGCACCGGCATGTCCATGTAAGGCCCGATGCCGAAGCGCTCGACGAGCTCGGGCACGCGGCGCGCGAGGACCTCGGGCTCGATCTCGTAGACCGCTCCCAGGAGGCGGAAGCTATCCGAGGGGGGCAGGTGGAACCAGAGCTGGCTGCGCTGCCCGAACACCGCGCCGATCGAGCGCGCGAGGGCCGTGCGCTGCCTCGAGGGGTCGAGCCCGAGGACGCTACAGTAGCCCGAGCTTGGCCGGAGGATGCCCGTGAGCATCTTGATGGTGGTGGACTTTCCGGCCCCGTTGGGCCCGAGGAAGGCTACGACCTCGCCCTCCTCGACCTCGAAACTCACCTCGCGCACGGCCTCGACCTCGCGATAGCTCGGCGCGATGAGCGATTTGAGGGAGGACCCGAGGCCCTCGGGCCTCACCTTGGAACGGAAGCTCTTGGATAGTCGCTGGACCGAGATGGCGGACATGCCCGACCTCCGCACGCCCTCGCGCGGACATCCCGCGGGGGGCTTCGAAGATCGAGACTCCGCCCGGGCCGAGGTCCCGGGCGTGTCGCTCGTCCGGTGTCGCGCAACGCATGACTGCCCGGCCGGCCGGCGCCGCTCGATCCCGCTAGACGCTTCCATGCGCGGGAATTCCAGGCGCCCTCTCGAACGATAGGCAAGCCTACGCGAAGTCGTCCTCGAGCGTCAATCGTCGAAATAGCTAATAATTATTCATCGGGAACGCATATCGTTGCAGGGAGTCGAAACGCCCTTAGCGCCGAGCCTAGCTCGATCTCGGCCCCTTGCGCCGTCCCCGAGGAAGCTGGAGGTCCTTCTTGCCGACGTCCCACTTGTGGATCACGTAGTAGGTCAGGTAGCCGACGCCGCATAGGCCGACGAGGAAGATCGGATAGGAGACCCAGGGCGGGACCTCGTGGGTCCAGCCCGAGAACTCGGACATGCCTCCGATGCTCGCGAGGACGTTCATCGGCAGGAAGACCACCGAGATGACGGTGAGCTTCTTCATCAGGGTCGAGAGGTTGTTGTTGACGACCGAGCCGCGGGCGTCCATGAGGCCGGTGAGGATGTTGGAATAGATGTCAGCCTGCTTGGCGCACTGCTGGTTCTCGATGATAATGTCGTCGAGGATCTCGCATTGCTCGGCGTCGAGCCCGACCTTGGCCGCGCTGGCGCGCATCTTCTCCAGCACCATCTGGTTGGAGCCGATGCCGTTGACGAAGTACACGAGGCTCTTCTCCAGCGTGAACATGTCCAGGAGGTACTTGTTGCCCATGGAGGTGTTGATGCGCTTCTCCAGGGCCTCGGAGATCATGTTGATCACTTTGAGGTGGCCCAGGAAGTGCGCGATCGAGGCGTAGAGTATCTTGAGCAGGGCGTCGGCCGGCCCCGAGACCTTGCGCACCATCTTGTCCGCGAAGAGCTCGAGGGGCTCAGTGGTCACGACGACGAGGTGGTCCCTGTCGAGGAAGAGCCCGACCGAGGCGACGGTGAACAGGAGCTGATCCGCCGAGTCGTAGTTGCGGGGCTGCTTGACGATGATCGTGGCGCGATTGCCGCCTATCTCGACCCGGCCCAGCTCGTCTGGGTCGAGGGCCGAGGCCAGGTCGTAGGGGTCGATCGCCCAGCGCTCCGAGAGTTCGCGCTTCTCGTCCTCGGTCGGCGCGATGTAGACGAGGACGCCCTCGCCCTCTTCCCTGGGTATCAGCTTGCCGTCCTCGAAGGCATATGGCTCGAGCATGGGATTCCCCCTCAAGCGCCAAGTGTAGCCCATAAGGGCACGCGGGGCAAAGCGTTTCGGTCGGGAGCCTAGTCCGTATAGCCCGCGAGCTCATCCCAGAGCGCCTCGCGATCGGCGCGGGGCACGAGGTTCCACTTGACGCCGCGTATCGCGCCCTCGAGGCCGGCGAGCTTGGAGCGGCAGACGCCGTAGCCGGCGGCCCGGAGCCGGAGCGCCGCCCCGACGGAGCCGAGGCTCTGCAGTGCCTCGCCGCTCGCGATGCCCGCCGATTCGAGCTCGGCGGCGCATACCGAGCCTATGTTCAGCATCGCGCGGAGCGGGGTCATGGCCGGCCCTTCCAGGCGGGCAGTCGCGACATGCGCGCGCGGGCCGCGGCCAGGGCGGCCCTGCCATCGAGGCCTTGGGTCATGACGATGAAGTTGGCCATCGCCGCCGCGCGCTCCTCGTAGGACTGCATCGAGCCGTCGGCTCTCGCGCAGTGGACGCAATAGTCCTTCGACTCGTCGCCGAGGGGATAGTCCGAGGGCTTTTCCATCGGCATGCCGCAGGCGACGCAGAGCTTCACGCGAGCATCTCTTTCCCCCGCGCGGTGGGCGTCGCGTCGTAGGCCTCGAGGGCGGGGGCGAGGCAGCTGACGGCCCCCGTATCGCTCTGAGAGGCCTTCATGGCAAGGTAGGCCAGCTGCCGCGTCTTGGCGTACATGCCGTCCTTTCGCGCGCAGAGGGATTCGATCAGGCCGTTGAAGGCGGCCGCGGCCTCGGGGGCCTCTTCCTGGAACGCAAGCATCGGGTTCGAGCTCATCTTTTCCCTCCTGTCGAGATCAATGACATAAAATGGTCGAGTAGCTCCTCTCCGCGCGACTCGAGGAGCGAGGCGTCCGGGGCGAAGAGCTCTCGGTTGGCGAGGTAGTAATGCAGAAGCCCGACCCAGGTGTTGAAGAGCAAGGGGAGGGGCATGGCCTTGACCGAGCCGGCCTTCGCGTCGGCCTCGATCGCGGGCGAGAGGTGGAAGGCGATGTCCGATTGGATCAGGACGAGGCTGAGCCTCGCCTCGGAGGGTAGGAGGGGGGTCTCGACAGCGAGGCGGGCGTAGAAGCCTTCGCTCTCGCGGATCGCGTCGAGATGGGATTTAAGCACTTCCCGCGTCCCGGCGCCCCGCTCGGTCGATTCGTGGAGGTGGAGGGATAGAGCTTCGCCAAAGTCCTCGATTACCGCCGCGATCAGGCCCTCCTGCGTACCGAAATGGGCGAAGACGCTGCCGTGCGACACGCCAGCCTCGGCGGCGACGGCCGCTGTCGAGGTTGCGAGTATGCCCTCGCGGGCGAAGACCCTCCGCGCCGCGGCCAGGATGCGCCGCCTCGTCTCGAGCTTCTGCGCCGACCGGCTTTGAGGAGTCGTCGACTTAGTGATTATTGTTGACTCTATACTCATTGAGTGTATAGTCAGTATACGCTATGCCCTTTCCGAGGTCAAGTCTTGCTTAGTGTTACGAAGCCTATTGTTCCGGATGAATTATTTGGTTGTGATAATGTGATTAAGACACGCATGCCATGTTCTCACCAAAATGCTTCACCTAATTGTTTTTCCTATAACAAGTAGCATTATTTTTATCCATAATCTTCGTAACACTAGATAATAGTTGTGGAAGATTGTGATCTTTCTAACCGGCTACTCCCATTTTTAGGAGCTGTCCCACTCGTAAAATTCATATGGATCAATATGTTTCGTACCACTTGTCATTCACTTCCTTCCTACAGGCTTTGATAAACTACGTATTGTCCCCCACTGCGCGGCATGCTATTTTTGCATAGCCTTCGCGGCGTCCAGAGCTCGCGAAGACAAGCACCCGGAGGACGGCAGTGATCGAAGCGTCGGCATTCAAGGACTATTCGTTTTTCGGCGGACTCCTGCCCGACGAGATCGAGTCCCTGCGGCCCCTCATGGGCACGGCCGCCTTCGAGGCGGGCGCCGTCGTCATGGCCGAGGGCAGTCCCAACGATTGCGTCTACTTCATCCTGGAAGGCAAGGTCGAGATAGAGAAGGACGGGGTCCAGATCGCGACCCTCGTCGCGGGCGACACCTTCGGCGAGATGGAATTCCTCGACGTGATGCCGGCCGTGGCCACGGTCCGGGCCCTCGAGCCTTCGACTGTCGCCACGATATCCAACCGCGCCCTGCACGAGCTCTCCAAGCGGAGCATGCGGGCCTTCGCCATGATCGTGATGAACCTCGCCCGCGACCTTTCCCGACGCCTCAGGCGCATGGACGCCATCATGGTGGACTCCAGGGTCAAGCCTCGGGGCCGCGGGGCGCCCCCGACTGACTAGCGTGGAAGGGCCGGCCGGCCGTATACTCGCCTCCATGTTAACCATCAAGTCCGACGAGATCGAAGTCGCCGTCACCTCCAAGGGAGCCGAGCTCCAGAGCATAAAGGACGCGCGGGGTGTCGAGTACCTTTGGCAGGGGGACCCCGCCTTCTGGGCCCGGCGCTCGCCCCTGCTCTTCCCCGTCGTCGGCGGGCTGCCCGGCGGCAGCTACGCCTACGAAGGCTCTACCTACAGGCTCGCCAATCACGGTTTCGCCAAGGAGCTCGAGTTCCGCCTCCTGCCCCAGGGGCCGGACGTCCTACGCTGCGAATTCGACGCCGACGAGTCGAGCCTCGCGCTCTATCCCTTCAAATTCAAGCTCGCGGTCACCTACAAGGTCAAAGGCAGCAAGCTCGAGGTGGGCTACGAGCTGGTCAACGCGGACCGCAAGCGCATGACCTTCTCCATCGGCGCCCACCCGGCCTTCCGCGCCCCCATAATCGAGGGCGAGCGTCGGAGCGACTACGACCTCGTCTTCGAGAAGCCCGAGACCGTGGACAGGCATTACCTGAATTCCGACAATCTCCGCTCCGGGGAGACCTCGCGCTTCCTCGATGGCGCCTCCTCCGTCCAGGTTACGCCCGATCTCTTCGAGCGCGGGGCCATCGTCCTCAAGGATCACGTCTCGCGCAAGGTGACCTTGAAGAGCCGCGTCTCGGGACGTTTCGTCGAGCTGAGCTTCCCTGGCTTCCCCCAGCTCGGCATCTGGTCCCCGAAGGGCGCCGCCGGAGGAGCCGCCGCTGGCGACGTGCCCTTCGTCTGCATCGAGCCCTGGTACGGCATCATGGCCCTGGCCGGCTCGACCCAGGACCTCGAGCGCAAGGAGGCGGCCCTCGCCCTTTCGGCGGGCAGCGTCTTCCGCTCGGCCTACTCGATCAGGATAGGCTGAGAGCCATGGCCAAGAAGAGTCTCCTGAAAAGCGCGGAAGCGGCGCGTGGAAACGGCGCGCGCAACGCCATCTATAGCCGCCGGCAGGCCAACCGCATCTCTCTCTGGATCGTCATCGCCGTCGCGGCCATCCTCGGGGTCTATGTCGGCGTCGAGCTCGCCACCGATCCGGCCTCCGTGTCCGGCGGCGAGCTGCGCGTCCGAGCCCTTTTCGGCTACAGCCTCGAGCTCTCCGAGATCCGCGAGGCGAGCTTCGAGGAGACGCCCATCGCCACGGGGCGGCGCGTCTTCGGCAACGACGCCTTCGGCCTTTTCCGCGAGGGCAATTACGAGGTCGACGGCCTCGGCCTGACGAGGGTCTTCCTCAAGACGCCCAACGTTTCATACATAACCGTGAAGACGGACGATAAGAGCTACGCCATCAGCCTGGGCTCGCGCGACAAGGACCAGCTCCTCTATAACGCGATCAAGCTCGGGATGCGATGATGCCGGAAAGCAACCGAGAACAGGTGGTTCATATGCCCAAACTGAGGATCGTCGGCGATAGCCTGCCGGGAATGCCCTGGGAAGAGAGGCCCGCGGGCTGCTCTTCCGTAATATGGAGGCACAGCGGGAACCCGCTCATCGGCTGGAATCCCACTCCGAGCTGCGCTCGCGTCTACAACTCCGCCGTCGTGCCCTGGAAGGGGGGCTACGCCGGGGTGTTCCGCGCCGATCACCGCAACGGCCGCGCCCAGCTCCACGCGGGCTTTTCCAAGGACGGCCTGCGTTGGGAGATCCGCGACGAGCTCATCAGATGGAAGGACGAGGAGGGCCGAGACTTCCAGCCCGCCTACGCCTATGACCCCCGCGTCGTCAAGCTCGACGGCCGCTACTACGTCGTCTGGTGCTGCGACTTTTCCGGGGCCTCCCTCGGCCTGGGCGTCACCGACGACTTCGAGAGCTTCACGCGGCTCGAGAACCCGAGTTATCCCTACAACCGCAACGGCGTGCTCTTTCCGCGCAAGGTCGGGGGCATGTACCTTATGCTGCACCGGCCGAGCGACCCGGCGCACACGCCCTTCGGCGACATCTACCTTTCCGAGAGCCCCGACCTCGTGCACTGGGGCCGGCACCGCAAGGTGATGAGCAAGGGCGGCTCGGGCTGGTGGCAGGGCACCAAGATCGGCGCCGGCGCCGTGCCCATCGAGACGGACGAGGGCTGGCTCCTGCTCTACCACGGCGTCTCGGGCACCTGCAACGGCTTCGTCTACAGCTTCGGCGCCGCGCTCCTGGACCTCGAGAGGCCCTCGAAGGTCCTGTACCGCACGCGCGACTACCTCCTCACCCCCGAGATGCCCTACGAGACCGCGGGCTTCGTGCCCAACGTGGCCTTCCCCTGCGCCACGCTCTGCGACGCCGGCACGGGCCGGCTTGCCATCTACTATGGCGCGGCCGACACGAACCTGGCCTTGGCCTACGCCCAGGCCGACGAGCTGGTGGCCCACATCAAGGCTGATTCGGAGCTCGTCCCCGGCGACGCGGAAGAGTATCGGGGATAGCGGCGGTAGCCCGATTCGCCTCGGCGAAAACCTTTTGACATGGGGATGCATATGGCTTCTATGAAGTACGCGACGGCGGACATCGCCGCCTTCCACGGCTTGGCCGCGAGGATGAGGGCCGAGCTCGAGTCGGACATCCTGCCCTTCTGGCTGCCCTACGTCGACCGCGAGCGGGGCGGCTTCTACGGTCTCGTGCGCAACGACCGCAGCTTCGACGCGGCCGCCCCCAAGGGCCTGGTGATGCACTCCCGATTCCTCTGGGCCTACTCCGCGGCCTACGCGCGTTATGCGAAAGAGGAGTACCTGGAGGCGGCGCGGGCGGCCTACGGCTACCTCGCGGGCGGCCAACGCGACGCCGAGCGCGGCGGCTTCTGGTGGGTGGTGGACCAGGAGCCCGGCAAGGCCGCGGTCCCGCAGGTCGACGTGAAGATGGTCTATGGCCAGGCTTTCGCCATCTACGCCCTCTCCGAGTACTACCTCGCCTCGGGCGAGGCGCCCGCCCTGGACCTGGCACTCGAGACCTACGCCCTCCTCGAGGGCGTCGCTCGGGACCGGGAGCTCGGCGGCTATTTCGAGGCCTGCGATCGCGGCTGGACGAAGCCCATCCGCTTCGCCCTCAGCCCGGCGGACATCCCCTGCGACAAGTCGATGAACACGAACCTCCACGTCCTCGAGGCCCTGTCCAACCTGTACCGGGCCTCGCGCGACGCGGGAGTCCGCTCCTCCCTCACTTCCCTCCTCGAGACCTACGCCTACCGCGTCTTCGGGCAAAAGCCCAATACCAGCCTCTACTTCGACCGTGCGTGGGTCAGCCAGGCCGACCGCGTTTCCTGGGGCCACGACATCGAGTCCGCCTGGCTCATGACGGAGGCGGCCGAGCTGGCCTACGGCTCGGCCGAGGCGGCGCCCGACTCGGTCCGCGGCGCGATCCGCGCGGCCCGCGAGGGCATCCTCCCCGTGCTGGCGGAGCACGGCGGCTCCCTGCCCCACGAGAGTTCCTCCGACCGCCTCGATCCGCAGCGCGACTGGTGGGTCCAGGTCGAGGCCCTCGTGGGTTGCGCCGACGCCTGGATGGAGTCGGGCGAGGGCCGCTACCTCGAGGCCGCCTTGCGCCTCTGGGACTATATCGACGAGAAAGTGATCGATCACCGGGACGGCGAATGGTTCTGGGGCGTCTCCGCCGAGGGGAAGCCCGACCTCAGCCTGCCTAAGGGCGGCCTATGGAAGGCCTGCTATCATAACGGCCGCGCGTGCCTGGAGATCCTGGGCCGCGCCGAGAGGCTGCGCGGCGAGGACGGCTCCATGGGCGATGCGGACAGGCGCGATGCGCGCGCGAGGGAGAAGCTCCTGCGCAGGGAATACGAGGCCCTGGCGACGAGGAAGAACAAGAGGATCGAGCCCGGCAACGGCGTCTTTTGGCGCTATCGCTACCCCGCGCTGACGGCCGAGCACGTGCCCCTCGAGTGGCGCTACGACCTCGACCGCCGGACCAACCCCTACTTCATGGAGCGGCTCGGGATCAACGCGGTGTTCAACGCCGGCGCCATCGAGCGCGGGGGTAAGTACTACCTCGTGGCCAGGGTCGAGGGGGCCGACCGCAAGAGCTTCTTCGCGATCGCCGAGAGCCCCAATGGCGTCGACAGCTTCCGCTTCGTCGGCGAGCCCCTCCTCCTCGGGGACTCGGGCGGCCCGGGGGGGCCTGAGACCAACGTCTACGATATGCGCCTCACCGCGCACGAGGACGGCTGGATCTACGGCATCTTCTGCGCCGAGCGCAAGGACCCCGCCGCCCCGGCCGGCGATACGTCCATGGCCACGGCCTCGGCGGGCATCGTGCGCACCAAGGACCTCGAGTCCTGGGAGCGCCTGCCCGACCTCGAGACCGCCTCGGCCCAGCAGCGCAACGTCGCGCTCCATCCGGAATTCGTCAAGGGGAAGTACCTCCTCTATACGAGGCCCCAGGATGGCTTCATCGAGACGGGTACCGGCGGCGGGATCTGCGTCGGATATGCGGACTCCATGGTGGGCGCCCGCGTCGAGGGCGAGGCGGTCCTCGATCCCAAGCTCTACCACACGATCAAGGAAGTGAAGAACGGCGCCGGCGCCCCTCCGATCAAGACGAGCGAGGGCTGGCTCCACATCGCCCATGGCGTGCGCAACACCGCGGCGGGCCTGCGCTACGTGGTCTACGCCTTCCTCGCTTCCCTGTCGGACCCGGCCAGGGTGATCTGCAGCCCGGGCGGCTATCTCATAGCGCCCCAGGGCGACGAGCGCGTCGGGGACGTATCCAACGTCGTGTTCACGAACGGCGCGATAGCCGACCCCAACGGCCGCCTGCTCATCTACTACGCCTCGAGCGACACGAGGCTCCACGTGGCGGAATCGAGCGTGGGCCGCATGCTGGACTACGTCCGCAACACCCCGCCCGACGGCCTGCGCTCCAAGGCGAGCGTGGAGTCGCGCATCGCCCTCATCCGGCGCAACGCGAGGCCCAGGGGCACGGCCTAGCGCGCCATGTCGATCAACGATAGGGCGGCCCGCGTGCTGTCGCGCATACCCTCGGTCTTCCATAGGCTGGTGGTATCGTACGTCATCCTGGTCGCTCTCGTCGCCGCGACGGTCTCCGGCGTCTCCTACCTCTACTTCAAGGATGTCTTCAACAAGGAGCTCTACGGCTTCCATCTGCTCTACCTCAAGAACATCGAGAAGGAACTTTCCAGCCAGGTGCTCGACGCCTCGACGATCGTGTACCAAGAGCTGGACTCCTTGCTCTCGCAGCGGAGCGAGGAGCTGCTCGCCCCCGAGGAGGGCCTGCCGGGCCAGGCCAGCAAGGTCTACTCCAGCTACCGCATCCTCAACGACATAGCGGCCCACTACTACGAGAAGATCGAGGGCGTCCACCTCTACTACGTGCAGTCCGGGCTGCTCGTCTCCTCCTCGGGCTTCCAGGCCGACGAGGATAGCGCCCTGCGGGGCGGCGGCAAGCGTTGGCTCTCGGACCTGCTCGCCTCGGGAGGCCACAGCGCCTGGACGGTCTACGAGCGGCCGGCCTACTTCGGCGTCCCAGCGATGAGGCTCTTCCGCTCCTATCGATGCTATCCCATCCTCTCGAACGCCGAGGACTGCTCGGTGGTCGTCTGCGTGGACTTCCGCGCCGAGGCCCTGCGCGGGATTATGGCCCGGCTGGCGCCGGCCGAGGGCGGGCGGACCGCCCTCATGTCGCGATCCTCGGGCGCCTACATCGGCTCGCAGGCGGACCCGCCCTGGGACGCGGAGACGGAGGCCTCCCTCCGCGAGGCCGTCGCGGGCGGCGCCGCGGGCGGATCCGGCGCGGCCGTCTCGCTGAAGGGAGGCTCGGAGCTCCTCTCGGTCCTGCCCCTCGAGGACTCGGGCTGGTACCTCGTCAACCTCGTGCGCGCTTCGCAGCTCTACCGCAAGGGCGACGCGATCCGCCTCGCGATCCTCGCCATCTGCGCCCTGGCCATAGGGCTGGGCGCCCTCGCGGCCTTCTTCGCGGCCACCGGCATCTACAACCCCCTGGCCCTGCTCGTCGGCCGCCTCCGCTCCCTGTCCGGCGTGGAGCTGCCCGAGCCGGGCGCCCGGACGGACGAGTACCGCGTCATCGGCGAAGCCCTCTCCGGCATCTCGAGCCGCATGGGCGAGCTCGAGGCCACGGTCGACGCCAACAAGCCGATCATCAAGCACGAGCTCGTCCTGCGCTTCCTCGAGGGCGAGCGCATAGAAGCCGACGAGCTCCGCGGCGTCCTCGGGCTCCTCGGCTCGACCGCCCCTCCGGGCCGGCTCCGCGCCGTCCTCTTGACCATCGACCTTTCCGCCATGGACGGAGGCGACTGGGCGGGGGAGGGCGGCCGCGTCCTCAAGTACCGCGTCGCCGACGAGCTCGAGCGCGACGCCGAGGGCATCGTCCTGGCGAGCGCCCTG
>DBTW01000145.1:477-4473 GCA_002307245.1 Spirochaetaceae bacterium UBA1306 | reverse complement strand
GAAGAGCCCGCCGCCGCGGTCGAAGCGCCTGCCGCCGCGGTCGAAGCGCCCGCCGCCGCGGCTGAAGCGCCCGCCGCCGCGGCTGAAGCGCCCGCCGCCGCGGCTTCACCTGCGAGTGACGCGGAAATCCTCGCGGAGATCTCGCGGATCTCCGCGAAGCTCGAAGAGGCTAACACCACCATAGACCAGCTTCGCGGCGAGTCCACGGCGCTCAAGAACAAGGCGGAAGAAGCCGAGGCCAAGGCTCAGGCGGCGCAGGATAGCGCCAAGGCGGCTTCCGATAGCCTGGCCGCTCAAACCAAACGAGCTGACCAGGCCGAGCAGAAGGCCAAGGCCGCCCAGGCTATCGCCGATGCAAGCGAGGCGCAGCGCAAGGCTGCCGAGGCTATGGTCGCCGATGCCGAGAAGCTCCGCGTCAAGGTGGCCGAGCTCGAGGCCAAGATCGCCAAGCTCGAGTCGGGCCGCGACGCGTTGTACGGGAAGCTCGCTTCCTTCGGTAGCCTCAAGATAGACCCCGCGACCTTCCCCGAGAAGCTGCGCTCGGGCTTCGCCGACTACCAGGTCCGGCTCGGCACCTGGAAGCTTTCAGGAGGCGTCCTCTCGCAGACCGACGCGAAGCAGTACTTCTCGCGCCTCACCTTCCCCCTCATCCAGTCGGCCAAGCCCGTCCTCTATTCCTTCGAGACCAAGGTCACGGGCTCGGGCTGGGTGGGCACCGGCATCCACCTCTTCGCGGAGGGAGTCAAGAAATCCAAGGGCTATGGCGAGGGCAAGAGCCTCCTCGTCTGGCTGACCCGCGACGCGAAGGTCCGCGGCAACGATGGCACCTATCTTCAGGTCTACCGCTCCAACAACGACGTGAGCATGGAGCGCGTCCTCGACGCCAAGGTGAAGGAAGGCCTGCGGGATTGGAATCGGATTGACGTGCTCTACGAGCCGGCCGATGAATTCATCGTGATCGCGGTGAACGGCACCGTGCGCGCGGCCTATAGGACCTTCTTCGGCATCGGGGCAGGCGCCACGATGTCCCTGCGGACCCTAGGAGGCGGAGCGCAGTTCCGCAACCTGGAAGTCAGGCGCTAGGATCGGTCCGCGCGGCCCGCATCGGGCGCGCGCGGCCTATTCCTTCTCCAGCTCGGCAATCTTGCCAACACGCTCGGCATGCCTGCCGCCCTGGAATTTCGCGTCCATGAAGGCCGCGAGGATCTCGGTGGGCTGGTTCGAGTATTCCACCCTGCCGCCCATGGCGATGAAGTTGGCGTCGTTGTGCTCGCGGGCCATCGAGGCCGTGAACAGGTCGTGTACGAGGGCGCATCGTATGCCCGGGATCTTGTTGGCGGCTATCGAGATGCCTATGCCCGTGCCGCAGAGCAGGATTCCGAAGTCGTAGCCGCCCTTCTTGAACTCCGAGCAGGCCGCGACCGCCATGTCTGGATAGTCCACACGGTCCTCGACGTCGACGCCGAGATTGACGACCTCGTGGCCCTCTGACTTGAGCCACGCGACCAAGTTCCGCTTCAGCGCCACGGCGCCGTGATCGTTCGCAATGACAATGCGCATAATCCAACTATACAATCCAATCCCTCAATCGGCTAGGCCGCCCCTGAGCGTTGCTAGGCAGGAGGTACTTCCATGCCCCATCGTCACCGGCCCACCGCTTTCATGATGCCCATCCTGGTCAGCCTGGCCGCCCTCGGCTGCTCTGGCGCCCTGCCCGAGGCCGTCTATCCCGCCGCCGACCTGCGGCCTCCCTCCCTGGTCCAGGCGGGGCCCTCCGGCGCCACGAGCGTCGTCCTGCGCTTCGACGAAGCCGTACGGCCCGTGGAGGGCAGCCTGGCTGCGCGGCCCTCCGCCTCCTTGGCCGGCAAGGCCGAGGGCGCGGAGCTCCTCGTCTCCTTCGACGGGGCCCAGACTCCGGGCGCCGATTACGCCCTCTCAGGCGAGGTCGACGATCTCTCCGGCAACAGGACTCGCTTCCTCATCCGCTTCGCAGGCTGGAACGACCGCGCTCCCCCCTTGCGCCTTTCCGAGGCGCAGACGGGAAAGAATTCCTCGAAGACCAAGCCGCATCGCGACTTCGTGGAGCTCGAGGCCTTGGTCGACGGCAACATTGGGGGCGAGGAACTCTTCTGGGCGAGCTCGGCCAAGTCCTCGAGCTACCGCTTCCCGGCCGCGGAACTGAAGAAAGGCGATCGCATCGTCCTGCACCTCGCTCCAGAGGGCATCGAGGCCGAGCGCGATGAGCTCGGCGCCGACCTATCCGCCTCGGGAGGAATCGACGCTAGCGCTTCGGGGCGCGACTTCTGGTGCGCCGATATGGCCCTGCCCGACGCGAGCGGCGTCATCGCCGTGGCTCTCAGACCCGGGGAGGACCCGAGCGATGGACTCTTCTATGCGGAAGAAGGCAAGGAGGGCAAGCTGCCCGAAGGGGACATGGCCTCCAGCCTCGCGCAATTGGCAAAGGCGGGAGCCTGGGTCCTTTCGGGCTCACAGCCTGCTTGGGAGGACGGTTTCCGCTGGAAGGGGTCGAGCGGGAAATCGATATGCAGGGCAGGGGCGGGCAAGGGGCCCGCCGCCTGGTACGCCTGCGCCTCCAGTTGCCAGAGCCCCGGAGAGCCTAACGGCCCTTCCGAGGCGGAGGGCCGCGGATCGAGGGCGGCCAAGAAGACGGCAGCGGACGCGAAACAGCCTAAGGCCCCTAAATCATCGAAGGTATCGAAGAAAAGTCCTTAATTCGGGGTTGGATTGATGCCCGTGGCTCGGCCTCGCAGCCGAGCGCCTATATTTACAAGGAGCTCTTTATGAGGGCCTCGATATCGTGCTTGGGGAAGGCTCCTACCTTCTGCGCCGCAACCTGGCCGCCCTTGAATATCATCAGTGTGGGTATCGAGATGATATTGAACTGGGCCGCGAGATCGGCTTCGGAGTCCACGTTGACCTTGCCGACCACTGCCTTGCCCTTATACGCTTCGGCGAGCTGCTCGACCGAGGGGGCGATCATGCGGCAGGGATTGCACCATTCGGCCCAAAAATCGAGGAGCACGGGCAAGGGGGATTCGAGCACCTCCTTTTGGAAATTGGCCTTGGTAACCGTGATCTCTGCGCTCATTCTGTCTGCCTCCGTCTAATGAATATACTATGAAACCCGACCTAATAGCTTCCTCAATCGAGTCCGCCCGCCCGCCTAATCGCGGGCCCGGCCCAGGGCGGCTTCCTTCTCGGTCGAGCGGCGCTCCACGAAGGCCTCGAAAGAGGCCTTTGTAGCATTGATCACGCGCTCCACCGCTACTCCGCCCGCCTCGATGGCGGCGAGGGCTGTATCGAGGCGACCGACGTCGGCCCAGTAGTGGGCGTCGCTGCCGCAGACCACGAGGGCTCCGCGCTCGGCGCAGATCCGCGCCAGCTTCGCGCAGGGCCCCGAACTTCCCGCGCGTACGCGGAACGAGCTGTCGTTGATCTCTATGGCCTTGCCGAATTCCTTGGCCGCCTCGACGACGGCTTCCATGTCGATCGGATATATAGGATTGCCCGGATGGGATATCGCGTCGACGTAGGGATTGCGGATGGCCGCTATCATGGCCTTCGTGTTGTCGGCCGCGTTCCGGGGCGGGAAGCAGATCTCGTGGAAGCCCGCGTAGGCGAAGTGCAGCCTGGCCAAGAGCTCCGGCTCGAGATCGATACCCCCACCTAAGTCGAGTATGTTGGCCTCCACTCCGCGATACACGCGGACCCCGCGGATGCGCTCGGGCAGGACTCGGAGATTCCCGAAGTGGTAGGGATGGGTGCCTCCAGAGAGGGCGGGACCGTGGTCGCTGATGACAAAGCCCTTGAGGTGCCGCTTGCGCGCCCCGAGTGCGAGCTCGTAGACCGTGGAATAGGCGTGACCCGAGGCCACGGTGTGCGTGTGGGTATCGATAGCTATCCGCATGAAGATCTATGATCGCCCGGAAGGCTGGCCTATGCCAAGTAGGCAATAGTGTTACGAAGATTTATACT
>DBTW01000145.1:0-139 GCA_002307245.1 Spirochaetaceae bacterium UBA1306 | reverse complement strand
CCCATGATTCCCCCGTTCTGCCCCTATCCTCACTGCCCGAACCATACGCATCCCCAAGAAGAGAGCTGGTGGAAACGCGCAGGCTTTCATTACACGAAGTGCTTCGGCCCTGTCCCCCGATTCCAATGCCGTGCCTGCG
>DBTW01000176.1 GCA_002307245.1 Spirochaetaceae bacterium UBA1306 | reverse complement strand
TCCATATCCTCGACGGCCGCATAGTTCCCGAGAACGGGGCGGAGGCCTAGGGACATGCTGACCCTCAAGCTGGCCCTGCGCACCCTGGCGAGGCGCAAGGGCAGGATGGCCCTCATCGGCTCCCTCGTCGCCTTCGGCACCTTCCTCATCGTCTTCGGAAGCGTCTTCGCCGCCTCGGCGAGCCGGGCCTCGAAGGCCTCGATCATCGACAACTTCACCGGAGACTTCATCGTCTACTCGGACCGGGCCAAGGACCTGCCCTCGCCCTTCGCCTTCAACACTCCCCTGCCCAGGATCAAGGACGCCGCGGCCGTGCAGGCGGCCCTCGCCGCCCTGCCCGAGGTGGAGGCCTTCGCCCCCTACGCCCAGAACTACGGCGTCATCCAGGTCGAGCGCGGGGGCAAGAGGACCGACCTGCCCTTCATCTTCTACGCCGTCGAGCCGGAAAAGTACCTCAAGGTCTTCGGCTCGGTGAACGCGAAGGAGGGCAGCTTCTTCGGCTACGGCGCCGACGGCGGCTCGGGCGCCAAGAGCGGAGTCATGGTCTCGGCCTTCCAGAACGCCGCCTACGAGAAAAACTTCGGCCTCAGCCTCAAGGCCGGAGACGCCGTGACCCTGCTCGGCATCACCGAGGGCGGCGTGAACACCACGCGCTCCTCGGTCGTCGGGATCTTCGAGCCCGCCCACTATGCAAGCGTCTTCAACTACATCAACTTCATGGACTCTGCCAGCTACTCCAAGCTCTACGACTACTCGGGCGTGTCCGCCCTGCCCGCGGCCTTCGACGCGGGGTTCGCCGCCGTGGACGCGGCGGCCGGCACGGCCGCGGGCGAGGACGCCATCTTCGGCCTCGCGGACGACCCGGCCCTCGGCGCACTCGACCTCACCAAGCTCAAGGCCGAGGCCCTGTCCGGCGCCACGATGATAGCCGTGCGCCTGAAAGACCACGGCGCGGCCGAGGCCGCCATCGCCAAGCTCGAGGCCGCGCCCGGCCTCGGCGTCAAGGTCGCGCGCTGGGACGCCGCCTCGGGCTTCTACGCCCAGATAGCGGCGGGCTTGCAGGCATTCATCTACCTGGCCACGGCCCTCATCTTCCTCGTCGTGACCCTCATCTTCATGAACACCCTCATCATCAACGTCACCGAGCGCACGGCCGAGATCGGCACGATGCGCGCCATGGGCTGCGAGAAGTCCTTCGTCCGCGGCCTCTTCCTCGCCGAGGCCCTGGCCCTGAACCTTTCCTCGGCCCTCGTGGGCATGCTCGCCGCAGGTCTGGCCCTCGCCGCGATCGGCCCCGGCGGCCTCCGCCTCCCCGAGCTCGTGTCGCAGTTCCTCATAGGCGGGGGCCCCTTGCATTTGAGCGCCGGCCCGCTGCCCTTCGTCGCGGGCCTGGCCGTCGTGGCCCTGGTCTCGGTCCTCGCGACCCTCTACCCGGTCAGCGTCGCCACGTCCATCACGCCGCTCAAGGCGATGAGCGACAAGCAATAGGGGGATGCGATGGGCAACTTCATAGCCTTGGCCTTCAAGAACGTCTTCCGCAATCCCAGGCGTAGCTTCACCCTCGGGATCAACTACGCGATCGTGTCCTTCATCCTCGTGGCCCTTTTCGCCTTCGCCCGCGGGGCCTCCACCAACGTGTCGACGAGCCTGGTTAGGGCCTCCGCGGGGCATATCACCATCTCGGGCCAATACGCGAAGAGCGGGCGCATCTACGGCGGCATGCTCAAGGCGCCCGAGATCGAGGCCATTGCGGCCCGGTCCCTGGGCCCGGGGGCGACGATCCTGCCGCGCTACCTCGTCAAGTCATCGGTCTATTTCAAGGGCCTCTCCAAGCGACTCTCCTTCACCGGCATCGACTCCGGCATCGATACCGGCTTCCGCGGCCAGATGAAGTTCTCGTCCGGCGGCTGGGACGAGTGGGCCGCCGATCCCGACGGCGTCGCCCTGCCCGCGGACATCGCCGCCTACTTCGGGCTCGTCCTGGGAGACGAGATCGTACTCTCCTCGAGGACGCGCTTCGGGGCCTTCAACACCGGCATCCTCAAGCTGCGCGGCATCTACGCGACCGACAACTACTTCATGCAGGGCCTCGTCCTCGTCCACCTGCCCTACCTGCGCTCCCTCGACCTGGCCAGCGAGGACGCGGCGACCGTCATCTACGCGTACCTGCCCTCGACGCGGGGCCTCGACGCCAAGCGAGACGCCCTGTCGAAGGCCCTCGAGGCCGCCGGCTTCGAGACCTCGCGCCCCAAGGACGACACCGAGGCCATCGCCGCGGTCTCCGCCGCCAGCGTCAAGTACGAGGCCGACGCGGAGAACCGCGACCGCGTGATGCTCAAGCTCTCCACGATCGACGAGGTCCTGGGCATCGTCCGCTCGATCCTCGGCGCGGTGAGCGCCCTGGGGGCCCTCGTCGCGGCCGTCATGCTCTTCGTCATCGCCGTGTCGATCTTCATCAACCTCCGGATGAGCGTCAACGAGCGCCTGCGCGAGATCGGCACGATGCGCGCCATCGGAGTCGAGGCCAATGGGGTCACCGGCCTTTTCATGGTCGAGAGCTCCGCCCTGGCCCTGATGTCGGCCGCGGCCGGGGCGATCCTCGGGGCGGCCGCCTGCCTCGTCGTGCGCTTCGCGCTGCCCATACCCTCGGGCGGCAACCTGGCCATCTTCCTCTCCTCGGGCCATCTCGCCCTCGAGCCCAACCTGGGCGACATGGCCCTCCTGGTCCTGGCCATCGCCGCCTTCGCGGCCCTCTTCTCCTACTTCCCCGCTCGCCGGGGCGGGCGCATCCGGCCCGTCGAGGCCTTGAATTCCACCTTCTGATAAGGAGCTTGAAATGAAGAACCGCAGCTCGATAAGGATCACATTCGTCCTGACGGCCTCGCTCCTCGCGCTCCCCCTCGCCGCGCCGCTCGGCGCGCA
>DBTW01000032.1 GCA_002307245.1 Spirochaetaceae bacterium UBA1306 | reverse complement strand
TCGTGACGAGGGCCGAAGGCACGGAGATCCTCGAGCTGAATGGCCGGCCGGCCGCGGCCGCGTACGAGGAGGCGCTCGGAATCGGCGCCGAGCGCTTGGGAACGGAGCTCTTCTGGGACCACTCGATGTATCACCCCTTCGGGATCCTCCAGATGGACGGATCGACGATCATCCGCGTCGCGCGCGCCAAGACCCCCAAGGACTCGCTGCTCATCCAGGCCTGCGTACCGCCCGTGGGGAGCGCCGTGATGGTCATGGAAGGCTCCTGCGATTCGCTGCTCTCCGTAGTGGGCGAGGTCGCGCGCGAGGCCCTCGACGCCAATCCCGACGCCGGCGTAATGCTCGCCTTCAGCTGCGCGATGCGCGCCAAGATAATGAAAGGCAGGACGCCCGAGGAAGCGCGGGCCCTTCAATCGGCCGCGGGGGCCGTCGTGGTGGCCGGGATCTATTGCTGCGGCGAATTCGCCCGAGGCGCCGGGACCCTCGGGATCCACAACGCGACGCTCACGGCGCTGGCGCTCTAGGCTATGCCTAGCCAAGACGTTCAACCCTCGGGCGCCGAGGCCTTGCGGGACGCGACGAGGTTTACCCGCCTCCTCGCCGTCCTCAACGAGCCGGCGCCCAGAGGGGCCTATCTCGACAGGATACTTAGCACCATCTCCGAGCTCTTCCTCGTCGACATCGCGATCCTCCTCGACCCGGACGGGATGGGCGGCAACGAGCCCGTAGCTTCGCTCGGGCTGCCGGAAGGCGTCGCTTCCCGGCTCTTCCGCGGCTTCCGATCCTCCCATGCCTTCGAGTCCCCGCGCGCCGGGGCCGCCCTCGACATACCGAGCCACCAAGCCCCCGACACGAAGGCGATATTCCGCGAGCTCGGCATCGAGGAGGTCGCCTGGATCCCCGTGGCGGGTAGCCGGGAGCTGCGCGGCGCCCTGCTCCTGGCCCGTTGCAGGTCCCAGCCCTTCGGGCGGGCGGAGTTGGACATGCTGTCCGCGATGGCCTTCCGCATCGGCGTGGCGCTCGAGCAGCTGGACCAGATGACCAGGCTCGAGCAAGAGCTTGAGGAGCGCGCGAAGGCGGAGGCGGCCCTCCGGGAAAGCGAGAGCATGCTCCGCGCGAGGCAGGACGAGCTCCAGAAGATGGTATCGACGAGAGACCGGCTGTTCTCGATCATCGGCCACGACCTCCGCGGCCCCGTCGGCTCAATGTGCAGTCTCCTCCATTGCGTCATAGACGAGCCGCAGAAGTACGACCCCAAGACGCGTGACTATATCTTGTCCGAGATCCTCCAGGAGGGAGAGAACATCAACCTCCTGCTCTACAACCTCATGGAGTGGGGCAAGGCGCAGCGCGCCGACTTAAGACTGCGCCCGCGGCGCCTCGTCCTCAGGGTTTGCGTCGAGGAAGTCTTCGCCCTGCTAAGCTCGCAGGCCGCAGCGAAGGCCGTCGAGCTGATAGACGGAGTGCAGCCCGAGCTCGGCCTCTTCGTCGACGCCGACAGTCTGCAGACGATACTGCGCAATCTCGTCTCCAACGCCGTCAAGTTCACTTCTCCGGGCGGCCGCGTCGCCGTGCGGGCCGAGAACGCCGCCGATCGCGTCCGCATACTCGTCGCGGACGGCGGAATCGGGATGGACGAAGAGACTATGAAGACGGCATTCGACTCTGCCGCGCGAATCCCCAACCGAGGCACCAAGGGGGAAAAGGGCATCGGGCTCGGCCTCGTGCTTTGCAAGGACCTCGTGGGGATGAACGGAGGCTCGATAAGCATCGCGAGCGAGAAGGGCAAGGGAACCACGGTCACGGTCGAGTTCGCGGGGAAGCGCTAGGACGGCGCGAGGGGCCTATCGCTCAAGGCCCCTCGCCTTCTTCCTCGAGTACATATCGGCATCGAGGAGGGCCAGGAACTCCGAGGCGCCGATGCCCTTCCCCCGATCGTATCCGAGACGGCCTATGCTCAAGGAAAGCTGATAGGGCCTGTTGTTCGACGCGTTGTGGTTCTCGACGGAAAGCTCGATACGACGCACCAAGCTCTCCGCCTCGAGCTCGCTGCGCAGCTCCGCCAGCACGACGAACTCGTCCCCTCCCATCCGGGCCACGTAGTCGTCCACGCGGACGGAAGACGAGAGGATGTTCGCCACGTCCTCCAAGGCCATGTCCCCGGCCTCGTGGCCAAAGCGGTCGTTGATAGCCTTGAAGTCGTCGACGTCGAGCAGGAGCCCGCAAAGCTTGCCCGCGGCCCCGCCGGAGGCGATCCTCCGCTCGAGCTCCTCGTCGAGGCTCCTGCGATTCGCGACCCCCGTCAGGTAATCGGTCTTCGACCTTCGATTCTCGAGGTTGAAGGCGGCCACGACGAGGAAGAGGGCCGTCGCCGGCCATATCAGCGTGAGGCCCACGAAGCGCATCTGGATCAAGGCGGCCATGAGCAGTGGGATGGGATAGGCGAGGAGACTGAGGAAGACCCTCCGATTCGCCTTCCTGCGGTGCCGTATAACGTGGAAAAGGACATAGGCGACGATGCCGTACTGGGTGGCAGCGAAGACGGGGAACCAGGGGCCGCGGACATAGTGGGAAGCCTCGTCGACAGTGAAGAGCGCGCCGTCGAAAAGCGAGAGGACGACGAGGGCCGCGACGAAGGCCTCGATAATGGCGAGAGGCGGGATAAACCTGCGGAACCTCGCCTCATCCTTGAATATTTGATAGTCGGAATAAAGCACGAAGAGCGCGACCGGGATCGTGTGGACGAGGTAATAGAAGAAATTGCCCGCGAAAACCGCGCCGCGGCAGAACTCGCCGGCAAGGCCGTCGAAAGCCCAGGACGCGGAGTCGACTACGAGGATGAACGCGGTAGACGCTAGGAGTAGCCGGTAGAGCCGAGAGTCCGGCTCCATCCTGGAAGACTTTCGCCGGTCCCCCGAAAACCAGAGAATGACGATGACGCAAAGGCTAAAACCCATGGTCTGAAGTCGTAATGCGTTTTCCATGCGCTTCTTCGCTTGATGATAATGGGCAAGGAGGAAAGAAGCAATCGCGAGGCGGAGAAAGGAACCCTAAGCCTCCTGCCTCGATGACGAGGACTTGACGCCCGATTCGAAGGCGGCAAGCATATGACTATGCGCCACGACGTCTACCTATACGGATCGGTGCTCGTCAGCAATGCTTTCGTCCTCGCCTCCCCCTTCCCGAAGCCAGACGGCTACGCCGAGCTCGAGAGGACGGACGCACTCGTCTCGGGCGAGTCGGGCATAGCGGCCGCCATTCTCTCCGAGTTCGGCTGCCGCGTGAAGGTCGACGGCTACCACCTGGGCCGCAAGACGGCGCCCATCTTCGCCGCCTACTACGAGGGCAAGTCCGTCGACCTCTCGGCCATGCATTACGACGATAGCTGGGACGGCCTCGAGGATTATATCCTCATCGACCGCGGGAACTCGACCCGGACGGTCCTGGGGAATTACGGGCACTTCTATTCGAACCCGGTTAAGCGCTACAACCAGCCTGCCCGGGACGACATCATCGGCGCCAGGGCCGCGGGCATAGACCCTTTTAACGCCGACGCCGCCGAGCGGAGCGCCCATTATTGCGCCGAGCTCGGCGTGCCCTACGCCACGATGGACTGCCCCCCCGACAGTTACCTGGCCCGGGCGAGTTCCGTGAACGTCCTCTCCTCGGGCTACCTGCGCGACAGCTTCCACGAGCGCCTAGACCGCGAGCCTGAGTCCCTACTGCGCGAGTATGCGGCGAAGACCGAAGGCCTCGTCGTCATCAC
>DBTW01000140.1:6181-20991 GCA_002307245.1 Spirochaetaceae bacterium UBA1306 | reverse complement strand
TTCACGCAGTTCCTCTCGCCCTCGACGGGGCCCGTCAACATCCTGATCCAGGCCCTGGGCGGGAAGCCCATCTATTTCATGGCGGACTCGAAGTGGTTCGTCCTCGTCCTGGTGCTCACCGAGGTCTGGAAGTCCATCGGCTGGGGCTCGATCATCTACCTGGCCGCCTTGAGCGGCATCGACATGGAGATGTACGAGGCGGCTTCCATCGACGGGGCCGGCCGATGGGTCAAGATGAAGTCCATCACCATGCCGAGCCTCGCGCCGACCATCACCATCATGCTCATCCTGGGTATTGGCAAGCTCGTGAACGACAACTTCGACCAGATCTACAACATGTACAATCCCGCGGTCTACAACGTCGCGGACGTGATGAGCACCTATATCTATCGCCGGGGCCTCGAGAACATGGAATACAGCCTGGCCACGGCCATAGGGCTCTTCAAGAACGTCATCGCCTTCGCCATGGTGCTAGCCGCCAACTGGATGGCCAAGCGCATCAACGACAACGGGATTTGGTGAGGTCGGCATGAGTGCAGCAAAGGGACGAGTGAGGCTGTCGGGCTCCGATACGGCCTTCAATTTCTTCAATTATGTCTTCATGGTGCTGATGAGCGTCACGACCCTGTACCCCTTCGTCTTCCTGCTCATGTCCTCGCTCTCGGGCCTGGACATCTCCCTTGGGGGCTTCTCCCTCCTGCCCAGGGACTTCACCTTCGAGAACTACGGGAAGGTCATCCGGAACCCGGCGATCGGCATCGGGTACTGGAATACCATCCAGAGGACGGTGCTGGGGACCCTGCTTTCCCTCTTGGTGACTTTCTGCCTGGCCTGGCCCCTCGCCAAGAAGACCTTTCCCAACCGCAACTTCTGGACCGGCCTCATCGTATTCACGATGTTCTTCTCGGGTGGCATGATCCCCTCCTACCTCCTCGTGCGCCAGCTCCACCTGATCGACACGGTCTGGTCACTCATACTGCCCGAGCTGGTGACCGCCTATAACTTCGTCATCGTGCGTAACTACATGCAGACCATACCCAATAGCATGGAAGAGTCGGCCAAGATGGACGGGGCGAACGACATCGTCATCCTCTTCCGCATCATCCTGCCTGTGTGCAAGCCCATCATCGCCACCATCGCGCTCTGGGTCGCGGTGGCCCATTGGAATTCCTGGTTCGACAGCATGATCTACATCACCAAGGCGAGCGGCCAGGTCGTGCAGCTCGTGATGCGGCGCATAGTGCTCGAGGGCTCGGACCAGATGACGCAGATGATGGCCGAGAGCCAGCGCCAAGGCCTGATCATCGCCCCTGAGGGGCTCAAGGCCGCGACGATCATGGTCACCACCATCCCGATCCTCTGCGTCTATCCCTTCGTGCAGAAGTACTTCGTCAAGGGCGTCATGATGGGCTCGCTCAAGGGATAGGCGCCCGCTGGCTCGTGAGGCACGGTCCCGCGCGAGAGAAGGCGGGGCCCCAAGACTAATAGGAGGAAGCATGAGAAGGACTTTACGGAAGCTGGCCGGCGTCGCGGCGATCCTCGCCTGCGTTTCCGGCGCCGCCTACGGGCAGGCCAAGATGTCGATCACGCTGGCTAACTACCAGATCGAGCCGACGGAGGCCAACGCCGAAATGCTGAAGGTCTACGGCGAAAAGTTCGGCGCCGATTTCGTCCCCGTCAACATCGACAACAACAAGTACCATGAGATCTTGAACCTCAAGCTGGCGGCGGGAGAGGTCCCGGACTTCTTCTACCTGAAGGAAGCCGACAAGCTGAACAGTTACGTCAAGCAGGGAGTCTGCGCGAAGATCCCGATGGACATGCTGACCAAGTACGCGCCGAACATGCTCAAGGTCCTCAATGACAACGCCCCCGGCTACCTGGCCATGGGCAAGGTGAAGGGCTCCCTCTACGGGATCCCGGCGGTCAACGCGCCCAACGCCTTCCACATCCCCCTCGTCTACCGCACGGACTGGATGAAGAAGGTGGGCGTGACCAAGATGCCGACCACCCTCGCCGAGTTCGAGTCCCTGATGTACAAGTTCGCCAAGAACGACCCCGACGGCAACGGCAAGAACGACACCTACGGGCTCTCCCAGGACGGGCTCAACGCCGTGTTCGGCGCCTACGGCCTCGTGCCCTTCGACCACAACTCCAAGGGAGCCGCGGGCACCGACTACTGGCTCCTCAGCGAGGGCAAGGTCGTCAACGCCGCCATCCACCCGGACGTCAAGAAGGCCCTCGCCCTCATCCAGAAGTGGTACAAGGACGGCGTCCTCGACCCCGAGTTCATCACTGGGGAGAACCAGGGCGGCTACTGGGCCCTGTCCCACGCCTTCATCAAGGGCCGCATCGGCTTCACCACCCGCGCGAACTACTACCACTGGGCCATGCCCGGCGTGTACAACGACATCGCCGAGGACGGGTCCAAGTCCCCCTGCCAGCCCGGCGCCAACGCCAAGGAGATCGGCGCCATCGACCCCAAGATCACGATCGGCCTCGGCCCGTCGCTCAAGGGGCCGACCGGCAAGCAGGGCATCAAGAAGTACAACATGCTCATGAACTTCTACTGCTTCGGCAAGCAGCTCGAGAAGGATCCGGCCAAGATGGCGAAGGTCCTGCAGTTCATGGAGGAGAACGCCAATCCGGACTTCATCGTCAGGAACACGATCAAGGACGGGACCCAGAACAAGTACTGGAAGCTCCTCGACGCCGACACCGAGACGGTCAGCTACATCCCGCCCTACGACAAGGACACCGGGTACGTAAGCCGCATCGGCGCCACCCTGCTCCGCATCGAGCTGCCCTTCCCGATGAAGGCGCCCCGCGAGCAGTGGGCCTACGGCCTCGGCTACGACAAGGGAGGCATCGACAACCTGATCCAGGTAGGCCTCCCCGTGGCGACGAAGTACAAGGACGACCTCATGAAGATGCGCGACGACGCCTATCTGAAGATCATCACCGGCGCGAAGCCCCTCTCCTATTACGACGAGTACGTGAAGAACTACCTCGCCGCGGGCGGCAAGGACGCCCAGAAGGACGCCCAGGCCTATTACGACGAGATGAGCGGGAAGAGCTAGGGATATTCATCCGGGGCCAGCCTCGCGCCCGAGCGTCGATCCTAAGCCCTATCATCGGAGCTTCATCCAATGGCTGAATTCGACGGCTTCTCTTTCTCCACCTCCTGGAACTGGCGCGGCGGCGACTCGGGCGAGCGCGTGATCGAGGAGATCCTCGAGCTCGGCTTCGACAAGGTCGAGCTGAACTACCGCGTGACGCGGGGGATGCTGAAGGGCATCGCCCCCTACGTCGCGAGGGGGACGGTCTCCGTCCCGAGCGTCCACAACGTCTTCCCGGCCATCGACGATCCGCGCTTCGACACCGACTCGCGAATGCTCGGCTATCGCGACGAGGGGCTCCGGGCCCGGGCCGTCGAGCTGACCATCGGCAGCGTCGAGGCCGGGCGCGAGCTCGGCGCGAGGGCCCTCGTCGTGCATCCCGGGGTCATGCCTTGGGACGAAAGCCCCCCGGGCCCGAGCGGCTTCGCGGGCATCGCCTTCGACGAGGAGCTCAAGCGGCGCTGGAGGGAGGACGGCCCGGATTCGGGGCCGTACAAGTCCCTCCTCGCCGAGTTCGTCGAGTACCGGAGGCGCGGGATGCGGGGCGAGCTGGAGCGCATCCTCCGGAGCCTCGAGGAGATCGCGAACTACATCGAACGCAGGGGTATCGAGATGCGGATCGGCGTCGAGAACAGGCCGATGTGCTTCCAGGTGCCCGACTTCGTCGAGATGGGCTACCTGCTCGATGCCCTGGCCGGAGGGCCGGTCGGCCTGTGGTTAGATACCGGGCACGGGGCCATCCAGCGGAACATGGGTCTCTTCGACGACCGGTCCGGGGCCAAGGGCCTGGCCGACCGCCTGGTCGGCATGCATATCCACGACGTCGAGGGCGTGGACGACCATTTCGCCCCCTATTCCAAGGAAGGCCTTGACCCCTACCTCGGCCTGATCCGGCGCGCGCCGATCAAGGTGATCGAGCTCGGGATGAAGAACGGCCGCGAGGCCATCGTCGAGGGCATGCGGCGCCTGAAGGCCGAGCTGGCCGCGCCGGGGACGGCCCCGTGACTCTCCCCGAGCCCCTCGTCCTCGCGCGCTCCATCGCGCCGCGCCTGCTCTTCGACGCGCGGGAGCCCTTCTTCCCGCGCTGGATCGGCGTCTCGCTGCTCGAGTCCGCCGGGCCCTCCCCCTCGTTCCGCCGAGAGCTCTCGCCGCCCGCGGGCGGCCTCGTCCTCGAGTACGCCGTCTACTGGGACTGGGACATCCAGCATCTCTACGACCTCGAACACGTCTGGCTCTATCTGGACGGAAGTGGGAGGCTCGTCGACGCCGAGGCGAGCTTCCACGGCCGTTACCTGAAGAGCGTCCTGCCGGGCGGGCGGAACCTCGCGGGCGGGCGGCTCGAGCTCTACTCCCAGCCCGGGAAGCACGCCTTCGCGCCGATCCCCGATGTCTTCCGCCTCCTGCCCGACTGCGCGGCGGCCACGGGGAGCGCGGCGGGGGCCGCCGGGGCGGAGGTCCCCTGGCCCTTACGGGATCGCATAACGCATAATCCGGAGTGGGACGGGTCCGTGCGGCGCTACCTCGCGGCGCGGAGCTTCGAGCCGGCCTGGGATTTCCGTCCCTGGGACATGCCCGACCGGATCATGATCGGCTGGGAGGAGCTCGACGGGCGCCTCCCGGGCCTGTTCAGAGAGGGATTGGCGGAGGCGGGGGCGATATGAGGGACGACGCTTTGGCGAGATCGGTATTCGAGCGGCTCCGCGAGACGGCCGGCGCCGCGGACTGCGACGACCACTTTGCGATCGATACCTGGGAATGGCCCCAGGGCGTCGCGCTCTACGCGCTGTACCGGAGCGCCCTGGCCCGGGACGACGAGGGCGACCTGGCCTTCGTCCGCGATTGGTTTGACCGGGCCCTGGCGCGGCCCCGTCCGGCGCGCAACGTGAACACGGCCGCGCCCATGCTGACCCTCGCCTGCCTCCTCGAGCGCGAGGAGCGGCCCGAATGGCGCGCTCTCTGCGAGGACTGGGCCGACTGGGTCATGCGCGAGATGCCACGGACCGAGGAGGGGGGCCTGCAGCACGTCACGAGCCACCTCGCCAACTCAGGAGAGCTCTGGGCCGACACCCTCTTCATGACGGTCCTCTTCCTCGCGAAGGCGGGGCTCGTGCTCGGCCGCCCCGAGCTGGTCGACGAGGCCGAGTACCAGTTCCTCCTCCACATCCGCTACCTCGCCGACGACGAGGCCGGGCTCTGGTACCACGGCTGGTCCTTCGGCGGCCGACACCACTTCGGCGGCATCCACTGGGCGCGCGGCAACGCCTGGTTCTCGATGGCCTCCGTCGAGCTGCTGGAGCTGCTGGGCTCGGACCCCGCCCTGCGCGCGGTCCGCGAGGCCTTCCTCTCCCAGGCGCGGTCCCTGGCCCCGCTGCAGGCCGGGGACGGCCTGTGGCGGACGGTCCTCGACGACGAAGGCTCCTACACCGAGACCTCGGCCAGCGCGGCCATCGCCTACGCCTGGCTCAAGGCCATGCGGCTGGGGATCCTGGGTGAGGAATTCCGGCCGGCGGCCCTCCGGGCCGCGCGAGGCGTCGTCGCGCGCGTCGATGCCCGGGGCCTGGTCGGGGGCGTGTCGCACGGTACCGCGGTCGGCCTGGACGCCGAGCACTACCGCGCGATCCGCGTGGCCCCGACCGCCTACGGCCAGGGCCTGGCCTTCCTCATGCTGACCGAATGCGAAGGGGACATCTGATGGCCTTGAGCAAGGAATGGGGGCGCCGCATCGAGGCCTGGCTCGAGGAGCTTAGGCGGCATTTCTTCGAGCCGATGGGCGAGCTCGAGCTGGAGGGCTTCGTCACTCCTCTGCGCCTCTCGCCCGAGGCAGCGGCGAAGCGCGCCTTCGCCCCGATGCCCGTCGGCGCGCTCTGGGGCGCCAAATGGGAGTACGGCTGGTTCCGCTGCGCGCTCGAGCTCCCGCCCGAGGCCGCGGGGCGCCGCGTCGCCTTCGCCCTCGGGGCGGGCAGCGAGGGCCTCGTCTTCGTGGACGGCCGCGCCGCGGGCGCCCTCGACCGCGAGCATCGCGAGATCACCCTCGCGAGGTCGGCGCGGGGCGGCGAGCGCCACTCGATCCTGGCCGAGTTCTACGCGGGGCACGGCCCGATCGAGGAGAATTGCGGGCCGGTGCCGCCGGGCCGCGTCCCCATTCCGGAGCCGGGGCCGACGCAGAGGACCGTGGCCGCGAGCGCCTGGGGCTCCTGGGACGACGAGGCCTTCGCCCTGTGGGTGGACGCCGAGGCGCTCTACCAGACCAGGTCGGTCCTGCCCGAGTCGGCCTTGCGCGTCTCCGAGATCGACGAGGGCCTGCGCGACTTCGCGCGGATCGTGGACTTCGAGCTGCCGAAGGACGCGATGCGCGAAACCTTCAAGGCGGCGCGCGCGAGGCTCAAGCCCCTCCTCGAGTGCCGCAACGGCTCGACCGCGCCCCTCATGCACGTCTTCGGCAACTCCCACCTCGACCTGGCCTGGCAATGGCCGAGGGAGGAGACGGTCCGCAAGTCCGCGCGGACCATGTCCACCCAGCTCGCCCTGCTCGAAGAGTACCCGGGCTACAACTACCTGCTCTGCCAGGTGCCGCTCATGGAGATGCTCCGCGACTCCTATCCCGAGCTCTGGGCGAGGACGAAGGCGAGGATCGCCGAGGGCTCGGTGCTGGTCGAGGGTGGGATGTGGCTCGAGCCCGACACCAACCTGCCCTGCGGCGAGGCCCTGATCAGGCAGGTCGCCCTCGCGAAGGACTTCTTCCGCGAGGAGCTGGGGCGGGACACGAAGGTGCTCTGGCTGCCCGACAGCTTCGGCTTCTCCGCCGCCCTGCCCCAGATCATGAAGGGCGCGGGCCTCGACTACTTCGCTACCAAGAAGCTCATCGACAACTACACGGACGGCGAGCCCTTCCCCTACGTCGTCTTCTCGTGGAAGGGCCTGGACGGCAGCGAGGTCCTCGCCCACGTCTACCGCAAGTGCAACTCACCCCTCGACCCCAAGACCCTCGCCAAGCGCTGGAACCTCGACCGCGTGCAGAAGGACGGGGTCTCCAGCTACCTCTTCCCCTTCGGCTACGGCGACGGGGGCGGCGGCCCGACCCGCGAGATGCTGGAGTTCTCCCGGAGGCTCGGGGACCTCGAGGGCAACCCGAGGACGAGGATGTCCGGGCCGCGCGAGTTTTTCGAGGACTTGGAGTCCCGCGGCCGCCCGGCCGAGAGCTACTCGGGCGAGCTCTACTTCCAGGAGCACCGCGGCACCTACACGTCCCAGGCGCGCACCAAGCGGGCCAACCGCAAGGCCGAGATCGCGTTGCGCGACGCCGATCTCTGGTCGGCCTTCGCCTCCAGCCTCGCGGGCCTGACCCCGCCTGAAGCCGCCCTGCGCGAGCTCTGGCGCAAGCTGCTCTTCAACCACTTCCACGACATCATCAGCGGGGCCTCCATCCATCGCGTCCACGAGGAGGCGGTAGCCGAGCTCGAGGGCGTAGCGGCCGTGTCGAAGGACCTCCGCGACGCGTCTCTCTCCGCGCTCGCCGCCGAACGTGGCGCCGAGCGCGGCTTCGCGCTCTTCAATTCCCTGTCCTGGGACAGGACCGAGCTCGTCCTCATCGGCGGGAAGGGCCTGCCCCCGCTCCGCGACGCCGGGGGCAAGACCGTCCCGACCCAGGAGACGGCCGAGGGGACCTGGGCCGAGGCGCGCCTGCCGTCCTGCGGCTGGGCGAGCCTATCCTTCGCGTCCGAGCCCGCGGTCGCCGCCGGAACCGCGTCGGCAGCCGGTCCGGTACGCGTGGCGATGCGCCGCGAGGGCGGGGCCTTCGTCCTCGAGAACGAGCACCTGCGGGTCGTCGTGGACTCGGCGGGCAGGCTCCCGAGCATCGTCGACAAGGCCTCGGGCCTGGAGCTCGCCTCGGGGCCCTGCAACGAGCTACGGCTCTTCAAGGACGTCAACTCGAACTACGACGCCTGGGATATCGAGAGCCTTTACAAGGGCCTGCCCGTCGAGATAGGGGACGGCGGGGCCGAGCTCGAGGCGGTCGCCGAGGGCCCCCTCTTCGTCGCCTTGAGCCTCCGGCGCAGCGTCGCCGCATCCGAGCTCCGGCAGGAGATCCGGCTGGCCCGCGGCTCGAGGCGGATCGAGTTCCGCACGGTCGTGGACTGGCGCGAGGACCACAAGCTCCTGAAGGTAGCCTTCCCCACGGCCCTCCGCGCCGACGACGCGTTGTACGAAATCCAATTCGGCCACGTGCGCCGCCCGACCCACCGGAACCGCCGCTTCGACGCCGATCGCTTCGAGGGCTGCCATCATCGTTGGGCGGGCCTTGCGGAGCCGGGCCGGGGCCTCGCGCTGCTCAACGACTGCAAGTACGGCAGCGACGTGTCGGGCGGCACGATCAGCCTCACTCTCCTCAAGGCGCCCTTCGTGCCCGACATGGGCGCCGATCGGGGCCAGCAGGAATTCGCCTACGCCCTCTACGCCTGGACGGGGGACTTCGCGTCGCGCGGTCCCGTGCGCGATGGCTACGCCTTCAACGTGCCGCCCGCCGTCTCCCCAGGCGCGATCGCCCCGGGCGCGGGCAACGCCCCCGCGGGCGGCGACCGGTCCCTCATCGGCATCGACGCGCCCTCGGTCGTCCTCGAGGCGGTGAAGCTCGCGGCCGACGGCTCGGGCGACCTCGTCTTGCGCCTCTACGAGTCCTCGGGGACGGGCCTGCGGGCGAAGCTCGCCGTGGGCTTCCCCTTCTCGCGCGCGTTGGCGACGGACCTGCTGGAAGGCGGGGCCGTCGAGGTACAGGCGCGCGGGAGCACGCTCGAGCTCGAGTTCCGGGCCTTCGAGATCAAGACCCTGCGGCTGCGATGCCGGGAGGAATAGCAGGATGCCCAAGGATAAAGCCATCGCCGGGCTCATGGCCGAGGCCCTCTACGGGCCCGGGAGGGAAGGCCTGGAGCCTCCCCCCGCCTACCTGAACCGCGAGGGCCCCCGCGCCTGCGCCCATCGAATCGCCTTCGCCTACCTGGCCTGGGCCTTGCCCGAATCGCCTTCGCGCGGGGGCTTAGGCGAGGTAGCCCGCCTGGACGAGCTTTCGCGGCTGATCCTGGCCTTCCAGCACGAGGACGGGACAGTCGACTCCGACAACTTCCACTCGCCGCCCGACACCGCCTTCGTCTGCGATACCCTCGAGGCGACCCTTCGGATCGCGTCCCGCACGCTCCCGGCCGGGGCGCCTTCGAGGGCCCCGATCGGCGACGCCATCGATCGCATAACGCTCTTCTGCGACCGGGCGGCGGAGGCCCTGGCCGTCGGTGGCGTTCATACGCCGAACCACCGCTGGGTGGTCTGCGGCGTCCTCGCCCAGGCCTACCGGAGGACCGGCAAGGCCGCCTACCGGGAGCGCTGCCTCGACTGGCTCGGCGAGGGCATCGACATCGACGCCGACGGCCAGTTCTCGGAGCGCTCGAGCGGCATCTACTCGCCCGTGACCTGCCAGTCGCTGATACGGATGGCCGACGGCCTCGCCAAGCCTGAGCTGCTCGACGCGGTGCGGCGGAACCTCGAGACGGCGCTGAAGCTGATCCAGCCGGGAGGCTACGTGGAGACCCTGGCTTCCCGGCGGCAGGACCAGGCCCAGACGGCCCACCTGTCGCGCCAAGTTTTTCCCTTCGCCTACATGGCGGCGCGCGACGGCGACGCCCGCTTCGCCTGGGCCGCCCGCCTGGGCCTGGAGCGCCTGGGCGAGGCCATGGAGTGCCTACCCTCCCTGCTCGCCTATTGCCCGGGGCGCGAGGGCGAGGACTGGGGCCTGCCCGAGGCGAGCGAGCCTGTGACCGAGTACAGAGCCTTCCTGCCCTCGGCCGGCCTGCTGCGAATACGCTCGGGCGAGATCGACTTGAGCGTCTACGGGGGCTCCGACCTCGCGCACGACCCCCGGCTGCCCGAGTCTTCCGGCATAGCGAGCAACCCCGCCGTACTGGGCTTCCGGAACGGGAAAGCGGTCTGCCGCTGGCTGCGCCTGCGGCCGCGCTACTTCGACCTGCCGGCGGCGCGCTTCTTTCTGGAATCCTTCGACGGCGAGCGGGCGGTGCTTACGTGGAAGAGGACCGTGCCCTATTTCGCGCCGCTTCCCCGCGAGTGGCGCAAGCCGGACGGCGACTACGAGCTATCGACCGGCGACGGGCGCTTCTGGAGCAAGATGGCCTTCGGGGACAGGCCCTGGATCAACGGGCAAAGCTTGGAGGCGCGGCTAGCGGTAAGCCCCTCGGCCGCCGGCTGTACGGCGGATTTCGCGCTTTCGGCCAACGCGCGCGCGCAGGCCTTCCTGGAGCTGGCCTTCGACGCCGGCTGCGAGGTTTCGATGGCGCCGGCGGGCTCGGGCGGAGAGGGGCGCGGCCTCGTCGTGGCCTCGGGCAGCGATAGTTTCCGCGTGCTCTCCGAGGGGGAGGGCCTCTGGGTTGATATCACGGGCAGCCCCACGGGCGAGGCGGGGCGACACGCCTCCCTGCGCGACGGCGAGGGCGCGCCCATGAAGCTCAAGCGCTGGGCCTTCGAGTTCGAGGCGCCCTGCCGCCTCGCCTTAAGCTTCGAGGCGAGGCTCGGCTAGGGACCTAGAGGGGGGGCGAGATCGCGCTTAGCGCGACGCTTCCCCCCCCTTATGATAAATTACTTGTTGGCGTGGTCGTGCACCCCTGATACGGCTCGGCCGGAAGGGTCGGCCATGCCTGCCCAGGCGGCGTCCCAGCGGATGGCGGTGGGCGTGGAGCAGGCGATGGAGGGGCCGTCCGGCACGAGGTCGACGGCGCTGGGGTTCTTGAAGCGGTCCTCGTAGATCGAGCGGAACCAGTAGGCTTCCTTGCTCACCGGGGTCTTCTGCGGGAAGCGGTAGCGGGCGTTGGCCATCACGGAGTCGGAAATCTCCTTCTCGGCGAAGGCCTTGATCGAGTCGATCCAGGAGTAGCCGACGCCGTCGGAGAACTGCTCCTTCTGGCGCCAGAGGATCTCCTCGGGGAGCCAGCCCTCGAAGGCCTTGCGCAGGATGTATTTCTCCATCCTGGCCTCCGGGTCAGGACGGCCCTTGCTGATCGGGCGGCCCGCGGGGGCCTTCACGATCATCTTGTGCTTGGGGTCGATACTCATCGCGACGTCCATGAACTCGGGGTCGAGGAAGGGGACGCGCGCCTCGACGCCCCAGGCCATCATGGCCTTGTTGGCCCGCTGGCAGTCGTAGAGGTGGAGCATCGAGAGCTTGCGCACGAGCTCCTCGTGGAATTCGGTCGCGTTAGGCGCCTTATGGAAGTAGAGGTAGCCGCCGAATATTTCGTCGGAGCCCTCGCCCGAGAGCACCATCTTGATGCCCATGGACTTGATCATGCGGGACATGAGGTACATGGGCGTGCCCGCGCGGATCGTGGTCACGTCGAAGGTCTCGAGGTGGTAGATCACGTCGGGGATGGCGTCGAGGGCCTCCTGGACCGTGAACTCGATCTCGTGGTGCTGGCTGCCGATCGCCTGGGCGACGACCTTCGCGAACTTGGTGTCCGGGGCGCCGGGCAGCCCGACCGAGAAGGAGTGCATGCGCGGCCACCAGGCGCGGTCGGTTTCGCCCGACTCGACGCGCTTCTCGGCGTGCTTGGCGGCGATGGCCGAGATGATGGAGGAGTCGAGGCCGCCCGAGATGAGCATGCCGTAGGGCACGTCGCACATGAGCTGGCGCTTGACCGCCGCCTCGAGGGCCTCGCGCAGGCGCGCGAGGTCGGCCTCGCCGTCGGGGACCTTGCCCGGGGCGGCCCAGGCGGGCTGGTACCAGGTGGCGAGCTTGCCTTCGCTGGAGCGGTAGTAGTGGCCGGGGGGGAAGACCTCGACCTTGGTGCAGAGGTCGCAGAGGGCCTTCATCTCGGAGGCGACGAAGAGGTTGCCCTCGCCGTCGCGGCCCCAGTAGAGGGGATTGATGCCCATGTGGTCGCGGGCTATGAAGAAGTCCCCGTCGCGGGGGTCGTAGATGACGAAGGCGAAGATGCCGTTGAGCTGCTTGACGAATTCCGGGCCGTACTCGTCGTAGAGGTAGAGCAGGCACTCGCAGTCCGAGTCCGTCTTGAAGCCGTGGGGCTTCTTGAGCAGCCGGGCGCGCAGGTCCTTGTGGTTGTAGATCTCGCCGTTGACGGCGAGGACGCGTCCCGTGGCGTCGTCTACGAGGGGCTGGGCGCCGTGGGTGACGTCGACGATCGAGAGCCTCTCGTGGCAGATGACCGCGCGATTGTCGGAATAGACGCCTGACCAGTCCGGCCCGCGGTGGCGCAGGAGATGGGCGTGGGCTATGGCGACCTTACGTAGCTCTACGGGGTCTCCCTTGATGTCGAGGACGGTGAAAATTCCGCACATGTCTTAAGCTCCTGGCTTGGAATTGTGGAAGTATGCGATAAACGGCGAGCTGTCACAATCCCCCGCGGCCAAGCCCGGAAGCGACGCTAGGGTGGCTTTCTCCGCCCTAGTCCTTCCGCAGCCAGAGGATCGAGGTGACCAGTCGCGGGTAGAGCCGCGAGCCCAGGTCCTTGCCGGTGGAGGAGTCCACCTGGTCCGTGGCCGCGTAGTCGGCCGAGCCCGAGCGCAGCCAACGCGCGTGGACCGCGTCGCGCCTCGTGCGCTCGTCTTCGATGCCGAGGACCCGCTCGGCCACGTACTGGTTGAGGAATATCTTGGAGAGCCAGGTGTTCTTGCTGGTGGAGGAGAGCTTCCAGCCGCCCGAGCTGGCGTCGAGGCATACGCCGCTTTTAAGCACCGTCCCCAGGTGGCGCTTGAGGGCCTTGATGAGCTCGCCGTAGGGCCCGTCTTCCCGGACCGCGGCGGGGGCTCCGCAGAAGCCCGGGTAGGCGAGGCCCTCGATCGCGGGGATGATGCAGGAGCGGTTGTCGCTCTCGAAGACCGCCGGGATGTAGCCTTCGGGGAGCATGCGGCCGGCTATCGTGCGCGCCGCGGCGCGGGCGGACTCTGCTGCGGCCGCGGACTCGGGCGAGGGGCTCGCGTCCATCCTCGAGAAGAGGGCCTCGAGGCAGACGAAGGCGGACCAGGCCTTGACGGCCAGGTAGAGATTGTTACGGGCCTGCCCGAGGCTGATGTCGAGGGAGTCGTAGGTGGTGATCTCCGAGCCGCCGTCGCAGCGATCGGAGTCGCGGTCCATCACGCCGTCGCCGTTGGCGTCGCGGGCGCGCAGGGAACGCAGGCAGGCGGCGAGGGTGACCCGGCGGCCCTTGGCCCAGGCCAGATCCCCGGCGAGCGAGGCATAGACGCAGGAGGAGAGGACCCAGTTGAGGGTCTCCTCGTAGCTCATGAAACTGAAGCAGTCGGTGAGGCCCGGCATCTCGTAGGCCGAGCTGCCCACGGGGGAAAAGCAGTCGTCGACGCCCTGGTCATGGGCGAAGGCGATGCCGAGGCCGTCCTGGTAGGAGGAGCGCTCTGCGAAGGACTCGAGCTCGTTGCGCAGTGTCCAGGGCGAGAAGCGGGCCTCCCAGAAGGCCTGGTCCACAGTGAGGTCCAGAGTGTTCATCATCTGGTACTCGCCCTCGTTGACCACGAAGACGCTCTCGCCCGACTCCGCGAGAAGGAGCTCGGTGCTGGCCGCGTAGCTATGGGCGGCGTGGGCGAGGAGGAATTGGCGGTCCTCGGAGAGGCCGGAGGAGTCGAGGATGGCGTCGACGCGCTCGGCTCGGAAGAGGGATTCGGGCGCGTCCTCGAGGGCGCTCTCGAGCACGTCCTCCACGTCCTTGAAGAGGCAGGTATGGTAGGCGTGGGCGGGCAGGCCGGTCGTCACGATGCCGTCGCGGTAGACGCCGAGGGCCACGACGTACTCGGCCTTCTCGCCCGCGGGGATCGTGAAGCGCAGGCCCCCCTCGGAGGCTAGGCGGCGCAAGGGGCGGGAGGAGCCGTCGGCTCCCCCGTCGAAGGCCGCCTCGATGACGGACCAGTCCATCACTTCCTCGACCCCGGCCTTGGGGCGGATCGCGAAGCCGAAGGAGGTGTCGGCGGCCATGCCCAGGAGGCCGCCGGCGGTGGAGTCGGAGAGGGGGCGGCGGATGCCCTGCATGCCGAAGAGCCCGGTCATCGGGCCTTTGCCGCCGGAATTGTCGAAGGCGAGGCGGAGGAGCAGGGAAGGCCTGAGGGCCGAGCGGGCCGAGGCCGGCGTGACGGCCTGGGGGTCGGGCACCTCGCCGAAGAAGGAGACGACGCGGAAGGAGAGGGCGCCGGCCTTCCATTCCTCGCCGGAGAGCGAGACCCGGCGCTCGATCTCGTCGGGGCCGAAATAGGCCGCCCCGCCCTGGCTGTCCGCCCGGCTCGAGTCGACCTCGTCCTCGCGGTAAGCCGAGGCGCCCAGGCCGAATTTGACCCCGGCCGAGAAGGGGAGGAGCCGGGGCTCGTCCCGCCCGACGCGGTAGCCGACGAACATGCCACCGCGGGGCGGGCGTACGTCCCCCACGACAACGCCGGCACCCCGGCCGATGCGGCCGAGTACGAGGGAACCGTAGGCGCCCCAAATCCCGTGAAGCGAGTAATAGTCGATCTCAGGCACGCGTACGGCCATAATTCATCCTCTCCGCTGTCCCCGCTTCCGCGAGGAGTTCCCGTATGCCGCGAATGATACCGTTTTGGCCCCCGCCTGCTTATCGGGAAGGAGGCCGTTATTTCCATCGGCCCTTTTACCTATACGCAGTCCCGGCGAAGCCGGAT
>DBTW01000140.1:0-5840 GCA_002307245.1 Spirochaetaceae bacterium UBA1306 | reverse complement strand
GCCGGATACGCAGTCCCGGCGAAGCTACTCCTTGATCGACCCGACGTTCATCCCGACGACGAAGTACTTTTGCAGGAAGGGATAGACGGCCAGGATCGGGGCGGTCGCGAAGATCGTCCCGGCCGATCGGATCGACATGGGCGTCACTGTGCTGGCGAGGATGTTTGCCGCCATGCCCGCCGTATTGATATCGGCGGCGCTTTTCGACTGGTTCATCGATTGCTGAAGCAGGGCCATGAGTTGGTATTGCAGCGTGAAAAGCTCAGGTTTGGCGGAGTTGTATAAAAGCGTGTCGAACCAGGCGTTCCAGGCCCCGACTGCGACGAAGAGGGCCACCGTGGCGAGGACAGGCTTGGAGAGTGGCAGCGCGAAGCGAATGAATATCTTGAACTCGCTCGTGCCGTCGATGCGGGCCGACTCGAAAAGGCTCTCCGGGATGGTCTTAATGAAGGTACGGATCACGATGAAGTTGAAGGCGCTGATCATGGATGGGATGATGTAGACCCAGAAGGTCCCGTTGAGATGCAGGCCCCTGAGTAGGAAGTAATTGGGGAAGAGGCCCGCGTTGACATACATGGACAGGAGGACGATGAGAGTGAATGGCTTGCGCAGGACGAATTCCCTGCGGGAAAGCGCGTAGGCGAGCATCGTCGTCAGGAACAGGTTCAAGACCGTCGAGCATACGGCCCGCGCCACCGAAATGAAGAGGGCGTTGGGTATGTTCGAGGTCACCCAAATCGACTTGTAGTTCTGGAGCGTCCAGATGCGGGGCCAGAAGTAGATGCCCCCCCTGGTCGTGTCGACCGCCTGGTTGAAGGAGATGACGAGGGTGTTCCAGAAGGGATAGAGCGTCATGAGGACGATGAACGAGAGGACTATCGCCTTATATACGCTGAAGGCGAGCTCGGCTAGGAAGCTCCGGGTGCTCAGGTAGAGTTTGCCTCCGTATCGCAGGGTCATACCAGTTTCTCCTCTCCGAGCTTTCCCGAGACCCAGTTGGCGGTGAGCAGAAGGACGATGTTGACGACGCTTTTAAACATTCCTCCCGCCGTCGCGAGGGAATAGTTGCCTTGCCTCATCCCATAGTTGACGACGTAGATATCGATGCTCTGGGAGTAGTCGGCGTTCATGCCGTTGCGGAGAAGGTACTGTATCTCGAAGCCGGATTCCATTATCCAGCCGAGGTTCATGATTATGAGGACGACGATGGTTGGCTTGATCCCGGGCAGGGTGATATTGCGGATCCTCGCCAGCCGTCCGCAGCCGTCGATCTCGGCCGCTTCGTAAAGGGAGGGATCGATCGTCGACATCGCGGCCAGGTAGATGATGGTGTTCCAGCCGACTTCCTTCCAGACATTGGTGAAGCCAACGATCCACCAGAAGGCCTTCGGTTGCCCGAGCCAGACGATCGGGTCCTTGATGATGCCTAGGGCCTTGAGGATTATGTTGAAGACGCCGTCGGACGAGAGCATGGTCGAGACGATGCCCGCCACGACGACCCAGGAAAGGAAGTGCGGTAGGTAGGATATCGTCTGCGCGAGGCTTTTTATGCGTTTGGCCGCGACTTCGTTCAGCGTGAGGGCCAGTCCGATCGCGAAGGTGAAGCCGAAGACGAGGTTGATGAGACTCATCGCGAGGGTGTTGCGCATAACCATCACGAATTGATCGTCCGAGAATAGATAGACGAACCACTTGAGCCCCACCCAGGGCGAGGCGAAGCCCTTGGCGGGCTTGAAGTCCTGGAATGCCATCGTCCAGCCGGCTAGCGGGACATAGGTGAAGAGGATCACGTAGAGCACGATAGGCAAGGACATCCAGAGAAGCTGGCGCTGAGTGGACAACTTCTTCCAGAAGCCCGCGGGCTTGTTCATGGCGATACTGGACATTCGGGACTCCCGGGAATCGGATGCGGCTGTAAAATGGCGGACACGGAGATACCGGAGAGCGCGGAGGAGTGCGGGCTATGGGGATCATGCGGGATGCTTGCATTCCCTTCCCCATTGCCCTTCTTTCTCCGTGAATTCCGCCCTCTCCGTGTCCCCTTCGATCGTCCGGCCGATAGATTACTTCAGCTTGCCATACTTGGCCATGCGGTCGTCGAGGCCTTTCTGAATGTAGGCCTCGAAGACATCGATGTTGGTTTTCTTGAGGTCGTCGGCGTAAGCCGTCCACTCCTTCTCGAAGTCGGCGGGCTTGGCCAGGATGACCTTGGGCAGGTCCTTCGCGTAGGTGTCCTGGGCCTTGGTGAAGGCGAGTTTCTCGGGCGAGCCATCCGGCGGGACGATCTGCCAGGCCGGGTACCAGGGCGGATTCACCGGCGGATTGTGGTCCATCAGGTCCGAGTAGCTATACGCACCGTAGGCCTTGAGCACCTCGCGGTCCTCGGGGCGCAGCGACGAGAGGTACAGGTTGGGGTTGTTCCGGAGAGCGGCAGCGAGCCCGCCCTTGGTGAAGTGGCCCTCGTACTTCGGGGCCTCGGCCCACCAGAGCTCGGCCAGGTTATGGAGCTTCCAGGTCACGTCGTCCCAGCGATTGCTCTGCTCGGCGGTCATGAAGGGCTGGCCGCTCTTGTCGTAGGTGTAGTCGACGCCCTCGACGCCCCATTGCATGATCTTGTACCAGGCGGGATCGAACTGCGCGTCGAGGAACTTGATGATGCGCACGGGATCCTTGGCCTTGATGCTGATGCCGTAGCCGCGCTGCAGGTTGGGCAGGGGCTGGTCGCGCCAGTGGGGCTTGATCGACTTGTCGAAGACGATGGGCAGGGGCATCATCGTCTCCCAGATCCGGTTCTGGGCGATGAGGGCCTTGGAGGCGTCCTGGAACTGCCAGTACTGATCGTGCACGCCGAGGATCTGGCCGTTGGCGAGCTTGGCCATGTACTGGTCGTAGTTGTCAGTGAAGGACTCGCGGTCGACGAGGCCCTTGTCATTCAGGCCGTTGAGGAGCTTGTACCAGCGCTTGGCCTCGGGGCCGTAGTACTGGATCCTGTACTTGCCGGTCTTGGGATCGACGATGCCGTCGCCGTCGTTCGGGTAGCCCGCGAGGAAGGGCGGCGGGTTGCAGAGGTCGAACTTGTGCCAGTCGTAGGTCAGGATGGAGAAACCGATCGTCGGCTTTCCGTCCTTGGTGGTCGGGTGCTTGGCCTTGTACTTGGCGATGAGGTCGAAGTACTGGTCGATCGTCGTGATCTTCGGGAAGCCGGCTTCCTTCATGATCGCTTTCTGGATGAACATGGCGGGACCGTAGTACTCGGTGTCGACGACTCCGTTCTCTGGGATGCCGTAGTCGAGGAGGCAGTACACGTGCCCGTCCTTCTCGTGCATCTTCGCCCAGGTGACCGGGTTGGACTGATAGTGCTTCTTGAGGTTCGGGGCGTACTTCTCGATCAGGTCCTCGAGGGGGATGCAAGCGCCCGCGTCGATGAACTTGGGGGAATTGATGTGCAGGAGGTCGGGATAGTCCTGTCCGGCGATCATCACGCCGATCTTCTGATCGGCCTCGCCGACGGCAATGTCCCACTTGAAGGTGACGCCGAGCTTCTCCTTGATCAGCTTGTAGGCGCGATTGTCCTCCGGCGGGATTGGGAAATTCGTGTTGACCGTAAAGACCGTGATCGTGATGGGGGGGAGCGTGGTCGTAGGCAGTTTGTCCACCGTCTGCGCCGCGAGCGGGGACGCGATGAGCGCCGCGAGAGACGCTATGGCTAGGATCGCTCTTCTCATGTGAACCTCCTTAAGGAAACTTCTCTTCTATGGGTCGGTCGGCCATAATAACCCCTGGCTTGGAATGGCGGCATCGGCATATCGCTGATGCCTTGATAGGGTGAATTCCCTATCGTGTAGGAAAGGCTGAGCTTGCGGCCCCATGGGTCTATAGCGCCCTATACTCGAACCAGTCGAAATCGGCAGCCGCCGTCGGGCCGGGGCCTTCAGCCGTGTCCCCGGCCGCCGCGAACATGCCGACCGTCGTCCCGACGAAGCCCCCGGCGCGCTCGGTACTCAGGAGCCGTCCGTCGAGGCCCTCGGCGAGTACGGCGAGGGCGCCCGGCCTGGGGCCGAAGCGAAAGGCGAGCTCCTGCCCGAGGGCTTCCGCGCTTAGGATCACTCGGTTGCCCGCGAAGCCGCGCTCAGCGACGACTCTGTCAGGGCCCGGCCCTTCGGCCGCCATCAGCCGCACGACCCGTCCTCCCCGCGATATCGCGAGCTCGAGGCGGTAGTGGAAGTCCTCACCCTGCAGGAGGGCTATGCCGGCCGCATCACCCTCGTGCGAGGGCGAGAATTCGAGGGCCGCCCGGACGCAGAAGGACATATCCGTCTGCCTGCGGCCGATATAGCTGACGGGCTTTTTGTCGCGGAGGCTGCTGCCGAGCTTGAGGCGCAGGAAGCCGGGGCGCTCGGAGAGACTCGAGAAGGCCGAGGCCGGGCCGCGTAGGGAGAGCCAGTGCGGGGCGAGCGCGGGATCCTCGAAGCCATCGCAGGCGGGGACGGGCTCGACGTCGAATCGGGGGAGCCGAGGGGCGGGTCCGCTTGCCTCGACCTTGCCGACTCCGGGGCAGGGAAGGGGCCATCCGTCCTCCCAGGCCACGGGTACGAGGAAGGTCTCGCGTCCCATGTTCTGATAGAGGCCACCGTAGGGGCGGGCGGCGAGATGGGCCATCCACCAGCCGCCATGGCCGTCGTCGACGAGATCGCCGTGGCCGACGTTGGCGATGGGGCAATCGCGGCCGAGGTGGCGATGGGTGAGGATGGGATTGCGGGGATCGCCTACCCAGGGGCCGACGAGCCCGCGGCTGCGGGCGACCGAGACGGCGTGATCCGGCCCCGTCCCCCCCTCGGCAATGGTGAGGTAGTACCAGCCGTCCTTGCGATAGATATGCGGCCCCTCGGGCCAGATGCAATCGCGGAGCGCGCCCCGCCAAATGCCGCGCGCCTCGCCTTTGAGCGATAGCGTCGCGAGGTCGAGCTCCTGGAGCCAGACCTCCCAGTTGCCCGGATAAGCGGGCCCCTCTGGCGCGGGGCGCGTGCCGCAGTACCAGGCCCTTCCGTCCGAGGCCCCGTCGTCGAAGAAGAGCGAGGGGTCGATGCCGGGGGCGTCCCGTAGCCAGTGAGGCTCCGACCAGGGGCCGGCCGGGTTCTCGGCCTCGACGATGAAGTTGCCTCCGTGGTCGACATTCGTGCAGGCGATATAGAAGCGGCCCTTGCCCGAGGGGTCGACGCGATGGCGGATCGTGGGCGCGAAGAGGCCGCGCGAGATGCCGGCGCCGTCGAGGGGCAGCTGGGAGCCTCGGTCCAAGGCATTGCCGATCTGCTCCCAATGGACGAGATCTCGACTATGGTGCACCGGTATGCCGGGAAAATAGGCAAAGGTCGAGTTCACGAGATAGAAGTCCTCCCCGACTCGACAGATCGAGGGATCTGGAAAAAAACCGGGGAGGATGGGGTTCTGGAAAACGTGGCTTTCGGTCATCCTTCGATCATCCAATATGCTTTTACCTCGGGAAATAGGCGTTTTAGCCTATGGGGACAGAGCTAGTGTGGCGCCCAATGCGGAACGCCTAAAGCCCGACACGCCTTCGGCCATGCGGGGCGGGCTTTTGCGTCCACTACGGTTGAGCGAAGCGAATTGGACGCCACACTAGGGCTGAAATAGTCATAGGGACAGTGTTACGGTGGCGCGAGCTGTTCCATTAAAAATCACGTTATTCTCGATAAAAATAATTGCATACTGACGAATGCGTGGATATTATCTGGTTCTTGTGAAGATTTAGTGCTCATCTTGTGTTTCCCAACCAAATGGATCAGTAACAGGAGTAATCAATGCGTATTGTCATTCCTACT